>JAYGCF010000057.1:0-32456 GCA_046583495.1 Dehalococcoidia bacterium
TTCTGCACAACCAGCAGAGCAGAACCGAGGTGTGCCGCTAGGTGCGACTACCTGGTTTGTTGCAACGGTGGCCTCACCGGTCGGTGCGGCAGAACCGCCTCCGGTCGCTGGTGCCGTGGTTGCTACTGCCGCTGCTGCCGGTGCTGCCGTAGCAGCTGGTGCAGCGTCAGGTGCCGGTGCTGCCGTAGCAGCTGGTGCAGCGTCTGGTGCCGCAGATGCGGCCGCAGCTTCGGCTTCCGCAGTTGCGGTGGCATTGTCAGCCACGCCAGTGAAACCACGGAACGCTTCTTGGTCACTCCCGCTTCTACCCGCAGCACCGCCCCCTGCGCCACTGCCACAGGCGATAGCAGCTACGAGAAGCAGGCTTAGGGACGCGAAAATAACCCACGGCCACTTTTTCGAAATACTTGCCAACGTCTTCTCCTTGTCTCCGGCGTACTTGGCCGGGCTAGGTCCTGATTATTTGGGTCGCGGCGTGGGTCTCCACGAAAATCGATCAACGACCACCATCAGGATAAAATATGAAGGCTATCGCCAGATAGTAAGGGATTGCTGTTGTGCGTCAACACCCTGAAGGCAATCTAGAAGACAATTTCATCTGAAATCGTTCCTAGAAGCGTCATTACGCATGAAATCGGAGTATCCAGAGAAATATAACTCTTGTGGGGAAGGGTGTTCTGGATTTTCCCCTGCGGATGCCGCTCAGGCGTACAAGTCCAACTGCCCGCCTCCAAGTATGAACAACCCCGCGGGGCCAAGGCCGTCCGTCGGCAGAAACTCTGCTGCAATACGATAGCCTTCGGGCGACTGTTTTTCAGCAAGCGCGATCGTCGTATCTATAAGGTCAGGCAATCTCTGGTCTGCCCACATCGCTTCCTGGGTTGTAACTCCAGCCAGGGTTATGCGTACACTCCAAGGAGCACTGATCACTTGGGCATGTTCTACTAGCACATGACCATTTGAAGATTCCAATGGAGAGGCATCGAGAGCTACCTCTGGCATTGGTTCAGCATCAGGTCGAGATATGACGTGAACATGTGCGTGGTCCTGACTTTGATGGGCGATACGTCCGAAATTTGAAATAGCACGGAAACCTTCAGGGGTCGTGCCTTCCGGTACGTTATCTATGGTCAACTCGCGACCGAGCGCAATTGCATGTGGAATCAGCGGAGTGTACAAGTCACGGTCAGTCCAGAGTTGCTCCTGTGAGGGATGACCGGAAGGAATAACGAGGGCCATGACCCTTACCCAGGTCAAACGGTTTTTGAAGGCGAGAGGACCGTCCGGCTTCAAATCGAATCTATCCTGTGTCTCTACTCCTCCTGGAGCAAGGTAGTTAGCAAATTCCGATCCATTGGAGATATTGCAAAAGATGCAGCCCTCGCGGAACGGATATTTGGGATCCGAATGATCGTGAACCACTAGAGACGGCCTCGCCCGCGCTCAGTTCGCGTACGACGTGCCGGTGGTTTGGCCGAGCCGCGGTTTCGGTAATCTGGTGCTTCCAGCAAACGTTCACTAACCATCAATCCATCGCGTAGACGAGACATTATGGAAGCCGAGAAAGATGCTCTGGATTCTCTGTCATCTTGGTCCGGATCTGAAAGCAACACCCTACTTGTGATAACCGTTGGGAGTACCGAGTTATAACGGTGGACTATCAACTGATATAACTTTTCTTCAGCCCATGCAGTAGAACTGTGTGCGCCGAGATCGTCCAGTATTAAGAGTTCAGAGTTTTTGATCTGTTCAAACAAACTGTCATAACTGACCCGACTTTCTGGGCTAAACGCTTGCCTTAGATGGTCAAGGAGGTCGGGCACAAAGGCGAAAGTAGCAGGTAATCGGAGGGACTTGCGCAGGCCTGCTATTGCTACCGCGAGATGCGTCTTTCCTACACCTGTTGGACCGGCGAGATAAATCCATCTATCCGGGTGTTCCGCGAAAGTTTTAGCCACCCCAAGAGCATCTGAAAGAGCTGCCTGTTGTGGTCGGCTCGCTCCGGCCCCGCCTCTGGGATCGAAAGACTGAAAGCTCATCGCTTCCAGCATGCGGTTCGGTATGTCCCCTACCGTGGATACAGCGGTGCCAGATGGGGCGGTAATTTCGCATACGGTGGCCAGGTCTGGATCGAGGAGCCGTGTCCGCATGCGGTCAGGCAGGCTGCTCCGGTCCATCCCAGATGTGACTACAGTCGGGCGACGGGCGTTGTAACGGCTGGTTAGGATCTGGTCCATCTTTTCTTCAGCCCACGGTGTTTGGCTACCCGCGCCGAGGTCATCGAGAACCAGAAGTGGGGCATTAACGACTTGCTGGAACAAACTTTCCGTTTCCGACCATTCTCCGTTCTCAATTGCGACAAATCCGGAAGGTCGTAATTGATCAAGCAGTTGAGGGGCAGGGATGAAGAAGACAGGACGACCATCCTCGACACAACGGTTCGCGACCGCGGCAGCAAGATGAGTCTTGCCTGAACCCGACGGACCGAGGATAACCAGCCAACCATCAGGGTTTTCTGAGTACAGACTCGCTGCCTCTAGAGCAGGTGCAAATGTTGCCGAATCAGCGAAGCCATCTCGTCCCTCCGGTAGAGCGGTATCGAAACGCAAACGTTCAAGTGGCCCAAGATTGGCATATCGTTTCAGCCGTTCACCTTGCCTGCTATTCCAACTCTCTTCCTGACACTCACATGGGGCCATCTTGCCGAATCTGGGGCTACCCATCGGCTCACCAAGTCTGACCCAACGCGCATCATCACAGATGCTGCAGTGTGGTTGTCCGTCAGCGGTTGCCTCTGGCCCGTTGCGCGTCGAGGTAGCGTTGGATGTACTCGTCTGAGCGAGTCGAGTCAGTATCTGATCCAGGCTTTCCATCCGGCCTGCCTTCATCCGCCCATCCTCTAAGGACAGCGGCAACGTAGTTCCAATTTCTTGCGTTTGCCCGTGCTGCGATATTTATCGCTTCACGGATCCATTGTTCCGGGTATGTATCCAAAGCGTCCCTGAGGACGTCTGATATCGCCGGGGTAAGGGTCCCAATGTTGCGCTCATACTCTGTAAAAACGGACCGTGGTTTTCTGATATCCGTCTCGGCAGGATAGGTCTCAGCCCGATCAACCCTTTTCAGATCTGGATGCGCTGATTCGATGGCCCTTACTACGGCGTCCGAGTTCAAAAAATATAAGGTCTCGTGGGTGTCCCTGCGTACCGCTAGCAGAGTACCACGAGCGACCGCTTTTTCCAGTGCTTTTGAGACGCATCCTTCCAACTCCGGTCCGGAACTATTCAACATAGCTGCAGTCGTGCGGTCTGATAGTAGGTCCGACTGTCTAATAGATGCAGGGAAGAGCCGTTTCTGGTGCATAAACCAGATCGCTCTCAGAGTCACCTTTAACTCGTCAAGGTCACTGATCTCTTCAAGCAAGCCCGACAGTAGTGGATTGGGTACGGGGGTTGATTTAAACCCAGTTGGGAATGGATTAGATTTTGCGCGCACCTGATCCTGGTTCAACGGATCTATGGTGTCTGTCATAACTGTCAGGCCTGGGCGTCGATGGGTCGTCGAGAATTATCTTGGAAGCGTCCCCAGGCGTCACTGACTGCCAATTCGACACTCCCGGTTGGGCCATTACGATGTTTGGCAATAATCATCTCCGCTAACCCTCGTGGGTAGATCAGCCCAGGGTTATCGCGTACCCACTCTTCCTCCGTGGTGAATTTGTCTTCACGGTGAATGAAGACGACCACGTCCGCGTCCTGCTCAATTGATCCGCTTTCACGCAGGTCGGACAACATGGGTCGGTGAGAGGTACGGTGTTCGATGGCTCGACTAAGTTGTGAAAGAGCAAGAACCGGAACGTTGAGGTCTCGTGCCATCCCTTTGATTGAACGCGATATTTCAGAGACTTCTTGTGCCCGGTTGTTTTCGCTCCGACGGCTGTTACCTCTGATCAACTGCATGTAGTCGATCACCACAAAGTCAAGGCCATGTTCCATTTGTAGACGTCGTGCTTTGGACCGCATTTCCGCAACCGATTGAATCGGCGTGTCATCTATGTAAATGGATAGATCTGAAAGTACACCGACTGAATCTACGACCCGTTCCTGTTCAACTTCACTAAGGAGTCGCATTCGGAGGTTATGCATGTCCACGCGGGCTTCTGCAGAAAGAAGGCGTAGAGCAATCTGCTCTTTACCCATTTCAAGGGAGAATACGCCGACTGTAGCTCCTGAACCGATCCCTGCACCCAGTGCGGAGTTACGGGCTATGTTGAGCCCCAGCATGGTTTTCCCAACACTAGGTCTGGCGGCAAGAACAATCATGTCTGATCGACTCATACCGCCTAGAAGATCATCCAGATCCTTGAATCCGGTGCCAATTGGTCGCCCCTCGACTCCGTCCATGTCGGTGAGGGGAGAAGTTTGTTCAAGAAATGGGTCCAAGGATTCACTCAGAGGAACAAAATCTCTTGTAGCGGCGCTCGAGCGAATCTGGAAAAGAGCGTCCTCTGCGCGGCTGAGAGCTGCATCGACATCAGCATCCTCCTCAAATCCAATCTCCGATATATCCGCTGCCGCTCGGATAAGTTTTCGCATGGTCGATGTTCTCTGAACAATCCGAGCATAGAACTCGACATGTCGAGAGGTTGGAAGGATTTCTACAAGATGGCCGAGATAGGCTGTCCCACCCACATCTGCAAGCCTCTCAGTCCGCTCGAGTTCGTGCGCAACAGAAATCTGGTCAATGGCTTCCTGGCGCTGGAAAAGTTCAAAACAGGCTTCATAGCACCAACGATTCCTCTCCCGATAGAAGTCATTCGGGTCAAGGAAAGATGTCACCCGCGGCAAGGCCTCACCATCGACAAGTAATGAGCCGATAACAGCTTCTTCAGATTCTATGTCGTGTGGTGGAAGCCGATCCGCCTGCAATTTGGATTATTCCTCGGTGCTCTCCGCTTCGCCTGCATCAGCAGACTCTTCGATGCTGTCGCTTTCTCCCTCGTTCTCATCCTCATCCTCTCCACGTTCCCTGGCCTCTCGTGCGATTCGTCGGGCCTCGAACTCTTCCAGCAAGGACATTTCGCCGGTACCGTCTCCGCTAACGCCCTCTTCCATAGCTGCCTCCATAGCCGCTGCCTCCGCACCTCCATCGATAGAAACTACGTTCATAGTGATTTGACCATCAACACCTTCGAAGTACCGTATCGGAACAACAAATTCGCCCAGCGTTCGGATAGGAGTTTCGAATCGAATCCCACGTCTATCGATCTGGACGGACGAGATCTCGGTCAGTTTTTCGGCAAGTATGGTGTTCGTGACCGAACCGTACAGCCTGCCGCGCGGGCCTGAACGTACCAGGATTTCTACCGGTTCCTCCGCCAGTTTAGTCGCGACATCGCGCCAGTCTTCTGCCTCTTTCACGCGTCGGACTTCAGCATCGCGCCGCAGGCTCTCGACACGCTTGAGCTCTCCTGCTGTCGCCAATGTGGCAAGCTCTCGGGGTAGTAGGAAGTTCCGTGCATAACCGTTCTTGACGTCTCGAATATCACCAGCTCGAGCGTTGGGCGGAACATCTTTCAAGAAGATGACTTTCATCTGTGTCCTCCATTTACCCTCCCAAGAACTCGAAAAACTCGATTTCTTCAGGAGAAGGCTGAATCAGGTAGACCCGGCGGCGGAAGGTCCGGAGCGCGGTCTGTCACCTGGATGCTGCGACTCAATTTCCACAACAGAAAACGTAAATTGGATCACGCTGTGTGAAACGACTAATTGATGATAGCCGCGTAGTCCACTCTGGCACAACGCTTACCAGTCAATTTGCTCTGTGCGATATGGACTGATTGGACAGTATTAAGAGTTAGAACGGGGCTGCCCGTTCTAGGGCAGCCCAATCCTTTATCCGATAACACCAGCTTCCCGAAGTTTGGCTATGTCATCGCTGCTCTTACCAAGCAAACCACCAACGATATCGTCGTTGTGTTGGCCAATTGTCGGTGTGGTCCCTACTGGAACATCGCTTCTGCTGAACTTCACGATCTTGCCAGACACGTGGATCTTCCCTGCAATAGGGTCATCAACCTCCACTAGAACTTCACGTTCCTTAAGGTGTTCACTCATTGCAGCATGTGGGATGTCGTTTACCGGAGCACACGGGATTGAAGCAGCATTCAATACTTTTTCTGCCTCGTCCATGCTCCGCTCACCGAACCATGCAATAAGAGCAGCCTCTATTTCACCGCTGTCTTCACTGCGTCCTGTTCGATTTTGCCACCTGGGATCATCTTTCCACTCTGGATGCCCTATGGTGTCTGCAAGCCTTGGGAAGATGTTGTCGCTTGACGCACCGGCCAGATATACATGTCCATCCGTAGTTTTGTAGGAATTTGTGACGCCATCTCCGTTACCCTGGCGCTCAGGCACAATGCCTGCGCCAAGATAAGCGGTTAATGGAATCTCACATGTGGTGAACCCAGTGTCGGCCAAACAGACATCGATTGCCTGTCCTTCACCCGAGAATTGCCGTTCGTAAAGTGCACCGAGTGCACCTATGGTCGCATGTAGAGAAGTAATCCGGTCAATTAATGGGAACGGCTGAACTGTGGGGTCACCCTCAGGTGGTCCCGTGAGGGACATTAATCCGCTCATGGCCTGTCCGATGGTGTCGAAGCCGACTCGGTCCTTAAATGGTCCGTACTGGCCGTATGCTGATACGTTGACCATCACAATACCCTTGTTCAGTTTCTTGAGATCATCGTAACCAAAACCCATTTTTGCGATGGTCCCGGGACGGAAATTCTGGATCAGGACGTCCGAAACTTTGACGAGATCTCGTAATACCTCTTTGCCTTCTTCGGTCCTAAGGTTGATCGATAGGCTACGCTTGCCTGAGTTGTACTGAACCCAATAGGCTGATTGTCCGCGTACGCGCGGGCCGTTGGTTCGGCTTTCATCCCCTTTCAGGGCTTCCACCTTGATTACATCAGCGCCGAGTCGGGCGAACATGAGTCCGCAGCGTGGGCCAGCCTGATAGCGACCTAGGTCTAAGACTCGTACGCCGTCCAGTGCGCCTTTAGGCTTTGTGCCGTTGGTCATCGGTTTCCCTCCAGAGGGATCCCGCTCGGTTGTGGCGGGGTTCGCTTTGTCATTTCAGACTGTGAGGCTGCAGATCATACATCCGTACAGCCGGTTAGGTATGTCCTATCGAGTTCTATTGAGTTACCCAGTGCCCTTACGGTCTATAAAGGACTTGAAACCTTCAAGGACCGGGGTGGGCGCTAACTTCGTTGCCTGCTCATGTAGTTCCTCTTCAAACTGCTCCCGCCAGCTGCGACCAATGTTTCCATCGATCAGGCGCTTAGCTCCCTGCACCATTCGCTGATCATTTTTAGCAATGTCCTGCGCGATCTCGACGGCTTTTGTCAGGACCTGGTCCTGTGGCACCAGGTGATTCAGTAGCCCAGCGGTCAGCGCCTCGCCCGGCTCAACCACACGTCCCGTAAGTAGGTATTCTCGAGCAATAGGCAACCCGACGATGGTTGGTAGAAGCCAACTGTTGTTGATACGGCCATAAGTCACAGCCAGGAAACGAAACCGCGTTTTGTCACAACCGACACGGATGTCGAAAGAAGTGGATAGCACTCCGCCGCCGCCGTAACAGAGGCCATTCAATGCACCGATACGCGGCTTACGGCCTGTGGCAAATCTCCATGAGTGCTCATTAAAATTACTGGATGGTGGAGGCACATCTTGCTCGGCTAGTCGTGCCATTTCCTTAATATCTGCGCCTGCCGAAAATGCGCGGTCGCCTGCCCCAGTCACGACTATGACCGAAGTCTCTTCATCCTGGTCAAGCATGTCTATCGTGTCATACAGCTCTGTGAAGAGCTGTCGGCTTAGTGCGTTCATAGCGTGCGGTCGGTTTAACGTGACGATGGCAACGGAGCCATCGTGTTCTAGAAGGATCGGATTCTCGTCAGACAAGTCTCAGTGGCTCCTCTGATTGGCACCGTATACGTCGTTAAGCGACGACGGAAGCGATGTTGTTTTGTGTGGATACCCGATTATGTCGTGGCTCTAGATAGCGGTCAACGCGGGATTAGGCATTTAGTATGACCCGGTGCAGTGCTGGTCGCATGATTCCGGATACTAATATCGGGGTTTTGCGAACTCATCGAATGGGCGAGATAAGCTGGATAGGTTTTCTAGGACGTTCGATTGCCGAACGCTTCCTGCTAATTTACGGTGATAAATATGGTTGATACTCGTATCAGCCAGTACCGCTAAATAGTCCCAATGCCGTATGTGTATCTGTTGCCTGATCTGACAAAATGAGGTTATGTTCGGGTCGAAATTATCGAATCGGATAAATGTCTTTTGCCGGACTCGTTTTCGTCCGGTATCCTCATCGTTCCACTGAATATCCAGACCATAAGCGTTCCCCGGAGGCGTAACAGTGCCTTTCGATCCAATCACTAAGCCAGCGATTTCTGAGATGTCGGTCGAGCCCAATCTTATTGACCGTGACGAAGCGGCAAAAGGTTTCGAGTGGACCGACATGTACTCGGAGCTCGACTGGTTGCCGGACGGTGGGCTCAACAAGGCCTATGAGGCGATTGACCGTCATGTGGAGCATGGCCACGGAGACAAGGTGGCGATGATCTGGGCCGGAAAGAACGGCGAAGAAGAGATATACACGTTCTCTGAGATGAAGGCTCATACCAACAGATGGGCCAATGCCGCCACAAATCTTGGCCTTGAACGCGGCGATCGAGTTTTTATCTTTATGGACCGGCTACCAGAGCTTTACTTTGCGTTTTTCGGCACACTTAAAGCGGGTGGTGTGGTAGGACCTTTGTTTTCGGCATTCGGCCCGGAGCCAGTGCGGGACCGTTTGCAAGACTCTGGGGCAAAGATCTTTTTGACGCAGCCAGAGCTGCGCGACAAAGTCAGCAGCATCCTTCCGGAGTGCCCTGATATCGAGCACATAGTAGTTGTGAACAAGGATCATCGCTCAACGGAACCGTTGGTAGCAGGGGACTTGGCCTACGAAGATATTATGTCCGCTGCGTCAGACGATTTTGGGATCGTTTCCACGTCCATGTATGACTACTCGATCATGCACTACACGTCGGGTACGACTGGAAAACCCAAGGGTGCTGTGCATCGACATCTGGCTGCTGTCCAACAGTACGCGACCGGGAAATGGGCGTTAGATCTTCACTTTGACGATATCTACTTCTGCACAGCTGATCCAGGATGGGTGACCGGCACGTCTTACGGCATGATGGCGCCGTGGACGAATGGCGTGACGAACTTGATATATGAGGGCGGCTTCAGCGCTAATAACTGGTACGACACTATCGACAAGTACAAGGTCACCGTCTGGTACACGGCTCCTACCGCTATTCGCATGCTTATGCGCGCTGGCGAAGGGCCGGTAAAGAACCACGATCTATCGACGCTACGATTCATTGCTTCGGTCGGTGAACCTCTCAACCCCGAGGCAGTTGTGTGGGGCAATGAAATGTTCAACCAGGCTATCCACGATAACTGGTGGCAGACCGAAACGGGCGCAATTATGTGTGCTAATTACCCTTCGATGGAGGTAAGGCCCGGCTCAATGGGTAAGCCGATTCCAGGCATCGAGATGGGAATACTGGATACTAATTACAATCCGTTACCAGCAGGGGAGGACGGTCTTTTGGCCGTCAAACCTGGCTGGCCCTCCCAGTTCCACGCCTACTGGAACAACTCGGAAATGTACAACTCTAAGTACAAAAAGGGTTGGTATATCACTGGTGACCAGGCACAGATGGACAAAGATGGGTACTTCTGGTTCCAGGGCCGATCCGATGATGTAATCAACACCGCGGGGCACCTCGTCGGACCATTTGAGGTTGAGAGTGCTCTTATTGAACATCCGGATGTTGTTGAGGCCGGAGTGATTGGAGTTCCGGATGATATCGCCATGGAGGTGGTGAAGGCTTTTGTCGCCACTAGACCAGGAGTTGAACAGGATGATGCTCTAAGGCGTGACATTATGCGTTTCGTTAGAACCAAACTGTCAGCGGCTGTTGCGCCTCGTCAGTTGGAGTTTACTGATTCACTACCAAAAACGCGCTCAGGCAAAATCATGCGTCGGTTACTAAAAGCCCGAGAACTTGGCTTACCGGAAGGTGATACCTCAACCCTGGAAGACGATTGAGTGTTTGCACTCAATTCGGAATTTGGCAGATGACCACTCCCCTGCGGGTGTACTGATTTACCGTCTCCAGTGAAAGGTGCGTGGCTTTCCTCTAGTCCGGTGGCTGATTTTAATTTGGGCCTTTAGACCACAGGCCTCTCCACACCAACCCCGCTAGAAACGTACCAACCAGGCCAACAATAGAGTTGATAGCCAGCGTGGTTCGGATGCCAAGCCATTCTGCGATCAGGCCGCTGATAATAAGCCCCATTGGTAGTCCGTACACCGCCAGTGAACGTATGCCCATTACGCGACCACGGTATGCCGCAGGTGAGGTGTGGAGAAGGACAGACGACATAGATATCATTGCCAGACTTTGTGTCATCCCCCACACTAAGAGTGTCGCCAAAGCTGCTAGCCACCATCCCATCAATGCAAATACCAGCATGCTCACATGCCAGAGAACGATGCCTATCATCATTCTTCTCATAGGGGCAGCGGACTGTGCATACGCGGCAAGACAGATTGAGCCGATAAGGGCCCCTATTCCGTAGGTCATCTGCATGTGTGCGAACCCATTCGGACCCTTGTCGTAGACCTCACGCGCCACTACTGCCATGAGTCCATGTACGGTAGGAAACAAGGTTAAGTTGACTAGGAAGGCTAGGAATAGCGGTCCAATAATTGCCTGGTCATGCCTGATATAACTCACGCCGTCTTTTAGGTCCTCAAACCAGCCGGAATCGTTGACTCTGGCCGTTTGCGTTTTGAGGACTATACCCACTGAAATTACGCTGCTTCCGGCATAAAGAAGCATGACAGCAACGTACGCGCCGCCAAGACCTAGCGAACTCATGAGGCTCCCACCAAGCAAGGCACCTGTGATACGTGATATGTCCATCACGCTGCGGCTGAGTGCAAGTGCATTGGAAAGGGATCGTGGCGACATAACGTCCGCTAGCAAAGCCTGTCTAACCACATTGTCGAGATTACGGACTATGCCGGTCAGGGAGGCCAACACGAATGCGTGCCAAGGCTCAAGTGCTCCAGTTAGAGCAAGTGATGCGAAAGCGAGTGCTATGACCGCCAACGTTACTCGGTCGGCGATCAGTAATTTCCGGCGATTGAACTTGTCTGTCAAAGCTCCGTACACGGGCCCGAATAGTGTCCCCGCAAAACGAAGTGCGCCGATGATGCCTACCAGTAACGGAGAATCCGTGGCGTTGAGTATGTACCAGGCAAGGATTATGGTCTCCATTTCGAATGCCCAGATAGTCAGCCCGTCAGATGGCCACTGAAACCGGAAACTACGATTCTGAAATGCGTCTAAAAGTCTTACCTTTCTGTGGTCAACCACGGGGGAAGAGGGCGCGTTGTCAGTCGATGCCTGCAATGGCATTGATGTTTCTGTGTTTCGCCGTGGTGAAGGGTTCATCGAGCTGACAGTTGTCCTGTCACGCATCTGTGTGGCACAGTCACTTTTGATTACGGCCTGAGGTGCCTTCAGGTAGTCCATCGGGGTGCTGAATGGTCCCATTTTCAGGTAGGTGATTGATAAACCACCTGACAGCCGTTTCAAGCGCATCCGGAGCCTGTACTGCAGGGTTATCCGCACAATTTTCCAGTTCATAAAGGCGTGAGTCAGGGAGGCGGTTCATCAGAGTGACTGCAGCTTCATGACTCAGTTCGAGGGACTGTCTTCCTCGGAGTATCAGCGTGGACACTCCTGGATCGTCGGTCTCTGGATTCGGTAAGTTTTTACCCACAAGCACCATTGCCTTGACACTTCGAAGCTTTGTGGAGACAAATGCGGCGCGACATGACTGGCCATACCCAACAACGAGAGCTGGATTAGTCAACTTATCGAGAGCTGCAGCGGCCCAATCACCTCCTCTGCCGTCCCCAGGAAGAGGAACCAACTCCACGATGAAATCACTTGATAATCGTTCAGCCAGGTTATGTAACAAGTCTGGGTCGGAATCTGCCGGACTTAACAGTACGATTGGGCGGTTCGAAGAGTCGCCGAGGGTCTCGATGTCCAGTATGGCTCCATTGTTAAGCCTGAGGGTTGAATTGATTGTCTTCACCTTACGTACTGCATTTGGTATCTCGGAACGAGACGTCATCGTATCTCGGGGATGGAGGAAATTGTTCCCTAATTGTTGTTGACCATTGTCAGGGAGTCTAGCCGGCGCGTGTCGGTGAGCAGCGTTACAATGCGCCAGCGAAAGTGGATAGGATACCGTGGACCTCTTCTAATGAGAGTCGACGGTATCATTACCCGTCGACCTAAATAAAGAATTGATATTGCGTCCGAGGACGGAGGATCTTTCAAAGATGAACGGCTTCGATTTTGTAGCTCAGTGCATGAAAAAAGAAGGCGTCGAGTGGATGGCGTGCTTCCCTGCCAACCCGCTTATTGAAGCGGTTGCCAAAGCGGGCATTCGTCCGATAGTTTTTCGACAAGAGCGTGGCGGGATACAGGCAGCTGACGCCTATAGTCGGCAACTTGCCTCTAAAGGCAAGATCGGTGTGTTCGCTTCTCAGGGTGGTCCCGGTGTTGAGAACTCATTTGGCGGGATAGCACAGGCTTTTGGAGACGCTGTCCCTCTGGTGTATATGCCCGGGGGGCACGGCACCTTCAGAGAAGACGTCTTCCCAGGCTTCTCCGCTCCAGAGAATTTCGAACATATCACCAAGTTGGCATTAGACGTTAACCGGATTGAACGCGTTTCTCAGCAGGTCCGCCGAGTCTTCCATGTCGCTCGAAACGGTAGGCCTGGACCGACTCTTCTCCAGATGAATGGTGATGTACTTGGGCAGGAAGTGCCTGAGGGATACAGGGACTATAAGCCGACATCAACTATCAAAACGGCTCCCAATCCGTCCGACGTTAAAGATGCTGTGAAGCAGCTTTTGGGAGCCAGCAACCCGGCGATTTGGGCGGGACAGGGTGTGCTCTATGCTGCCGCTACCGCGGAGCTTATGGAGCTCGCTGAACTTACCCAGATTCCCGTCATGACCACTATGCAGGCAAAAAGTGCATTCCCGGATGACCACCCTCTGGCTCTCGGATCAGCGAATCGTACGGCGCCGAAGCCGGTGTGGAAATGGTTGGGTGATTCGGACACCATGTTCTGTGTTGGCACCGGTCTTACCCGGACCAGCTTCGGTCTCGAAATACCGGACGGCAAGTTCATGATTCACTCGACCATCTCGGAAGAGGATATCAATAAGGACTATGCGATCGATCTCGGGATCGTTGGCGATTCCAAACTCGTCCTGCAAGCCATGATCGAAGAGGTTAAAGCAACCCTGGGTGATAATGGTCGCAAGGGTGACACTGCCACTGCAGATCGTGTGGCAGCCGTTTGGAAAGAATGGCAAGCAGAATGGGCGCCTAAGTTGGCGACTGCTGGGTCCCCAATGAACCCGTACCGTGTAGTCGCAGAAATTAACGCGGTGGTGGACCACAAAAACACTGTTGCGACCCATGATGCTGGACATCCACGTGATGAGGTGATGCCGTTCTTCAGTGCTACTGTTCCATTTGGATACATCGGATGGGGTAAGACTACGCATCTTGGGTACGGCATTCCCTTGATGATAGGCGCCAAGATCGCTGACCCGTCCAAATTCTGTATGAACATTATGGGTGATGCAGCGTTTGGCATGTCGGGTCTAGATATTGAGACTGCAGTCAGGTCTGGTCATCCGATTACCACTGTTGTGTTGAACAACAGCACTATGGGTGGTTACAACCACCATCAACCTACAGCGATGGAAGAGTTTGGTGCAGGTAACCAGGGTGGAGACTATGCCAAGATTGCGGAGGGGCTGGGTGCGACTGGTATTCGTGTGGAGAAGCCTGAAGAAATCGGACCGGCGATTAAGAAGGCACAGCAACTCAATAGCGAGGGCAAGTCTGCATTGATCGAGACGATCACAGTGCAGCAAATGGACTTCTCCATGTACCCGGAACTACTGAAATAAGCTTCACGGACGCCCATAAAGGGAATAAAAAGAGGCGCCCTGGCCGAAACCAGGGCGCCTCTTTTTATACACAGATTTCTGGAGAATTCACGTAGCCATGCAAGTCAAGATACAGATATTTGTGTGACGCTTCATGTTATCTGGTTCACTGAAGATATCTGTGAATAAGGCTCAACGGTTTTGATGAGAATATTACCCTTGTGAAGTGGTAAATATCGGTAAGCCATACTTTGTCTGAATGTCGGAGTTTATGCGAGTGCCCCTCCGTCCACACGGACTGGTGTACCGGTGACAAATGACGATGCCGGTGAGGATAACCACACGACGACGGTTGCAACCTCTTCCGCTTGACCATTCCGGTCGATCGCCTGACGAACGCGCGTTGTACTGGGTTTGTCTGGGTCAATCTGGAACGGCATAGACATCTTTGTCTCTATTAGGGCGGGGCATACTGCGTTCACACGAATCCCCTGTTTTCCGTATGACTGCGCAGCGGATGTGGTCAGCCCGACTACTGCATGTTTGCTAACGGTGTACGCGGGGATCTCATGATTACTGACGAGCCCTGCTACCGATGAGGTGTTTACTATGGTGTGACTTCCGGGAGGTGTTTCCTGCTTCAGCATCTGTCGCACCTCTGCTTGTAGTGATAACCAGACTCCGGTGACGTTTACGTCTAGTACCCTGTCGTAGGCCTCACGGGGGTAGTTTGCGATATCCGACAGCGGCCCAAGGATTCCTGCGTTGTTGTGGGCGCAGTCGAGTCGTCCATACTCGGATACGGTGAAGTCGACCATATTTGTTACCCCAGATTCATCTGTCACATCCACCAAGAACGCCTTAGACTCACCGCCCTGGTCGTTGATTAGTTGGGCAGTCTCCTCTGCTGACTCTGAGTCGATGTCAGCGGCGACAACGAGCGCGCCCTCTCTGGCGAATTCCAATGCCGTTGCACGTCCGATCCCAGAACCAGCTCCTGTGACCAGTGCAACTTTCCCTTCAACAAGTCCTGCCATTTTTAGTGCCTCCTTTGGTGATGTGAGCTTCAACTTAAATTTGCGGCAATATCTATGCCTTTCTTTATCGTGTGGGGTATTTCGTCGGGACAACCTCACTGCCGATACCACAGCGACTAGAACTATTGGCTTACTTCACTTCGCCTTTTGAATCTCGTGGCCCCCAAATTGCTTGCGCAGTGCGGCCAGCATACGTCCTCCAAAGGGATTGGTCTGACGCGACCTGAACCGGGTCTGCAACGACGCGGTTATAACCGGGGCTGGAACTCCGAGGTCTACAGATTCCATAACGGTCCACCGTCCTTCACCCGAGTCATCTACGTAGGAGGTCAAGGCCGAGAGGTCACCGTCCTCTTCGAGTGCGGCCACTGTAAGATCCAGCAACCATGACCTCACCACCGAACCGTGCTGCCAAATCTTCGCGATTTGCTCTAGGTCCTCAGTGAGTTCCGACTTGGCGGCGAGGATTTCGAATCCCTCTGCGTAAGCCTGCATCATGCCGTATTCGATGCCATTGTGAATCATCTTCGTGAAATGTCCCGCGCCGCTGGGTCCAACCCGCCCGACACCACGATCAGCCGACGGAGCCAGAGACTGGAATATCGGTTGCAAGCGGTCGTATGCAGTTTTATCACCGCCCACCATCAATGCGTAGCCTTCTTGTAATCCCCAGATACCACCACTGGTGCCCGCATCAAGGAAGTCCACACCAAACCCAGATGCCTTTTCAGATCTGCGAATAGTATCTTTGTAATTGGAGTTACCGCCGTCGATCAGGGTGTCTCCCGGGGACAGTAAACCCAAGAGTTCATCGACACCGTCCTCGGTGACTTTTCCTGATGGCAACATGATCCAAACAGCCCGCGGTGTAGAAAGCTGGGACACCATGTCAGCTGGACCTGTTGAGATATTGGCTCCATGTTCAACTGCGGTGCGGATAGTTTTTTGATCTCGATCGTAAACGATCACGTTATGGCCCGCACCAAGAAGTCGCTGGGCCATGTTTCCGCCCATGCGTCCGAGTCCGATTATGCCTAGTTGCATTTGAGTCTCCCGTCGATATGAGTAACAGTGAGTGTGATCAGCAAAACGGTACCATCATGGCCATATTCTCATTTAGACATTGAAACGTTCTCCACACATTACAAATATGCATCTGCGTCGTATAACCTGAACCTTCATGTAACTAACACCATTCAGAGGACGCTATATGCCATTTAAGACAGTCGCCGTAATGGGCATTGGAGATATGGGTCATGCTGTAGGGAGGGTGCTAGGGGAGAGTGATATCAGGGTGATTACCTGCCTGGCTGGACGAAGCGAGCATTCGCGAAATTTGGCTGAAATCGCGGGCATTACTGACGTCGAAAATCTCGAACTGATGGTCTCAGAAGCCGATGTGATCCTTTCGATTATGCCGCCATCTGCTGCTGCAGAATTTGCCAACGATATTGCCTCTGTACTCCAGTTAACCGGAGAGACTCTGATGTACGTTGAGTGCAACGCTATTGCACCCGACACGACACGACGTATCGAGGCCATGATCACGAGCGCTGGGGCAGGCTACACAGACGCTGGAATCATTGGTAGTGCCCCGGGAAGGCCGGGTTCGCCACCCCGCTTTTACGCCAGTGGACCAAACCTTGAACCAATCTTGGATTTGGATGGCAAGGGTATCAAGGTGATACCGATGGGAAGTGAGATTGGGCGGGCCTCGTCAATCAAAATGTGCTACGCCGGGCTTACCAAAGGCACAACTACGCTGCTCACGGCCGTGGCTACTGCTGCCGAGTCTCTGGGAATTACCGAGGAGTTAAGCGCAGAACTGGCGTCCAGCCAAACCGCTGCCTATGACGGGATGAAGCGTGCGGTTCCTCGACTCCCACTGGATGCGGGTCGATGGATTGGCGAAATGGAAGAGATAGCGATGACTTTCGCCTCGGCGGGTGTGACCGACAAGTTTCATCAGGCGGCGCGCGATATTTTTCTGCTCCTGGACGGTACGCCGTTCGCAACTGAAACCAGGCAGACTTTCGACACTAATCGTACATTGGAACAATCGGTCAAGGTGTATGTAGAGCACCTCCACTCTGGAACTCACGTCGAAGACTGACGGATTACACGAAAGGACCTCGGCAGCGTAAATCCTCCCACCCTACATTCGCCTTGGTATTAGAAAGACAGGCGCGGAGAAACGTATGGTTGACAATCAATTCCTCTTATTCATTGGAACGTATACCCACCGCGGAGGACGCGGAATCGAAGTCGGGGGTTTTGATGCTGGTACTGGTACTCTGACGACTCCTCAGTTGGCCTTTGAGCTTACTAACCCGTCATTTCTTACCTTGGACCCGTCCAATTCGCACCTCTACGCTGTAACTGAAGTCGACGACTATCAAGGCGGCGTTAGCGGAGCGCTCAGCTCGTTCAATGTAGACCGCCATTCTGGGGCTCTTAAATTTTTGAACCGGCAACCCACCCAAGGACCAGGTCCTTGTTACGTTGACGTCGATGTACACGGCAAGAATGCCATTGTCACCAACTACGCCGGTGGAAGTGTTGCCGTTCTTCCAATCAACGCTGACGGCAGCCTCGCTAGCCCATCAGATTTCGTCCAACATGAAGGCATTACAGGTCCGAATTCCGACCGACAGGATGGACCTCACGCGCATTCTGCCAACCTGGATTACCAGACAGGACGGGTCTATATCAACGATCTCGGTCTGGACCAAATTAAGTCCTACGAACTGGACTCAGGCTCAGGAACATTGGATCCTGTCGGTCTAGACGTGCAGTTACACCCCGGCGCTGGTCCCCGTCATTTCGATTTCCATCCAGATGGAAGATATGCCTACACCATTAACGAGTTGGATTCGACCATCACAATGATGGACTACGACCGCACGGTTGGGCGCCTCACGCCGAAGCAGACAGTACGGGCATTACCAGACACTTGGGATGGTGAAAACACTACAGCTGACCTCCACGTGTCTCCGGACGGACTATTCATATACGGTTCAAATCGCGGCCACGATAGCATCGTCATCTACGCGATCAATGCCACTTCTGGGAGACTAGCATTTGTGGGGCATGAATCCACGGGTGGCAAGAACCCGAGGAACTTCGTAATCGATCCATCTGGTCGATATTTGCTTGTGGCAAACCAAGACTCAGACAATATTGTTGTTTTTGAAAGGGACCTTCATTCAGGACAATTGACCGCCATGGAGGGAGAGATTTCTGTGTCGATGCCGGTATGTCTCAAGTTGGTTCCTACCGCGTGATCTCTTTCGCTTTGGAGACTATTACGGCAGAGTTATTTTTGTGACCGTTGTTGCCGAAGTATTCACCACCCATAACGATGCATTTACACCTGGAGACGCTGGAACGGCGACCATGCTGACGGGACCTTTTCCCACCGGTAGCGTGATGATCTCACTGCCATCGAGCCCCAGCCGAGTAACCGTGTTATCTACGAAGTTACTGACCCAGACCGAATTTCCATCAAAAGCCAGACCAGAGGGCCAGGCCCCTACAGTGATCTCTTTCACTACCTCTCCATCAGTGTTCACCATAGCAACTAGGTCTATCCAGTTGGATGCAACCCATATGTTGCCTCCATCGAAGGCCAGCGCGGTTGGGCCCTGTCCTCCGGTATCGGTACCGATACCTTCATAGTCAACATTGCGTTTGCCGATCGGGAACGATCCTAGAAGGTCACCGTCCAGGCTGATCTTATCAATGGTATGAAGGTTTAGGCTGGCTAGCCAGATTGCCTCCCCGTCGAAGGTTACGGCCCACGGTGACGGGTGATTACCGGGTACGGCGACGGAAAACAGATCTTCCCCGCTTGGGGATAACTTGTGAAGTGAATTGCCCCAGGATGCGACAACCCACATGTTTGTCCCATCTGCGACCATGGCTGCTGGAGATGTGTAACCGCCTCCGACGGGAAATTCACCCAGAAACTCGCCTTCTACGGTTAGTTTGGTGACGGAGCTCACAGCGTTGTTGCCAACCCACATGTGCTCACCATCGAAGGCCATAGGTCTTGGAGCAATGCCAACGGGATAGGTAGCGACGATCTGGCCGTCAGAATCGAGCTTGGATACAGTATTGTCGCCTACGATTGTGACCCAGACGTGCTCACCATCAAATGCGAGGTCGCCAGGTGTTTTTATTCCACCGAAAAATTCGACCGTGTACCCGTCTATGGTAACCGGTGGCGGAAGGGGCACTGGCGTCGCTGTAGGGCGGGCCACCCGAGTAGACTCCGGTGTGGAAGTAGCAGGAATAGGCGTGTCAGGTGGTGGTGCAGAAGTCTGTATTTGACTCGTACATGACATCCCGATGACCGTTAGTACGGACACCGCCCAAATGCGGGTTGCGCGTAGTCGGCTCAGATCGGTCGAAATGAACCCGTCAAAGGATGGCATGCCGCGAGTTAATAACACAGTTAACAGGGGGTCAACCAGGGCTGGAGACTTATTATCCCTCTGGATCTAATTCGGTCAGGCGTTTCCGGACACCATCAGCGATCCCATGGAACTCATCTGCTACATCGTCTGAGTTGAATACGGTAGGTTTAGTCTCGGACTGTTGATAATCGGCTCGCATTTCGACACGACCCAGGAACGGGAGCTCCATTTCTTCTGCCAGTTGCTCTCCTGCACCGCGGCCGAAGATATCGCCAGACATGTTCTCAACCACACCCAAGATATCTAAGTTCAACTTTCGGACCATGTTTATGGAACGCTTGGCATCCAGTGCTGCCAACTCCTGAGGCGTAGTAACCACAACGAAACCATCTAGATTCAAAGTCTGCATTACGGTCAGCGGCGCGTCTGAAGTACCTGGGGGAAGGTCGACAACCATGTAGTCGAGATCACCCCAGTCCGTATTTGTCAGGAACTGATTGATGGCATTGTGGATCATGGGACCACGCCAAATGGTGGCCTCTTCTTCGTTCTCTTGGAACATAGCCATCGACATGACCTTAACGCCAAATCGCGATGGCGGATTCATCACCTGTCCATCGTCCGACGTCGGCCCTTCGCTGATCCGCATCACACGGGTTACGTTTGGGCAGTCGATATCACAGTCAAACAGGCCGACACGAGCGCCTTCTTGAGCCAACATAACGGCTAGATTCACAGCTACGGTTGTTTTACCGACGCCGCCCTTACCGGAGTAGACGCCAATACGTTTGCCAATCTGTTGGAGACGTTCGTTAACGAGGCGCTTCTGTTCCCAGTTGCGTTTCATACCCTCGACACGCGAACGTTCTTCCGGTGTTAGTTCTCTTTGTTGTTGCGTCATGTGAGTTTGCATCTGTCCTGGGTGCGATTGGTTACGCGACGAGGACGGCCCTCAACTGGACCGCCCCCCATCAATTTCAGATCATCGGAACATAGAGTCCAGGCTAGTCAAGTCCCAGAAGGCGTTTACCGTCTTCAGTTATCAACTCCGGGCTCCATGGCGGATCCCAAACTAGTTCGACTTCCACATCTTCGACACCCGGAATCTCAGCGATGCGCCACTCAGCCTGCTGGGCGATGTACGGGCCCATGCCACATCCTTGTGCGGTCAATGTCATCTCGATAGCGACCTCGCCGTCGGAGACTTCTATGTCGTATATCAACCCAAGATCCACGATATTCACGGGAATCTCAGGGTCGTATACCTCTTTGAGAGCCTCGATCACTTCATCTTTCGTGAGGTCCTGTTGGGTGGTCATTTTAAAATCCTGTCGTTAACGCCACTACATCGGGCAGATGCAAGTTTTCAGATGCCTGTTAGTTTATCAATCCCCGCACCACCGGGCAATTTTCGTAAACACACTCACGTTTATGACCTGTGTTTGCAGTAAGGTTCGCTTAGTCTGCTATTGAAGGTATGGCTGATTGCGTTGTTTTAACCTCAGGTGCAAGTTGCCGATATTTTGGGATTCCAATAAGTATTGCAGATGCAAGACCGACAATCATTGCCGCAGCCAACGCGATATCGTAATTACCCTGGGTGTCGTACATCCGTCCAGCGATCCATACCCCAGAGGCGGCGCCAAGCGGCATAATCCCGAAAATTGTGCCGTAGACGGTTCCAAGACGTTTAAGTCCAAATTGGTCAGCCGAAACGGCTCCAGTCAAGGATATAACCGACGTCCAGGAAGCTCCTATGATCATCACTCCAAGAGTGGCTATCCATAGGTTGGGTGCTAGAAGCAGAAATACATAGCCGATACCGCGAAAACTGTAGGCGACTGCTAACACATGACGAGGGTTACGACGGTCTGCCATGTTCCCAAACGTCAATGCTCCGATCACACCTGTCACACCAACGGTGGCAAGCGCTCCAGCTGCGGCTATGGTGCTCGCTCCCAGATCTTGAGCGTAGGCAACGAAGTGGGCATTCACGAAGCCCATTGTGTAGCCTCAGGTGAAAAACCCGAAGACTAAAGCCCAGAAGATCGGAGTTTTGGTGGCCTGTTTCAGCGACATGCCATCGTCGGGCATCCACATACATACAGACCCATCAGCGCTGCTTTTTCCGGCTATGAGTTCATCTGGACTTCGATCATCGACTTCGGGTTCGGCCTTAGTTTTAAGTAATTTGTATGAGATCGGTATTATCACGGCTACAAGGATGATACCCAGAAGCAGGTAAGCATCTCTCCAGCCACTCAGGGTTACGACAACTGCCGCCATAGGCACCAGTGTGGTTTCGCCGATTGCAGAACCACTCCCGGAGAGAGAGAGGGCAAGTCCCCTCCGACGCGTAAACACTGAACTGATCAACTTGGTCATCGTGGCCGGGGACGCTAGAGTAAAGCCACTGCCCATCAACAAAAACAAAGCATAGAGTTGCCATATATGGTCTATGCGGGATAGGCCAAAGAGGGCAGCGCCAGCCATTAACATTCCGAGTAACGCCATTTTTACCGGGTCGTAACGGTCAGATAAATACCCCGCAACTGGCCGCAGGAACGCAGTTGCCAATCCAGCTATGGCGAGCGATCCGGACAACGAACTCCGAGACCATTCGAACTCCTCGGTCATCGGCTTTACGAAAACCCCGAAGGAGAATCTGCTTCCTGCTGCTCCAAACATCACCAACGCAGCTCCAACGATGATCCACCATCCAGGATAAAACCCTAGGTAGCGGCGTCGAAAATGATGCATCAATTAAGCAAACCGATCTTCCATATCGTAGGTTGTCGAAGGCCAAAGAACATAAGGGAATATTCTACAGGCCATAAGGACTGATAAGGACCCAGAAGGAGGAGTTTTAGTTGATATCATCAAAAAACTCGGTGTCGTTATGGGGATGATCTCTGATCTGTCGACAAGTAATGTTTCTTAAGCCGAGAAGATAGGAAACGACTTCTGCAGGTTATTGGTACAAACACGGGCAAATGGCACGAAAAGGTGGGGTGGACGTAGCACCTGTCGGCTGCCTCATATCTGAGATCAGAATTAATTCAGGTCGGCTAGATTAGTCGCCCGTTTTTTCAATCTACGGCTGATGGGGTAGCCACTTCCGCGTCCACCATCACTTTCCGGAGGTCCACTACCTGGTCACGCAATAGGGCCGCCTTCTCGAACTCCAGATCCTTAGCGGCTGTGCGCATCTGGGCTTCGAGGTCCCGGATTAGTCGGGCTAGCTCATCCTTTGGCAATCCCTCGGCAGCCAAGTGTGGCGTTGTTGTCTCAGCTATCTTGCGTACATTCTCGGTCATGTCACGCACCTCTTTGATGATCGACGCCGGCTCAATCCCATTTGCCTCGTTATGTGCGTTCTGCACGACTCGGCGGCGCGCCGTTTCATCAATCGCTGTTTGCATTGAACCGGTCATATTGTCTGCGTACATGATGACGTGACCTTCTTCATGCCGGGCTGCCCGCCCCACTGTCTGCACCAAAGATGTGTTGGAGCGCAGATAGCCTTCTTTATCAGCGTCAATGATCGCAACCAACGATACCTCAGGGAGATCAAGACCTTCGCGAAGTAGGTTTATCCCAACGACCACGTCGTACACGCCCAACCGAAGATCACGAAGAATTGCGGTACGTTCAAATGTGTCTATATCCGAGTGCAGGTAGTGCGTGCGCACTCCCATCTCAAGCAGGTACTGAGACAACTCTTCGGCCATCCGTTTGGTGAGTGTTGTCACCAATACTCGTTGATGTTTGGCGACCCTTTCGCGAATGTTGTCCAAAAGATCGTCAATCTGACCGGCTGTGGGCTTAACTTCGATAGTTGGATCCAGTAAACCGGTAGGTCTTATTAACTGCTCGACGCGCTGCTCTTCGTGTTCATTTTCATACGGACCGGGAGTTGCCGAAACAAACACAATCTGGTTGATTCGGTCTTCGAATTCATCAAAGGAAAGTGGCCGGTTGTCGATGGCCGACGGAAGACGGAATCCGTAATCTACCAGCGTAGATTTGCGTGCTAAGTCTCCATGGAACATCCCGCGTATCTGGGGCAAGGTCATGTGCGACTCATCTACAAAGATCAGAAAGTCCTTTGGGAAGTAGTCTAGGAGGGTCCATGGTGCTGATCCGGGCGCGCGGCGTCCTAATGGACGAGAGTAGTTTTCGACGCCAGGGCATGTCCCGGTTTCACGCAACATCTCCACGTCGTAGCGTGTCCGTTGTTGAAGACGCTGCGCCTCCAGCAACTTACCACCGTCGTTCAGTTCCTTGAGTCGAACCTCTAATTCTTCCTCGATATCATCTAGCGCATCCAGCATCCGTTGTTCTGAAGTCACAAAGTGCTTGGCTGGGTAGATATCGATCTCGTCCCTGTCACCCAAGACCTCTCCAGTCAGCGGGTCGAGTACTGTAATACGTTCCACTTCGTCGCCCCAGAACTGCACACGCACAGCGAGTTCGTCGTATGCGGGCATAACCTCCAGAGTGTCACCACGGACTCGGAATCGACCACGACTGGTATCTATATCGTTGCGATCGTAATGCATGTCGACGAGCCGACGGGTAACTTTGTTTCTGCCTGTCTGTTCGCCTTTAGTTAGGTTCAGGACGAAACTTTCGTATTCTTCCGGAGAACCGAGGCCATAGATACATGAAACGGACGCTACGATTAGCGAATCTCGACGGGTCAGTAGCGCTCGCGTCGCTGCATGTCTCAGGCGGTCGATCTCCTCGTTAATATCTGATTCTTTCTCTATGTAGGTATCCGATCTTGGGATGTATGCCTCTGGCTGATAGTAGTCATAATAAGAGACGAAGTACTGGACCGAATTCTCGGGGAAAAACTCTTGGAATTCGGAGGCAAGTTGAGCTGCCAGAGTCTTGTTGTGAGCGATGACAAGCGCGGGTCGCTGCTGTTGCTCTACGATCTGCGCCATCGTGAAAGTTTTCCCGCTTCCTGTCACGCCAAGTAAAGTCTGGGATTTCTTGCCTTCGTTTAGACCTTTTGACAACGCTTCGATAGCGTGGGGCTGGTCGCCAGTGGGCTTGAAGTCCGAGACGATCTTGAAGTCAGGCATGAGATTTTATAGTGCAGATATGGTCAGAAGTTTAGTGGGTTTATCTGACGATTCTATTCGACTCCCAGCAAAGACGCTTAGATTCCTGGCGCGGATGCTGTGGTCTTTGAATGTGGGTGGGATGTGTGGCGATATGTCATCTGGTGCACTCTCAGAATCCTGAGATTAGCCATTGATGTGTCGGACAACCCATACCATTTCTTCGCTGTCTTCCTCCAATGGGCCGCCAAAGAAATCACCGTAGACCTGATCTGCAACCAGCCCGGCATCTTCCAGTATCAAGTGGACTTCAGATGGATACATGAAGCGAAGATTAACCACTAGATCTTCCGTGCGCACCACTGAGCCCGACTCATCCAATTCCTCTACGGTCTGGACGCTGCGAATTGTCTGAGTGACGGGGTCTGGGCTGTTAACTGCACTCAGTAGACATCGTAGACCCGTGGTGGGATTGATACTCTCACCCATGGAAAAGGGTTCTTCAGATGTGTCAGAAATTAGGTTGGGATCAGGCACGAACAGGTTGAAGGCAAGTATTCCACCAGGAGCTAAGTGTTCGGCGGCTTTCCTCAAGGATTGGACTTGTTCTTCTGGTGTCAAGGCAAGGTACAGGGTCCGGGCCGGGATGATGACGAGAGGGAACTTTCTTCCAAGAGCTAGGGTCCGCATGTCTCCACGAATAAACTCGTAGGAAATCCCAAGATTACGAGAGTTTGATCCTCGTTCATTGGCCTTAACCAGCATCGCAGGGGAGAAGTCGACTCCGACAATGTCAATGCCGGCTTCAGCGATAGGCAGGCTAACTCGACCGGTTCCGCAACCGATCTCCAAAACTGGGCCTCCTGAGCTCTTGGCCACTTCTACATAGAAATCAACGTCTTCCGTACCGGCGGTCGCATAGAAGACGTCATACCATTTGGCCCACGCGTCATAATCCATATTTCAGGGATCCCCCGCTTCCGCTGGAAAAGGGCCTTAGTGGAGAGTGCCTCTTTTCACTAATACAGTGCCGTTAGCGTCGAGTGATTGTTTAATCGCTTCTATGGGCATCGCAGGACTAGCTCCGAATCTGCGGATTCAGGCGGATGCAACTCACCTGTTAACCGGCCTCGGCGTACTCCGCCATCACCTCGTCGGGGAAGTCAGCGTTGGAAAATACCTTTTGGACATCATCCAAATCTTCGAGCGTGTCGAGTAGCCTGAGTGCCTGCTTGGCCTTGGCGTCATCCAGCTCTACAAGTGTACTGGGTACCATAGCCAACTCTGCTGATTCCACTTCCACTCCGTCCATATTCTCAAGAGCAGTCTTTAATGGCTCGAAGCTCGTAAATGAAACCTTGAACTCGATGGATGTGCCGTCGATATCGAAGTCCTCAGCGCCAGCATCTACAGCCTCGAGTGCAATCTCCTCCGGGTCCCCCGATGAGGCCTCGACATTGATTACGCCAGAGTTGGAAAACCCCCAGGAGACAGCGCCGGATTCAGCAAGATTACCTCCAGATCTGCTGAACATCTGACGGACATCTGAAGCGGTTCGGTTTCTGTTATCTGTTAGAGCCTGGACCATGATGGCCGTGCCGCCCGGACCGTAACCCTCGTAAGTAATCTCCTCCAGTTCCGCCCCGTCACTGTCTGCACCTGAGCCTTTAGCAATAGCGCGGTCGATGTTGTCATTAGGCATGTTGGCGTCTTTGCCCGTTTGGATGGCAAGGCGCAACCGGAAATTGGTCTCTGGGTCTGCTCCGCCACGAGCCGCCACGATGATTTCTCTGGCGATCTTGGTGAAAAGCTGTCCTCGGCGGGCATCAGTAGCCGCCTTCTTGTGCTTGATCGTGCTCCACTTAGAGTGACCGGACATGGTGCTCCTCCCGTAGCCGAACTACTTCGGGATGCGGGTTTAGATATTTTCTGAACATTGGTCTGGAGTTTTAGTTCTTAAAGAGTGATCTTAGCAAGACGTCTAAAATCGGGTCAAAGGTTTAGCGTAATCCCTCGGGGAGATTCACAGTCACAAGCCTGTTGTTCACATCCACTTCGAGTACCACGTCGGAAATCGCTGGGATAAGGATATGGCTTTTGGACTCTGTGGATTTTGGACTTCCAACCACGTATACATCGTTTGCCCCTGTAACAATGATCTCTAGGACCTCTCCTAGCTCTTCACCCTTGGTTGTGCGTACTTTTGCGCCGACAATTTCGTAGTGATAATAAGATCCTTCGGGCGCATCTGGAAGATCGTCGCTCTCCATTTCAATAAGAGTTCCGCGAAGTGCGTTGGCGTCACGGTTATTCCTGACAATATCTAACTGCAATACGGTAGCCGACCCCGCTCTATGACTGTCCAGCACCTTGGCGCGTCGACCACCATCAACGTATACGATCTCACCAGGGGTAAAACGGTTTGTGACATCTGAAAATGGGGAAACCGCAATGGATCCATCTGTGCCCCATGCCCTACGTACAGATGCCACTCCCACCCTAGAGGGCGTAGACGGCTGAATCTTGTTGGCTAGGATCGGGCGCTTCTTGGAAGTGGCTCTCGGATTTTGGGCCTGTCGTCGACGCCTGCGATCACGGTTGTAGTGCGGTGGCGACATTTCGCCTATTCCCGACTAGTCGATCTGAAGGACGATGCGCTGGTCGGACTTGACGCCAGATACCCTAAGAAGGGATCGTATGGCCTGTGCTACACGACCATCACGGCCTATAACTTTGCCTTTGTCATCGTCGTCGACAATGAGGGTGATGAACACGCGGTTGCCGCGCACTTCTTCCGTGACTTCAACGGCGTCTGGGTTTCGGACAAGCGCCCGGGCTATGTACTCGACCATCTCTTTCATAGGATCAGGCGGTCTCTTTCACTTTGTCCATAATGCCAAGTTTCTTTAACATCGCGCCGACGGACTCGCTGGGTTGAGCACCCTGGCGTAGCCATTTTAAGGCTAAGTTCTCATCGATTTTGACCTCTGACGGGTCTTTCATCGGGTCAAACGTTCCGATTTGTTCTATAAAAGCGCCATTTCGTGCCGTTCGTTGATCGGCAACTACTACTCTATAAAATGGGTGGCCCTTTGCACCGATACGGCGCAGCCGAATGCGAACCATGTAAAGAAAGAACTCCAGTTACGTTCAGGAATCGCCCGTGCGTCACAACAGATCGTCGTGACCCGAGCATTTAACAGTAACAAGTGTAGGTAGCTTGGGATAGCAGTGTCAACGTGAAGACGAGTCACCGTAACTCTGTTAAGTCCCTCAGTCTGTTACCACTCCCGACGTGAAGAGCAGTCCGGAATAGCCCTTAAACGACTAAGCCAGCGTGTTCCGGCAGACCTAGCATTAGGTTCATGTTCTGGATAGCAGCCCCAGAGGCTCCCTTGCCTAGGTTGTCTATCTGGATAACCAAAAGGACGTGGCCGAGATCGTTGGGGAGGATTGAAATGTCTAAACCGTCATTGTCATTTCGGATCTGTGGATCGAAAGCTGGGTCAGAGTATGACAGTGCATCATCAATTGAGACGACATTTATTAATGGTTCCTCAGCGTAACGCTCCTCCAAAACGTTGTAGATAGTCTCGGCATTTGCACCACGGTGAACAACCGACTTGTGGAGTGGTATCTCAACCCGCATACCCTTGAGGAATGGTCCGACAGAGGGAATAAATTGAGGCTCGTAAGCGAGGCCTGAGTATGTTTGCATCTCTGGAACATGCTTGTGTTTTGTGTGAATCGCATACGGAGATTCATACGGTAATCCTTCAAGATCAGGCTGACCGCCTTCCCACTTGGCGATCAGGTTTTTACCACCACCAGAATATCCGGACAGAGCGTGGATAGTGAGCGGTATGTCTTGGGATAGTATCCCCGTCTCTGTTAGAGGACGGATACATAAAATCACGCCTGTTGGGTAGCAGCCTGGATTGGAAACCATATTCGACTCTTGCACCGCCGTGCGCTGGTGAGGAGTCATTTCTGGCAAACCGTATACCCAGTCATCTGCAACACGATGCGCTGTTGATGGATCAACCACTTTCGTGCTGCTCTCTGCAGCCCATTCAGAGGCTTCAATGGCCGCGTCGTCAGGTAAACAAAGAATCGCGAGATCCGAGTTAACCAGGGCATCTCGCCGTTCGCCAGCGTCCCTACGCAGGTCTTTGTCGACGACAACGATATCAATATCGTCCCGTTGTTTGAGGCGTTCGCGTATGCGGAGACCGGTGGTGCCGTAAGACCCGTCTATGAATACCTTCGCGTTTGCCATCTCATCCTTTACCCGATTAGGGCACTAATTTGAGGGTTTCATTGTGCCATGCTCCGTTGGAACACGTTAATGGGGAGCCTATCCTGAACTGAAATTCCGACCTGTACGGACGTATACTCAGGATGTTAATCAGATACGAAAACGAGACCAGTCACCCAAATGAAAATCGCCATAAAACTTTTTGCCGGACTGCGCGATAGAGCTGGGACCGGAGATATGTCCGTGGAATTGGAAGACGGTGCCACGGTAATGGACGCCCTGGATTTGGCGCAGCAGAGCGCACCGAAAAGGTGGATAATTCCGACTAGCTTAATGACCGCCGTGAATAATGAATATGTGCCCTTGAACAAAAGCTTGAAAGACGGCGATGAACTGGCCCTGATACCACCTGTGAGTGGTGGCTAATACAATCCGATGATAATTATTACAGATCAAACTCTTATACCAAGCCAGCTCACCGACGCGGTACGAGATGACACGGATGGGGCCGTAATCACGTTTGAAGGCGTCACTCGAAACCATAACGGAGGCCGCGGAGTAGAGTACCTAGAATATGAAGCTTATCGCCCAATGGCAGATGAGAAACTTCAAGAGTTAATAAATGAAATCCAAGACTGCTGGGAGATCGATAAAGTCGCCGTGGCACACCGAATTGGGCGGGTAGACATTGGTGAATTGAGCCTGGTGATCGCCGTATCCGCAGCACACAGGCGGCCTGCATTTGAAGCGACCCTGCACTTTATAGATCGCCTAAAAGAGGTAGTGCCAATTTGGAAGAAAGAATATTTTCAGGGTGGAGATGTCTGGATTGGTGATCCGGGGTCTGAGCGCACCACAGTCTGAATTGAATCCAGATCGGCGATTTCATGAATGGCATATAAACCCCGCAGTCACGTTAATCATTGTTGACTTGAAGCACCGAGAAATAATTGCGTCCCCTATCTGGCGTCAGTATGATTTAGACAAGGCTTTATCTGTGGAGGGGTCGCATAGAGGCCTAGTGCGCCGGTTTGCTAAACCGGTAAGGGGTTTATATCCCTTCGAGGGTTCGAATCCCTCTCCCTCCGCCATTAACTCGTATCTAATAACGGTCGTCCGTCAATAATGACCACTTATCACATCTGGACCGTCGGCTGTCAGATGAACAAGGCTGACTCTGAACGACTCGCAAGTGGGTTTGAACAACTTGGCTTGTCCGAAATTGACGATGTCCGGGCAGCAGACGTGGTCGTATTGAATACATGTGTGGTCAGGCAAAGCGCCGAAGACACCGCAACAGGGATGCTCGGAGAGCTCAAAAAGGCCAAAGATCTGGACCCTGATCGGCGAATCGCGGTTATGGGCTGCATGGTCGGCCCTAAAAGCGAAGAGTTAAGTCGTCGCTTCCCTCAGGTCGATGCCTGGGCAAGGCCTCAGGAGTTTGAACCCCTGCTCCAGATGGCAGGTGAAGTGGTCGGGATCGATCCCGACGGTTGCATACGTGAGTTGCTCCCGGGCGATCCCAAGGTTGCCACTTTCATGCCAATCATCCACGGTTGTGACAAGTTCTGCAGCTTCTGCATTATCCCGTATCGACGCGGGCGGGAGATTAGCCGGCCTATTGAAGAATTGGTCCACGAGGCGGAAATGTTGGTCAGTAGGGGAGTGCGTGAAGTTACATTACTCGGACAGAACGTAGATTCCTATGGCCATGACCTCGATGCTCCGCGCGACCTTGCCGATTTGATGTACGCCATAAACGATGTAGATGGGCTAGATAGAATACGATTCCTCACATCGCACCCTAGCGATATGTCTGAGAAAATCATTCGTGCTGTCGGTGAACTTCCAAAGGTTTGCGAGAACATTAACCTGCCATTTCAAGCAGGTGACGACGAGGTCTTGGGCCGGATGCGGCGCGGTTACACCCGGGATGAGTACCTAAGGAAGATCGAAGAAATCCGGTCAATAATTCCTGACGTTGCCATGGTGACGGATGTAATAGTCGGGTTTTCCGGGGAGACTGATAAGCAGTTCAGACAGACATTGGACATCCTTGAAAAGGTGAGATTCGAGAAGGTTCATTCTGCTGCATACTCGGTGAGACCCGGTACCATTGCGGCGCGACAACATCCAGATACAGTATCTGTAGAAGAGAAGAAGCAGCGCCTTGCCGAGCTGAATGAACTCCAGGAGACGATCTGTAGCGAGATCAACACTGGCCTAAAGGGTGAAAAGTTCGATGTACTCATTGACGGGCATTCCAGAGGTAAGTTACAAGGACGCACGAGAACAGATAAACTAGTCTACCTAGACAACTCTGAGACGTTCGAGACTCGCATCGGCGGATTCGCAAAAGTGCGCATCACCGAATCTAGCCCCTGGTCACTACAGGGGAAGGTTATGGCGGCTGAAATACCGGCTGCGGGAGATCGACTAAGGGTATATCAATGACCATAGGGTCCAGACAGACCGTAATACCGATCACGGAACTTGAGCAATCTGCGTTTTGCCGAACAGACGGCAATCTGCGGACGCTAACACTGGAAGAAGAATTCCAGGCCGGAGTCACGTGGCAAAAGGTGCCGATCAGGTACCTCAAGATGACGCCAGAAGAACTGCACGCAGGCATTCGATCCGCCCGAGAAACGCTGGGTGATCAAGTCCTTTTACTTGGCCATCATTATCAGCGCGAGGACGTGTTCAAGTATGCCGATCTCTCTGGCGACTCGTACAAACTTTCACGTTTGGCGTCAGAACGTAAAGATTCTCAGTACATTGTGTTCTGCGGCGTTCATTTCATGGCAGAGACAGCCGATATTCTGAGTAGCCCAGAGCAGACGGTAATACTCCCCAATATGGCTGCAGGTTGCTCAATGGCGGACATGGCCCAAACAGATGATGTAGAGGATGCTTGGGAAGATTTGACCTCGGTTCTCGGTGGTGAGGACGAAATTGTTCCCATAACCTATATGAATTCCACTGCCGACATAAAAGCACTTTGTGGTGGTAATGGTGGAATCGTTTGTACGTCTAGTAACGCCGATTTGACCTTTGAGTGGGCGTTCGAACGGACCAAGCGTGTGCTTTTCCTACCGGATCAGCATTTGGGTCGGAACACCGCACTGAAGATGGGCATACCAGAACACGAGATAATCGTCTGGAATCCGTACGCACCCATGGGTGGTCACACGCCGGAAGCGTTGCGAAGAGCGACGGTGATCCTCTGGCAGGGCCACTGTTCCGTGCATACCCGATTTACACCAAAACAGATTCAAGAAACTCGAGACAATTACCCGAACGTGAATATCATAGTGCACCCGGAATGTACCCAAGAGACCGTGGATGCGGCCGACTATGTTGGATCGACCGAGTACATAGTAAAAATGGTGTCTGAAGCACCATCTGAATCTGTTTGGGGTATTGGTACGGAGATTAACCTCGTTAACCGACTCGCTGCCGAAAATCCGGACAAAACGGTGTTCTGTCTGGACCCGGTTGTATGCCCTTGTGCCAC
>JAYGCF010000051.1:0-67363 GCA_046583495.1 Dehalococcoidia bacterium
CATAGCGGTCAGCACAAGTCCTGAGAGCGTCGATTTCGCTGCCAGTCAGGACATGCCAATTATCGTTGGAGGGCCAACCGCCGCCATGGGGCAAGTGCCAGAAGTACTCCGACTGTGGCATGACCGAATGGAGCACTACGGTAATGCACACGAACACATCGATCTAGGAGTGGCCGTAGATATCTATGTTGCGGAAACCATGGAGAAGGCACAGTCGGATATCGCTGGCCTAGAGGATGTGATCGAAGAAGAGTTTGCTCGGATTGGTAACCCCCGAACCGCAGACGGCAAAACGCCTGCCGACTACAAACACTGGGCAACTCGGGATGCGGATCGATTTACCGATGTTCAAGGGAAAAAAGCGCGCGAACTTGGAATCTTACCTCTCATAGGGACTCCCGAGGTCGTTATCGAGCGAATCGAAACACTTCAATCGCTCGGCATCAACTCAATCCGAGGGGCTTTCGGAGTGGCTGGACTTGAGCAGGGCAAAGCGCTTGACAGCATGCGAATGTTCGCCGAAGAAGTGATGCCGCATTTTGCGAAGGAAAAAGTGTTGCAGAAAGTGTAGTTTGACCTCTGCAACATGCAAGAGATACTCAAACACCACGCTTACTGGAGCTGGTTAGAACACAACCTGAATAGACGAGAAACTCCGAGCAATGGTGGTGATAGCCACATGCCACTGCTACGGCTACTGTCAACATAGACTCCTACCTATCGACTCCTACCCGCTTACACTGTCTTTGGCGCAAACGCATCAAGTGTCCACTCTAGTAATTAACGCCGATACTAGGAGTCGATAGTGAACCCGGGGGTTCAATTGATGGATTATTCAGGACTGTTCTCTTCAAATATGCCGTTACCGGTAGAAATGCCGGTAGGTCTACAGGCAGACACAAAATACGTCTTTTCTGTGACTTACGCCGATAAGGGTGTCTTCCCAGCTGAAGGTCTGATCGAATCACTTAGCAAGGTAATCCGAAACGAGGGTACGACCCTCTCCCAGTACCCACCGCCACAGGGTCACCTCGGCATGAGAGAGTTAATAGCAGACACCCTGGCAACTCAGCGCGGAGCGCCGACTAACCCCGAATCCATATTCCTCAGTAGCGGCGCGGGTGGTGCAATCGGCGCTATCCTCGATGTATTCATCAACCCAGGGGACGTTGTATTCCTAGAAGAGTTCAGCTATCTGGGCACCCTTAAGATGCTGCTGGAGCATGGAGCGGACGTGCGACATGTCCCAACAGACGAGAACGGTATGGACACCGAAGCGCTTGACCGGATGATCGGAGAGACGATCACGGAGGGCGCAAAGCCCAAGATGATCTACACCATCTCGGTCTACCAGAACCCCATGGGCGTATCTCTAAGTTTGGATCGTCGGTACCACATGGTGCAAATCGCAGAGAAGTACGGTGTCCCAATATTTGAGAATGAATCGTACGCAGACTTCCGAATCGATGGAGATCCACTGCCCCCTGCAATGCTGGGTATGAATCATACTGATAGCGTCATGTACGTCTCGGCATACACGAAACTTATGGGATGCGGACTGAGGCTGGGCTATGGTGTAGTTCCTGAACCGGTTAAGGAATCCTTAGCAAAAATCCGCTTCGGTGGTGCACCTAGTCACCTGGCTGCAATGGGCGTGTATCAATACTTGACCGACAATCGGGAAGAGTACATCACTGACGTAGCATCGTCACTTCGAGAAAGTAGAGATGCCATGTTGGGTGCCCTCGGCAGGCATTTTCCTTCGAACACCTCTTGGTCCAAGCCCGACGGAGGAATGATGTTATGGGTTGAGCTGCCCGAGGGCGCTGACACCATGGCAGCACTGCCAGCAGCTGTGGAAGCCGATGTGAAATACAACCCCGGTCCGGTCTTCCGCGCGAAACGGGATCGTGCGAATTTCCTCCGGCTTACCTACTCACATAACTCACCAGAAGAGATCGGAGAGGGAATAGAAATACTGGCCGATGTCTTCAAACGTGAGGGCTTATTCGGCTAGAAATCTGCACCGTGTAACTTTCGGTTGTGGACAGCCTAGAAAGGGTCTGGACCAGACCCCTGCTTATGTAATTCTTCACGGCTGTAACTACCAAGCGATCGGAAATCAAATTCTGTGTAACGCCGTATCCAGGCCAAAGCGATTTGCTCCGATTCTTTATACCGCGACGCCATAACACTGCCCGTATCATCGCCGAGGCGCTTAATAATATCGGCGCCTTCCGACCGAACCAGTGCTTTGACAAACGCCAGGTCATGATTGCTTTCCGTGTCTTCACACACGGCCGAATGGACCACTCTTTGTGCCGTTTGGGCGACGGATATTCGTGCAGTAGCAAGGTCTTCCATCAGGGCCGGATGAACTCCCGGATAACCCTCAAGGGAATCAATCCCTTTCGCACCACGACCATTAAGCCAGCCCTCTACATACTCAATAATCGTACGTACGTTTCGACGAGTACCTTCTTGCGTGACTGGTCCTTTTGGCGTCTCAATTTCTACTGGAAAATTATTCGGGTCCTTCATCTCGTCTGAGGGCCGCCAACCAGTGGTTTGCAACTCTATGAAGGGATCTGCCGCTGTTTTCTGGTGATAAATATGCGCTGTCCAACCGCGCAGAAAACCGTTCTCAGCTTCCCACACCTTGTCGGCTCGTATAGCTTTTGCAGCCTCTTCGTTAACCTTCGGATCGTTGCTTGGTAGCGCGGTCGCCATCCCACCGATTGGGACCGCACCATGCTTTAGGCAGACCGCAACCAGGCGGCGAAAGATATTTGAAATAAAGTGGGTGCTCTTAACATCCACTCCAAAGCGATCAGGCCAGAGTGACTCAGGATCGTTCATCACAAACTCGAGCAGGCTGGCTTTTAGATCCCAGCGTGCAGCATTCAAGCCTGCTGCGTAGGGACCCAGTTCATAAAGCATTTCTTCCATCTGCCAGACAGCTGGAAGTGATTCAACCAGGATAATGGCTCGTATATCTATATCCGAGAGGTGTTGAAGTAACTCTCTGGAAGCATCAAACAGATCTCTGTAAAGCCTTATTTCCGCGACAGACTCTGTTTTGGGCAGGTAAAAGTAGATACCTTTACCCAGTTCTGAATGCACACGTCCGGCATGAAACAGCGTAGCAGCCGTCCCAAGAATCGTTGCTGCAATCGACGAACCGTCAATCATGACGTCTGGCTCGTCTAGATGAAGTCCTCGTTCCCGGTGCATTAAGAACGGGATCGGGCCATTCCATAACTTGTAATGACGGTCTCGGTCTTCATCTCTGTACTCAAGAGTCCCAAGCAGTGCATCTCGACGGTTAATCGCAGACTGAACCGTGTCAGAAAGCCTGTGTCCTGCGGAATCTTCGTCGTCATCCAAATCACCGACAGCCTGCGTACCGTCGGACATAGGATTCAACGCATTGATGAACATGGACGTCATTGCGGCCGGACCAGAAATTTCGATTCCTGGCTGCCTCAACTCTTCTGGAACTGTGGGAACCTGCCAGTCAGTGGTCGTAGCCGTACTTGGAGGGAGGTGGTTCGGCTGTTTGCCATCAAGAACTGCAGCGGCAGAAACAGCAAGACGTTCCTCTCTTAACGCGTGAATTCGATCGTTGAAACGGTCATGCAGTTCGACGACGTAATCCAGGAACTCTGGTGTCAGAATTTCATCTGACCCCTGGACATTCAGAAAGCTAATACGATTGGTACCCGCCATCAATTACAGGTCCTTCATTCCTTGGAAATTACCCACCTGGTCCGTTGTGCACGTGGATACGCATCCCAGATGCATTGAAATCAAACGCTCTTGCTTTATCGATTATTGAAACAAGAGCAATTAATCTGCCGATCAAGGATCGCAATAAATCCGTTACCGGCCTGAAATACTAGCTGGATAGGCATTAAGGGCAAAGCACGGAAACGTGTAAGCCGTCATAAGATACTTGCAGCGTTTTCGACCGATTCCAGTCGAGAGGATGACTTTGTGACATCGAATGAGCCCCTTGCTCGGGGGATGTTGACTTCCGATGCGTTAGTCCGTCTTGTCCAGACCGGCGACGTAGAGACCGTAGTGGTCGGTTTCACAGATCTGTATGGCCGTCTCATGGGTAAGCGATTCGACGCTGAATTCTTCATTGAAGAAACGCTCAAAAGCGGTACCCACGTATGCGATTATCTTTTCGCCGTGGATATGGAGATGGAGCCAGTCTCCGGGTATCAGTTCGCAAACTGGTCAAAGGGATACGGCGACATGCATCTTTCGCCTGATATGGGCACTTTGCGATTAGCCTCATGGCTGGACAAAACCGCCATGGTGCAGTGTGATGCTCACCTCATCGATTCCGATGCCCATGATCTTGTACCGATCGCGCCCAGATCCCTGATGAGAACACAAATTGAACGTACCAATGCTATGGGGTTCGAGGCTTTCGCTGGATCGGAACTCGAATATTTCGTCTTCAATAATTCTTATGCGGAAGCCTCGCAAAGTAGATATTCAGGGCTGGAGCGAAACGGGTGGTATGACGAAGATTACAGCCTGTTACAAGGGACTCGCGGAGAAAGATTGAACGGTGCCATTCGACATCATTTGAGGAATTCGGGCGTTCCCGTCGAAACATCAAAGGGTGAAGCGGGAGTTGGGCAGCATGAGTTGAATGTACAGTACGCAGATGTATTGACGATGGCCGATCGTCACGTCGTATACAAACAGTGTGTAAAAGAAGTGGCTGACAGCCTAGGTTTTAGCGTCACTTTCATGGCAAAGTTCGCCAGTGGCCACAATGGCTCAAGTTGTCACATCCACTTGAGCTTACGGAATGAAGGTAAACCCTCATTTGTTTCGGACACCTCTAATGATGGGTATTCTGACTTATTCCGATGGTTTCTAGGTGGTTGGATGGCGCACACCCCCGATTTCATGCCTTTCTATGCACCAAATGTGAATTCCTACAAACGTTACGAAAGTGGATCATGGGCACCCACGACTCTAGCCTGGGCATTCGACAATCGAACGGTGGGGTTTAGGGTAGTCGGGTCCGGTGACTCTTTACGGATAGAGTGCCGCATACCAGGAGCAGACACTAATCCATATCTCGCCTACACAGCGGCACTTGCTTCCGGACTGGACGGGATCCAGAACCGAATCGAACCTCCACCAGCCCTTGATGGCGACGGGTATACATCGGTGAGAGCATCCACCCTACCCACCACGTTACGAGATGCTAATGATGCATTCAAAACCAGTGATTTCGTACGTCAATCTATAGGCAATGATGTCACCGATCACTACGCCCACTTCTTTGATACAGAACAGCAAGCCTTCGATCGAGCCGTAACCGACTGGGAGAGGCGAAGATACTTCGAGCGAATTTAAGGTCCATAATTCTTTCGGTGCCCTATTGAGGGCGAGAATAATCAGAAACTATCTTCGACATGCTGCACACCAAACAATGAAACCGAGCAGATTTTTCGGAATCTGTGTTGAAGATTGTATTTTCGGAGCTAATTACAACTATGAATTTTCGCCCATTCCGGTTTGGATTGCCGGTTCTATTGCTTGCAGGAGTCGTTTTAATCACAGGGTGTTCGTCAGACGGCCCAAATGGCAGTTCTACTCCTACTCCACAAATAATCGGTGAGTCAGCTCTAGGTGAGCCTATTTCATTGGGACCTGGTCAATCCATTGAGTTGAGTGGCGAGGGCGTGGATGTAGTATTCGATCGGGTGATAATCGATTCTCGATGTCCAGTCAGTGATGAGTGCGCCGAGATAGGCACAGCCCACGTTGCTATGAAGGTACACATGGCTGGGGAGGAATCCGTTCTCACTGAATTTCTGATTCCCCCAGGCGGCTCCACAGAAGCTTTAGCCGGTATCTACACCGTTACTATCATTTCCTTATCACCAGACTCTTCACAAAAAAGTGAATTCGATCCGTCCGACTACCAACTGACATTCAAAGTTTCCAAGAAATAATTACTTGCCAACTGTCAGCCCAACGGAGAACTAGATGAGCTTTACTTCGGAACAGGAATCTATCGTAGAAAACTTCATCCGAGATAACGATATCCCCGGTGCCGCAGTAGCCATTGTTCATAACGATGAGATCGTCGCAGAAGGGGGATTTGGACTGGCAGATGTAGCCACAGAAGCGCCTGTTACCGAACATACCATCTGGCCAATATGCTCCATCACAAAGTCGTTCACTGGCGTATCAGCAATGCAGCTCGTCGAGTCTGGGAAGCTCCGATTGGACGAGCCGATCCAAACGTATCTGCCCGGGTTTCATGTAAAGGATGAATCTGTAAGCCGAGAGATGACGACACGGTTATTTCTACGCCACAACAGTGGGATGGGACGTACCGGGCATCAAGACCGGACACGGGAGGAGGCTGTTAATCCGTTCCCGACGCGCGAGACACTAGTCACCGCTCTCAATTCTGCTAAGTTGCAATCACTACCGGGTGAAGCCTTTTCCTACTGCAACGAAGGCTTCGCGACAGTCGGTCACGCTATTGAGAAGATAGCCGGGGTGCCACTGGAGGAGTATTTCACTCGTAACATTTTTGAGCCAGTCGGAATGTCTGACTCATCGGTAGATTTCATGGATTGGAAAAATAACCCTGACCGCACCTATGCTTACTCCCGGGGCGATGCCGGTGCCTTTGACAGTGGCGAGAGGCATGGCGACTATATCGTCGTGCGGCTTAATGATGATTACCAGACCTTTCTATCGACGGGCGGTATTGTCAGTTCCATACATGATCTAGCCCTTTACCAGATAGGGTCGATGTCGTACTCAGACTCTCCACTTGGCGTGACAGCAGGGTCATTGGATCACATGCAAAGCGTTCAGTTCCCCTTCGGTGACACAGGCTGGGGCTATGGTCTGGGTTACTGGGTGTTCTGGAGTGGGTCGACGAAGGTTATCGGTCATTCCGGAGGTCTCCCCGGAATTTCTACTTATTCAATGATGATCCCTTCGGAGAAGACCGGAGTCGTCGTATTTACAAATCGGGGAGACCGAAGAGCGTTCTTCCTGGCAGAACAAATTATGAACACCGTACGCGGTCAGGTATGGCGTGGTTCGACTAACGAACCGTTGCCATACAAAACACGGTACCCGAAACCGTCCGCACATGACCTGTTGGAATTCACGGGGTGCTATGAGTTCCGAGCGGGAAAAGCAGAGGTTGAAGCAGGTAATGGAGGCGTGACCATAAAGACACCGTCACGGCTAGACGGGCCTCCCGTTTCTATCGCCACAACACAGGTTGGTCCGGACTCATTCATGAGTCAAGATCAAGGTATGTCCATCCCGTTCATACGCGACAAATCGGGGCGCATCACACGTTTCCTGAACGGTGGATACGCGTACGAGAGAGTTTGACCTCAAGTAGAACCGTACTGATCAGGCTCTCACCTAAAAAAAACCCGTCCTTGAATCACCTCATCGGACGTGCCCGAATTGGTAAACGTTACAACCAGTCCTTAGGTCAATCGATCTCCTCGAAACTTATTCCATTTTCGAGCCAACGAAACGAGATATTGCTCTTGCTGTCGGGTCTACTCGGACGTTGATCAACGCAGGTTTTCCTGAATCGAATGCTCGTTTCAACGCCGGCGCAATCTCGTCAGGATCCTCTACAAGCTCCCCATAACCGCCGAGCCCTTGAGCAAGGAGATCGAAGCGAGTGAAGCCCAGCTCTCGGCCAGGTTTCCGTATGCCCTCTACCCTCGCCGTCCAACCCTCGTTATTACTGACCACAACTACAATCGGCAGGTTATGACGGACCGCCGTATCGAAGTCCATCATGTTCATGCCGAGCGAACCATCACCGTGAAGGGAAAGGACTTGTTTATCCGGTTTCGCAACTTTCGCACCGATAGCGTAAGGCAGGCCAACACCCATACATCCACTAGGCCCCGAGTTGATCCGATGGCCCGGGTAATAGGTGTTTATCGACTGCCGACCATAGTGGAGAATTTCGTTTCCATCTACGGTCACAATGGCATCACGGTCCAGAAACTTATCAATCTCATTACAAAGCCTTAGGGGATGGATAGGCACTTGGTCCGAGTTCAGATTGGGTTGAGCCCGTTCGAGTCGCACATTATTCGCCTCGTCAAGGTAGTCGGTCCACTCTTTGCGAACGTCAGATCCTGAGGAGTCGATGCCTGAATCCAGCAACTGCTGCAGAACCACTTTACAGTCACCAACCAGTCCTACCTCCACTGCCCGATTGTGGCCGATCTCGGATTGATCTATGTCGATCTGGATAAGTTTTGCGTCAGGGCCGATCCGACCGCCAAATGTCATCATCCAGTTAAGTCGGGTCCCAACTATCAGGACCACGTCTGCCTCTCGAAGAGCGGTGCTGCGTGCGGCCGGAAACGAAAGTTCGTGATCATCAGGAATAAGACCACGAGATATCGGAGAAGTGTAAAAGGGTATGTTTACGGTCTCGACGAGCTCTTGTAATTCGTCCCAAGCCTTACCAAAGAACGCACCGCCACCAGCAAAAATTAACGGTTTTTTTGCATTTCGAAGCATGTCGGCAGCGGCCTTGATAGATACCGGGTCTGCACCCGATCTAGACAGCGCTTCTGGTCGAGTAGCCGGGACGACTTTGGACTCCTCTACCTTCATGTAGAGGATATCCTCCGCACAGTCCACATAAACAGGACCCGGTCGACCTGTAGTAGCAATTCTGAACGCGGTTGACACCTGCTCAGGATATCGAGCGGCATCCGTCACCCTCATGGTCGCTTTAGATACCTCTTCGAAAATGGCTGCTTGGTCCAATTCCTGAAATCCATCCTTACCCCAATCGTGGTAAGGACCTGCACCACCGAGGGTGATCATAGGCGCGTTATCAATGTACGCGGTGTACTGGCCAGTCAAGAGATTCAACGTGCCTGGGCCGGAGGCAGCAGTGGTAATACCGGGCTTCCCAGTGACTCGAGCGTAACCATGCGCTGCCATCGCAGCAGCCTGTTCGTGTCGGAAGTCAATCGTACGGATTCCGAAATCTTCTGAGTAATTAACGATCTCGTAATTAGGTCCACCCATCAGGAAAAATAGGACTTCGACACCCTCTTCTTTGAGCGTACGGGCGATCAAATAGCTACCGGAGACTTCGGCCATTTGTGGGTCCTTATACGAGAGCTTCACTGACTGTTAGACACGTTTGTAGGGCGTCATTGTAAGGGGCTAGATAGTGAGTGAGAATCGATAACTTGAAAATTGGAGCTAATAACCGGTGCCTAAAAGCCTTTTTGCTTCTTCTTGTGGCGGTGAGCCCAAGCGCGCACTTGCCGCTGAAACAGGTTTGGTCCCAGACAGGGCAGCCGCACCAGCCAACAACGCAACACCCGTTGCAAAATCGTCATGATGGATGAACTCTGCCCGGATCGCGCCATCCGACCCATTGTTGTGCCATGCACCTAACGGATAGGCCAGCCCTGTCGTAGGGTAGCCACTCCTAGCAAACGCCGTCCCTTCACAGGTCCCGGATTTCATCAATTGACGCTGCACCGCTAACTTGCCAATTTTGCTCATCGCGGCGACTAAATATTCTTCTGCTTCAAAGCCAAAAGTGGTCATAGCGTCACCGGTTCGAACAACCGGTCCATCCCCAATCTCAACTCCCGGCAAGACACTACTTGTTTCCACTGACACCACGATAGTCTTTTCGGGCAGTAAACCGTCCAATGCCGCCAGTCGTGCACCTACGAGGCCTACCTCTTCCGCACGGGTGAAAAGGCCATAAACATGCCCTGGGGTTGGTTCCTCTAGAGAGGAACGCAAGACCGCAAGGATACTGGCGCAGCCTGCAAGATCATCAGCAGCCCGCATCCTAATCAATTGGCTTTGATCATCGTAGTCAAAGTCCGGTAAGTCCAGAACGACTGCACAGGGCAACGGACCGAGCAAATCCTTTGAGGTCTCAAAGATTAGGTTGTTTCCATCACGCGGACCTGCTCGCCCCATGATCACCCCAGGAATCCTCTCGCCCCCATTCTGCACGAACACCACGGGTAATCCGGATTCATATGCCTGCGGAGGCAAACCACCAAGACCGTTCCCGTGGACACCGTCATCTTCCACAGATGTCGCCTCATAACCAGGATGGTCCATGTGCGCCACAAAGGCTATGCCATTTGACCTAGAGTCGTGCCCCGGCCGAGTCGCAAGAATATTTCCGTAACGGTCCAACTGTGTCTTGACACCGATGTCCGCACATTGTTCCCGTATGTAGTCCGAAACCGGTTTCTCATAATACGAAGTAGCTGGTATCGCACCAAGTTCGGATAGATATTTCAAAGCTATCGAAGTGAGTTGGTCGCGTTCCATATATCCGGCGCCCTCGTTTCTTCCTGGGTGGTCATTCCAATCTCGATCAATCTCGATACAGAACAGTCTTGCTAGAATACCGCCGCGGGTGTCCGACAGGCCACCTGTCCAAACTCAGTATCCGGAGACTCATCTACCTATGCCAAAGGTTGCCTACTTCATCCCACCTGAAAGTCCTATGGCCACCATATCCAGGGATTTCTTCCCGTCAGGATGGGACGTCACAATGATGGACGCATCGGTCTCGTCGGAGCAGGATCAGATTGATCTTGTGACCGATGCCGATGCCATGATCGTGTTCGGTGCAAAACCGTCGGAGGCGGTCCTAAGAGCTGCCAAGAATGTACGCCTTTACCAGTTGGGTTCAGCAGGATATGACGGCGTCGACATGCAACTCACCGGTGAGCTTGGAATGCCTGTTGCCACGGCAAGTGGCACTAATGCAGAAGGGGTAGCTGAACAGTTCATCGCGCTGACGTTGGCTCTGTACCGTCACCTTACCTGGGTCGATGAGTCTGTTCGTGAGGGAGGATGGATTCCTGAGCGGGCTAGAGGCATGGAAACGTTTGAGATACTTGGAAAGACCGTCGGTATCATCGGTGCCGGGTACATCGGCTCCACAGTAATGAAGCTTCTGCAGGGATTCGACTGCAACATCCTTTATCACGATGTGCTTGCCAAACCAGAACTCGAGGAAAAATACGGAGCCACCCCGGTTTCACTGGATGAACTGCTTTCCGAGTCCGATATCGTTACGGTCCATGTGCCACTGTTGAACTCCACCCGTCACTTCATCAGTACCCGTGAACTTGCCCTGATGAAAGAGTCTGCCATTCTGATCAATACAAGTCGGGGTCCGACCGTTGACCAAGACGCTCTCCTAAAAACGCTAAAAGCCCGCGAAATCTGGGGGGCAGGTATTGACGTCTTCGAAGTCGAGCCAGCAGCGGCGGATAACCCGCTTTTCGATTTGGACAATATCGTTGTCAGTGGACACGTAGCTGGCCCAACTCGTGAAAGTTTCCCGCGCAGGGCCGAATTCGCTTTCGATAACATCAAGCGAGTACTGGGGGGAGAAGAAGCCATCAATATAGTGACTGCTACGTAAGAGACGACGCCTATTGAACACAGGGCTGGCTAGGCGCAATATGGCGAACCAATCAGCCCAAACATCGAATAACGCCTGAGCTTGAGAAGGAATCGTGAACATCATGGTTACGGAAAACGAAAAACCAAAGGTCGTGTTCCTGGGTCCAGAAGACGACCCACTTACTTACGAGCGTGCAGAGCTCGAAGGCATGGACGTAGAGATCGTACAGATAAACCCTGACAGTGAGGGTGAGGCAATAGAGGCTGTCAAAGACGCCAGTGTCGTGCTCGCCCGCGGTTACGCTATGCAGGACCCCGTTTTACGTGAGATGGAGCAAGGCTCGGGCGTAATTGTTTACTCCCACGGCTTTGACCACATGGACGTAGACTCCGCAACGGAGAACGGGATCATGGTGGCTAACGGCGCAGGCATGTGTGCAGAAGAGGTTTCTGACCAAGCCTGTGCACTGCTCTTAGACGTTGCCCGTCAAATTACCTTCTCAGATCGTTACATGACCGATGGCAATTGGACCGACGCCGCCATGCTAGCTCGCCGAACTCCGATAGATGAGGCGACTCTAGGAATCGTCGGTTTCGGGAACATCGGTAAAGCCGTCAATCGGAAGATGTCAGGATGGCGTATGCGCACGGTCGTATACGACCCATGGGTATCCCCGTGGGTAGCCAAGGAACACAACGTTGAACAAGTTCATGACATTCACGAGTTGCTCCGACAGGTCGACTATGTGACGGTCCACGTACCGCACAACAAGCAGACCGACAAACTGTTTGGTGAGGCCGAATTCAAATCGATGAAGAACACGGCCTTTTTCATCAACACATGCCGTGGCAAAGTCCAGGATGAGGCAGCATTAATCAAGGCATTGGAGACCGGAGAAATTGCCGGTGCAGGACTTGACGTATTTGAGACGGAGCCGACCCCATCCGATAACCCTCTTCGCAAGATGTCCAACGTTGTGACAACTCCACACAGCGCAGGTGGTTCAACCAGATCGGCAACTCTGTCTCGCATACGGGCCGGTCAGAATGCTGCCAGCATGCTCAGGGGCGAGTGGTCGATGGCAGGAGTGAACCCTGGAGTTCGCGACATCATTGCACCTCGCAAGGTGGCACAATTCGAAGGATACAGTAGCTAAAAGTCACATCGATCAAGGCTGCCCGTGACGCTCAAACGGCGTCCGGGTAGCCTTACACCGTGACTGATACACACTCCGACCAAGTAAAACGCTGAGCCCTGTGGCTCAGAATGAGGGTATTACGACATCGTCGACCCGCGTCGGATCTGAGTCGAGATAATATTTCTCTGGATAGCAACATATCCGGACTTTCCTATTCATAACATCAGGCTAATCCAAACCTGCCCTAATTTATGAACATAACCAGGAAGTGATCAGTACTTCAGAATCGCACCAGCGTTTCTGGCACAGTTATTATCTTCAGCATGACACGCATAGCCGCATTTGGAATTCATCACGAGACGAACTCGTTTTCGTCCCGTAAAACTACTCTTGAGGCTTTTCAACGATCCGGACTCCAACGTGAAGGAGTTCAACATGGTTCACGTATAGAGGAAATGCACCGCGGTGCAAAGACAGTTTTTTCCGGATACTTTGAGGCAGCTGACCGTCTCGGCTTTGAACTGGTCCCAATCCTGTTCGCTGCCACGGATCCCGGTGGAACGATTAGCGCCGACGCGTTTAATCATTTAACAGATGATGCTCTAACCCGTATTAGAGATGATGGGCCATGGGATGGAGTACTGCTAAACCAGATGGGTTCTGCGGTATCCGAGCACTATCCTGATATGGATGGTGAGATCGCCCGGAGGACGCGCGAAATCGTCGGTCCAGACGTCCCAGTAATAATGACGCTGGATCTGCACGCTAACGTGTCACAACAGATGGCGGATATGACGGACGCACTGGTGATTTATTACACCAATCCACATATGGATGCCGTTCCAAGAGCACATGAAGCATGCGATCTCCTGATCAGAATGATTTCGGAGAACATCAAGCCGAAACATGCTCTCGAGAGTCCGCCGATGGTTATTGGAATCATGCACCAAAATACTAATGTCTACCCAATGAAAAGGATCATTGACGACCTTCTGGAAGTTAAAAACTCCCCCGGCGTTCTACACGCAAGCATCGGGCAGGGTTATCCATGGTCAGACGTCCAAGAAATGGGTTTTAGTTCATACGTTCTTCACGAGTCATCACAAGATGAAGCGAGAAGACTTGCTCAGTGGATCGCACGAAGAGCGTGGAACCGGCGGTCGGAATTCGCAGAATCTGTCGGGATGACTCCCGCCGAAGCAGTTAGTTACGCACTTTCATCAGAAGAACGACCCTTGGTCCTTTTGGACGCAGGAGACAACATAGGAGCAGGCAGTTCTGGGGACTCGACGTTGATTCTCGAGCAAGCAATCGCCCAGGGAGCCAATAGTTACATACAAACTTTGCGTGACCCGGCAGCAGTTGCTGTCTGTGATAATGCCGGAGTAAGGGGGCGTGTCGCGATATCGGTGGGTGGCAAGACCGACAATCTACATGGCCATCCCATAGACATTAAAGGTACTGTAATCCAACTTTCGGATGGCCTTTTTGAAGACAATCAGCCTCTTCACGCTGGTTGGACCTTCTTCGACCAAGGTCGGTGTGCTGTAGTTGAATGTGACAGTGGCCAGACGCTGTTACTTGTGTCAACAAGCATCGGCAATGTCAGCCTTGAGCAATACCAATCTGTAGGTCTAAATCCAGAGAGTTTTCGGATCATCGTCGCAAAGGGTGTCGTATCTCCTCGTCCAGCATACGAGCCGATAGCAGCGGAGATGATTCTCGTAAACTCATCGGGAGCTACATCAGCGGATCTTTCGACATTCGATTATGCTCAACGCAGGTCGCCCCTATATCCGTTTGAGAAGAAAGCAATCTACCAGTAGAACAAGTTCAACTAAACTCGATATGACCTCCCAAAATCGCAAAATTATTGTGGTCGAGGATGACCCGACACTCCGCGAGGCACTTCGTTACAACCTTATATCTGAAGGATACGGGGTCGAAACCGCAGAGGACGGTATCACCGGTCTGGAAGCCGCTCGTAAACAAGATTCTGATCTGGTGATTCTTGACTTAATGCTGCCCGGAATTAGCGGCTTGGACATTTGTAGGTCCCTGAGACAAGCCGGTTCCATTGTGCCAATACTCATGCTGACAGCTCGCGATACTGAACTCGATCGCGTAGTAGGACTTGAGGTAGGAGCCGACGATTACATCACGAAACCTTTCAGTATGCGTGAACTCTTGGCGCGTGCCGCATCTATGCTCCGACGGATAGATATGGACCGAAACGCTTCGATCGCCAGGAACGAACCCGAAGTCCTAGAGTTTGACGGCCTAATAATTGATATAGGTAAACGACAGGTAACTGTTGATGGAGAAACGGTTGAACTTCGTCACCGAGAGTTCGATCTTCTGGCCTATCTCGCCGCCCGCCCGGGGCGCCCGTTCACCCGTGACGCGTTGCTCTCCGATGTCTGGGGTTACGATTACCTCGGAGATTCCCGAACGGTCGATGTTCATATCCGATGGTTAAGGATGAAAATTGAGAAAGATCCGTCCCACCCGACAAGGCTAGTCACTTCTCGCGGCGTAGGTTACAGGTTCGAGTCCTAGAAATATGAGTTCAATTAGCCTCAGGATGCGTATCGCTATCGCTTCGTCGGGCCTGACGCTGGCCGGGGCTGCCTTAGTCGGACTTGTCGCCGGAGCCGCTTCGGCAAATATCGTCCCTGTATTGATTGTTGTGGCAATTGTTTCAATCGCTGGCGCTCTGGGGTCCTGGATATTTTCTGGTCGGTTATCCGAAGGTGTCGGAAGGCTTGCTACTACAGGGCTTCGTGCCGTTGAAGGCGACTACACTGCCCGGGCAGGCTCAGGCGGGGCTCCTGAAATATCCAATGCGTCAGAATCATTAAATCTGCTCATAGATAGGCTAAAGGCTGCAATCGAAGTTGGCGGGTCCGAGCAAATCCGACTTTCGTCCATCCTCAACACGATGACGGATGGTGTACTTGTGGTAAATGACTCTGGAATAGTGGAACTGGTCAATCCCGCGTCATTAGAAATGCTAGATGCTCCTCCAGAATTCAGACCTGGTGACCGAATGGTCACGCTCAATCGGGATCACGAACTACTTCGGGTAGTCAATGATTGCCTTGACGAGCGAATCCCTGCCCAGCGACAGGTAGAGTTGCTTGGATCAAGGCGGCTTCTAAACGCTGTCGCCGTGCCATTGACTGATGAATGGGTCGGAGAGGAGCCAGCACGCACCTCAAACAGGGCACTGGTGATGCTGAATGATTTAACGGAACTCAAGCGTGTTGACGTAACGCGCACAGAATTCGTTGCGAACGCTTCCCATGAGCTGCGGACCCCCCTTGCAGCAATACGAGCCTCTGCCGAAACCCTACAACTTGGGGCATTGAACGACCCAAATGCCGCCACCGACTTCTTGGGCCGCATCGAGAATAATGTCAAGCGTATGGAAGACATGATCTCCGAGATGCTTGAATTATCCAGATTAGAAACCGGCCAAGCGCCGATGCACCTTGCCCCTGTTAGCCTCCTAGAAATAGTAAACGAAGAAATAGATCGCCTAAGACCTGTCGCAGAACTCGCCCGTGTGGAACTTACGTCAGATTTGTCAGACGATCTGCCGGCTATAACGGCAGATCGCACAATGCTAGGCCAGGTGATCGCCAATTTAGTATCCAACGCATTACACGTTTCAAGTGCTGGAGATACGGTCAACGTTATTGCAGAACGCAGCCACCAGGGAATCAATCTCTCGGTTACCGACACAGGGCGTGGCATAGCGTCTGAGTACATCCCACACGTGTTTGAGCGCTTTTACAAAATTGACTCTTCACGAAGTGACGGTGGTACGGGGATTGGACTGGCCATTGTGAAACACATAGCTCAGGCTCACGGCGGAGATGTCCGTGTTGAGAGCGCTCCCGGGCGCGGTTCAACTTTCACGGTTCTCTTTCCTATGTCACCGGGGCTTGAGATTGACCCGAATACGCTGTCCCAAGGGTAAAAATATGTCAATCCCATTCTATTTCACCCCATTTTTAACCTTGCTTTAACAAACGAATCTCGCTCTGATAATCAAGCACTCGGAAACTAATCTTCGATTTACACATATGAGTGGAACTTCCACTCATGAAACCTCCATTCATGAGACTGTAATTCTTGCCGACGCGTTACGTGGCGTTCGCACTTGGGACTGCACTAGTCGTTGGGATCGTATTGCTCGGCATGAGCGAGCCAGAAACTGATCTTGCAGCGACTGGTTCCTTGTTAAACGGAACGATCGAGATAGATGGTTCCAGCACCGTCTTTCCGATCTCTCAGGCAGTGGCTGAAGAATTCCGAAAGGCCCACCCAAACGTGCAGGTTCCTGTCGGTGTATCAGGGACAGGCGGTGGCTTCAAGCGATTTGTAGTAGGCGAGACCCATATCTCAAACGCCTCTCGGTCCATAAAGCCCAGTGAAATCGAAAAAGCTGTCGAAAACGGAATCGAATTCATCGAGATCGCCGTCGGGTTTGACGGACTTTCCATTATTGCCAACCCGTCAAACGATTTCCTGGAATGTCTAACCACTGAAGAGTTAAGACACATATGGGAACCTGGCAGCGATGTAAGCCGATGGAACGATGTGCGGCCAGATCTTCCGAATGGAAAGTTTCGACTTTATGGCCCAGACACAGATTCGGGGACTTTCGACTACTTTACCGAAGCGATCATGGAACATGAAGATGCCTCTAGGTCCGACTACACCGCAAGCGCAGACGATAATGTTCTGATCCGTGGTGTGGGCGGAGATAAGAGTGCCCTTGGCTATTTTGGGTTTGCGTTCTACTCATCCGCTCCACATCTACTTAAATTGATCGCTGTGGATTCCGGCAACGGCTGCATTTACCCGTCAGTCGAGACGATAAACGACGGTTCTTATGCTCCATTAGCCCGGCCCATGTTCATATACGTGAACATCGACGCTCTTGAGCGTACCGAGGTCGTAGAGTTTGTACATTTCTACTTAGACAATGCCCCACAGTTAGTCAATGAGGTCGGTTACGTTCCGCTACCGGAAGCTCTCTATGACGAGGGACGAACTTTGCTGAACGATTCGATCGAGGGTCGATCATGAAGTGGGTTGCATGGCTTCAGTAAATCCCTCTCGCCCCTCAAAATCTGACTTTATTAAGTCAGTTGATGCACGACGCAATGCTCGGAAATGGGTACGTGTTGAGCAGTCTGTAATCCTGATCTTACTTATAGTCGCCACTCTTGTGTCCGTGCTCACCACAATTGGGATTATCGTGACACTGGTCAAGGAAAGCGTCGGGTTCTTTCAGGACGTTTCCATTTGGGAGTTCATGACCGGTACCAAATGGGCCCCGCTATTTGAACCGCAATCGTTTGGCGTGCTTCCTCTCATTGCAGGAACTTTACTGGCTGCTGGGATCGCCGGAATTGTCGCACTGACACTGGGCCTCGGAGCGGCGATCTACCTTTCTGAGTACGCTCCCGATCGGGTACGCCGAATAATCAAACCTATCCTTGAGGTTCTAGCCGGAATTCCCACCGTGGTTTACGGCTTCTTTGCACTCTCCTTCGTAACTCCTGTCCTTCAATCTTTCCTTCCGATACCTGTCATTTTCAACGCACTAAGTGCCGGCATCGTGATGGGGTTAATGATCATGCCTATGGTGTCCACTTTGAGTGAGGATGCGATGGTGGCCGTACCCCGGCCCCTGCGTGATGCGGCTTACGCACTCGGTGCGACCCGGTTTGAGGTAGCTATCAAGGTTGTCGTGCCGGCGGCTCTTCCGGGAATAGTGGCCTCCTTCATCCTGGCGTTGTCTCGCGCAATTGGAGAAACTTTGATCGTAACAATCGCCGCTGGTGCTACACCAAATCTCGTCATTAATCCTCTCGAGAGCATTCAGACTATGACCGCATACATCGTCCAGGTTTCGCTTGGCGAAACGCCGCAAGGCACACTGGTCTTCAAAACGATCTTTGCGGTTGGGCTGTTGCTCTTTCTGATGACACTTGTGATGAACATTGCAGGACGCTGGATAGTACGTCGGTATACGGAGCGGTACTGATGGCACAACAACAACCCTCACCAGACAACACCATTCGGGTTAATCGGCCCATCACACCAATCATTTCCGAGTCAACGTCCCCTTTGGTCTCAAAAACGACTCGGTCATCGTGGCGCAGGTGGCGCGACCGATTCTTCTTCATGCTGTTCTTCATGTCGGTCGCTATAGGTATCCTCGGACTTGCGGCACTCGTTATAGACGTCCTAACTGATGGGTTGGGCACGCTTGATTTCAGTTTTATCAACAGCTATCCATCCCGGCACGCTGGGGAGTCCGGGATACGTGCTGCACTCTTCGGGACTATCTGGATAGGGGTCGGTACCGCTACATTCGCTATCCCAATAGGTGTCGCGACTGCGATCTACCTCGAGGAATTCGCTCCCGATCACTGGACTGCGCGTTTGGTGAAACTGAACATAGCAAACCTGGCCGGTGTGCCATCAATCATCTACGGAATCTTGGGACTTGCGCTTTTCGTTCAAGCCATGGCTTTAGACCGATCGATCCTAGCCGGATCGCTGACTATGACTTTACTGGTACTCCCGATTGTCATCATTGTGTCTCAGGAAGCAATTAAGGCTGTTCCAAATGAGTTCCGAGATGCTGCTTTTGCTCTTGGGGCTAACCGGTGGCAGGTGGTTAAGTCGGTCGTTCTTCCGCAGGCCATCCCCGGGATTATGAGCGGGATCATCCTTGCACTCTCTCGTGCGGTTGGTGAAGCAGCACCTATGTTGATGATCAGCTCACTGGTGTTCCTCACTTTTATCCCTACATCGCCAGAAGATCGGTTCACCGTCCTTCCTGTACAGATCTTCAACTGGGTTTCATTACCACAACCTGGATTCCAGTCCGTGGCGTCTGCTGGAATCATCGTGTTATTAGCAGTCCTTTTGTCGATGAACTCGATCGCCATATGGATCAGAAACAAATATCAGAAGAGGTATTAGTCGATGTCACTTAAAACCCCTTCATTCTTCGATAAAACACTATCAGGGGCCAATTAATGGAAAATCTGAATAATTCCGTCTCCACTGGGCCAATTACGAACACTGAAGATCTCACAATTAACCTCGGGGAGCGTTACGTAGAGCGGTTTGAGGAAGAGGACGTTGCACTTGAAACCCAGGGCTTGAGCGTTCATTACGGCGATACTCTGGCTCTTTACGATGCTGATATGCAGTTCCCACGAAACAAAGTCACCGCGATAATTGGGCCATCAGGTTGTGGAAAGAGCACGCTCCTACGTTCCCTCAACCGGATGAATGAGTTGATCCCTGGTGCACGTGTCAATGGTCAAGTGATTTTCGATGGCCAAGACCTATATGCTCCCGAGGTAGACCCCACGGAAGTACGATTTCGAATTGGCATGGTGTTTCAGAGGCCAAATCCGTTCCCGAAATCCATCTACGAAAACGTGGTATTCGGCGTGAAGATCAATGGCCTCAAACGGGATTTAGATGAGGTTGTTGAGCGCGCATTAAGCCAGGCTGCCCTGTGGGATGAAGTGAAGGACCGGCTGGACGATAACGCCTTCGGGCTTTCAGGTGGGCAACAACAACGACTCTGTATTGCACGAGCACTCGCTGTTGAACCCGAGATCCTTTTGATGGATGAGCCTGCATCCGCACTAGACCCAATCTCAACACTCTTTATCGAGGATCTAATACGCGAGCTTCGTGAGCGGTACACGATTGTGATCGTGACCCACAACATGCAGCAGGCAGGCAGGGTATCCGACTATACAGCTCAGATGTGGACGAACGAGCAGCGCCAGGGAACATTGATCGAATATGCCGAAACACGGGAACTGTTCAGTACTCCGCACGATAGTCGTACCGAGGGCTACATAACGGGACGTTTCGGATAGAGCGCGATATAAGGAGTTAGTGATGAGTGTAATTCGGAACTGGAAAGACGTAATCCCATATATTGGGCACGATTTTGCAATCATATGGCCTATTTTTCGGAGCGTAGGATGGCCAGATAAGACTCCTGACGAAGCGCCATTGCAAGGTTTGGATGGATTCACACTTCATCGCATGCAGGGAGGCCAGGCTGGTGATTATCACGATCACGATACACAGGAACAGGTTTACTACATCATTCGTGGCAGTGGACAAATGAAGTTGGACGGCGAAATATTTGATGTCAAAGAAGGCGATGCCATTCACATCCCTCCGAAGGTTATGCACCAGTTCATAAACAATTCGGATGACTGGTGTGAGCATCTACTTATCACGGCAGATGTGACCGATCCCTTGCCAAATGAATGACGTCAATGAACGAAACAACCTGCAATTATTCCAATTACCCGAATAGAATTGACATCAGTTCGTACAGGCCTTGCCCCATTTCCGATATGATTTCATTGTTCTGCGCCTATTCGGTGCTAATAGACCAAGAGAAGGGACCTTGAACACATGGTGATCTCCGAGTCAGCTCATCCCACCCATCGGGTAGTCGGTACTCGACCCATCCGGCCAGATGGACTTGAAAAGGTGACTGGTCGAGCCCTTTACGGAGCTGACATTAATTTGGACGGCCTTGTACACGGCGTCGTGTTGCGGAGTCCGCACGTTCATGCTCGTATAAAGTCGATAGATATCACTGCTGCCGAGAAGGCACCCGGTGTTCTCGCCGTTATGACTGGTGCTGATATGCCAGTAGCAGCTTCCGGAATGGCAGCCGGCAATATTGCGTTGGCGTGGTCTTCCAGCAGGGTGATGGCCCACGACAAGGTTCTTTTCAAGGGACACCCAGTCGCTGCTATTGCTGCCTCTGATCGTAACTCTGGTTACGAAGCGCTTAAATTGATTAAGGTCGACTACGAAATACTTGACCCAATCCTGTCTATTGACGATGCACTCGCGTCAGGCACATCTCTGGTCCACGATGATCTCGTAGGTAATCACCTTGGAGAGTCCGTCAAGGACACGAATATCGCTGCAATCCTTCGTCATGAACTTGGTGACCCTAGCGGTGCTATGGATAAAGCCACCTTGGTAGTGGAACGGGAAGTCGAAATGGCTACAGTCCACCAGGGTTATATCGAACCGCAGGCCGGTACTGCACGGTGGGACGAAAATGGCCGAGTAACAGTCTGGACCAGCACCCAGGGGGCATTTGGAGTTCGCGCCCAGATGGCGGGCATCCTGAACGTATCCGAATCCGACGTACATGTCATTCCAATGGAAATTGGCGGTGGGTTCGGGGGCAAATTAAACGTATATCTAGAGCCCATCGCCGCAGTTCTTTCACAGAAATGCGGACGGGCGGTCAAGGCTTACATGACACGGACTGACGTGTTCGAAGCTACAGGGCCAGGCGCTGCTGCGAAGATAAAAATCAAAATGGGTGTGGATGATGATGGGATGCTCGTCGCAGCTGAGGCTGACCTAAAGTATGAAGCTGGAGCATACCCAGGCTCACCCGTGGCTGCAGGTGCAGTCTGCTGTTTTGCCTCATACAACCTGGACAACGTCAGGATTGATGGCTACGACGTACTTGTGACTAAGCCAAAGACTGCTGCCTATCGGGCACCCGGATCGACCCATGTCGCTTACGGCGTGGAGTCAGTGATTGATGAGATCTGTGAAAAGCGTGGTTATGACCCAATCGAGTTCAGGCTCAAGAATGCTTCACGTGAGGGCAAACGCAGGGCTGACGGACCAATCTGGGGACCTATAGGGATACAACAGGTACTTGAAAGTTCACGTGACTCCAGCCACTGGACATCAGATCTCGGTACACCGAGCGCTCCTGGTAAGAAACGCGGGCGGGGAATAGCAACCGGTTTCTGGCGGAACGGAGGACGCCGCTCCGTTGTGACACTGAACCTCAACAGTGATGGCAAAGTTTCGTTGATTGAAGGTTCGGTAGACATCGGTGGCTCACGCGCTTCAATTGCCATGCAGGCAGCCGAAGTACTCTGTATCCCAATTGAGGACATCCGACCCCAGGTCGCTTCTACCGACAGTGTCGGTTATACCGACAATACTGGAGGTAGTAGAACAACCTACGCCACCGGCATGGCTTCCTATCGGGCTGCAGGACTAATGATAGAAGAACTCAAGGTTCGAGTAGCTAAGATCTGGGACATTGAAGCCTCAGACGTCGAATTCGAAGATGGAACTTTCCGAGCAAGGCAGCATGCCGAACTCCAGTCCATGAGCATAACCTTTAAGGAGTTGGCCGGCCGCATAGATGGTACCGGTGGGCCTGTTGCTGTGACCGGAAGCGTTGACCTCGCCGATGCTGCCGGTGCTTTTGGTGCTCATCTAGTAGACCTAGAGGTAGATACCGAAACCGGTAAAACGGACGTACTACGCTACACGGTCATCCAGGACGTCGGTGGAGCGATTCATCCGTCTTACACAGAAGGACAACTTCAGGGTGGCGCCGTTCAGGGAATCGGCTGGGCACTCAATGAGGAGTACTACCTAACGGGTGAAGGCAGGATGGCCAACTCGTCATTCCTCGACTACAGGATGCCCACGACGTACGATCTCCCGGAGATCGAAACCATACTTGTGGAAGTGCCAAATCCTCTACACCCATTTGGAGTACGAGGGGCAGGCGAAGTGTCAATCTCGCCGCCGGTGGGAGCGATTGCTAACGCTCTACACGACGCACTTGGCATCCGCTTCATGCAATCACCTATGAAACCTGGACGAATACTTTCCGAACTCGGAGTGCTAAAGGAAGACGTTCAGTAAAGATCCTGAGATAACGGGAACCAGTAAGAAGGCCTGTTCGTATGAACAGGCCTTCTTAAGTTAGCGAACGCAAATTGCCACGCGTTGAATGCGTACCCCGGTCCGTCGGCTCGTGTTCAGGGCCTAAGCCGCCGGGTGGACGAAGATCGGCATATTTGAACGAGCTTCTGTCTTCAGTATGTTGATCTCTTCGTCTGTTATCGGCGTGAAATTTTCCCCAATATCAGCAACCATGCGCCATAGTCCTGGATCGCCTGGAGGTACGGCAGCAGTTATAGGTTGCGAAAGTGTGAACCGTACAGCCAGTGCCGCTAAATCAGGATCAACAATTGGGTGGTACCAGCACTTTTCGTAACTGCGTTCCTCGCCCTCGGAGAGTTTTGCCTGCGCCGCAGCCTTAAGTGCTAAACGAGCTGCGCCCTTGTTCCGAGCGAGTTCAATCAACTGAGGTCCGAAATCACCCTCGAAGTAATTCACCCAGTTCACCGGAAATAAGACTGAGTCGAACTGGAACGCGTTTAACAGCCTGGTTGCAGCCTCAACCGAGTGGGCAGAGAAGCCTAAGTAACGTACAAGACCCTGTTCACGAGCCTTCACAAAGGTCTCGAGAGCACCCTGAGGCGCTAGTACCATGTCCACATCTTCCATGGTGGTGATCGCATGCATCTGGTAAAGATCAAAGTGATCCGTACGAAGCTTCGAAAGAGAGTCGTGTAACTCGCGTTCTGCGTTCGCGCCATCCCGTTCACGTGTCTTGCAAGCCAAGAAAACGTCGTTACGGTGAGGTTCCAACGCAGGCCCAAGCTTTTCTTGCGCGTTTCCATAACGTGGGGCAACGTCAAAATAGTTAATCCCTCGTTCTATAGCCTCGTTCACAAGCAGCGAAGCCTCATCTGGTTCGGCATCTTTTACGACTATGCCGCCAAATCCGATAATCGAAAGGCTCTCCCCGGTTGCACCGTAGGCTCGTTTTTCCATCCAAATGTCCTCCTAAGTAAATAGTTAAATTGCAAGCCTTCGGTAAACCTCGAGTCCTTGCCGAAACAGTTCTAACACTTCCAGCCTCTGTGCATCGGTGTAGAAACGGCCTTTGGCCCGAACCCAATCCATTGAGTCTTCTATGTCTTGTACAAATACGGCAGCTGATCTGAACCGTACATCGGACTTCTTTCCTCCCGTGTCGACGTATACAGGTGACGTGTGTGCCCAGAGTGCCTGCGCAAATGAATCACGCTGAGACGAACCGAGCCGGGCAGCTACCCAACCATCAGCCTCAATTCTGATATTCGCCTCAAATGCGCCCCGCGTTTTGTTCGATATATCCGTAGACAAACGCTTCACTACTGCACCGTCATGGACGACCTCAATCGTATCTACACCGTAGTGTGACAACCATTCAACTTTGACATTCACCATACCGCCTGGGTCAACCCGCACCGTGGAGCCAGGCGCCTGATCGTCGACTGATATCGAAATAGCCGGTCCGTTGGTTATGAAGGTCTCGCCGCGCTTGATACCAGCAAGCCAATTGTCGTACGAGAATTGGCCACCAGTCTGAGAATAGATCCGATTAGCCGAACAAACGAACCAGTCAGATCCAGTGGATACCGGCATCTTGATTCCGCAGTTCAGCATCCTGTACCAGATGTCGTACTCGACATCGTTCCAGTACGGATCAAACAGGTTTATAGCGTCTACTTTACCGAGAGCAGCAGCAACAGGTGCCTCCATACCCTGCCCGTTATGGCACCAGATGACCAGTCCGTCCTGACTCCTAGCATCATCACAGGCCCATGAGAGAGGTGGATAATCAGGATCGAAACTGTCGATCAATGCACCTCGTGAAATTGGGTCCACAATATTGCGAATATTGAGGAACATCACGTGCCCGTAGCCAATCGACCAACCATCTTTGTCGTTGTGGCGGTTCTCTTCACCAACTTGGACATGGTGATGTGTATCTGTGTAGTCGTTCAATACACCGATTGGATACTTGTTAGTTGCATAGTTCAGGTCCCAGCGACGCAAGATCGAAACTGCCGTCATGCGCAGATCTTCGACTCTTGAGTCATAACTCAGTCGTTCATCCGGTTTCTCTTCTTTCTCGTCGTAGTGGATATGCGTATTCCCAGGATGCCAACCCTGCTCGGGGAGGTCCGCCCAACGTTCGAGTCCTACATCCAACGTAACGGTCTCTCCGGCCGAGTCCACATCAATGGTGCCCACCCACGGTCGATACTCGGTACCTCGTTCCACCGTTATACGAGACTTACCTCTCGGTACGTCCAGTACGAATTCACCATTGGAATAGAAGAACGGTTCACCACTACCCACTTTCCACATTGCTTCTGCTGGCGCAAGTTGAATACCACCTGGCGAGAGAACCTGAACCCGTGCCTGAACCATCGCATCCGTAGAGAGGTCGAAGATCTTACCGGTCAGTTTGGCCACGTACGGTAACCTTCCTGCTATGTAGTCGTAGGTCGAACGTTCAGAACGCGTAGTCGCATAACTATCTCAGCAGTAGTGTCATACCGCTCTGTCTATGGCGCAACATGGACCCATTTCGCAATCGTTATCAATTGAGGTACACATGTCCAACTTTGTTGTTCCGGATCAAGACCCTATGGACGAGTTACGCAGATGGATTGCAGAGGCAACCAATGCAGGAATTTCTAACTCCGCTGCAATGGTTTTGGCCACAGTAGATCGGTGTGGTCAACCCTCAGCCCGAGCATTGATGGCCGGGACGAGAGAAGAAAAATCAATCACTTTTTTTTCACATTACGAGAGTCCAAAAGGAAGAGACCTCGAGAACAACCCCAAGGCGGAAGGGGTGTTCCTATGGACTCCACTGGAACGTCAGATAAGAGTCCGAGGGACGGTTACCAAAACGACTACTGAAGAATCGGATGCTTACTGGATGTCACGGCCAAAACAGACTCAACTAGCAATATCTGCATCCTCGCAAAGTTCGATTGTGTCCAACCACGCAGCACTAGTGGAATCTAAAGTCGAACTCGAAGCCTATATCGGAGACGGTGACGTCCCCCGACCTGCAAGCTATGGAGGATATCGTCTGACACCGGACTCTTACGAGTTCTGGCAAGGACATCCATCCGATCGGCTTCATTTCCGGGCCATTTACACAAATGTTTCGGCTGGTACTTGGAGCTACAGAGTTATGGCCCCGTAACATGATCAGTTGAATAGTCTACCCACGTGCCTGGTCCCGTAAGCGAGCCTTGTCTTGATCAGACATTTCACCCAACGGGATATCGAGAAGAGCACCGTGTAACGCGTAAAGGAACGTCACGCTGGTCTCGCTCGGAAACTGGTTTGCTACGAGCTGGAAGGCCTGAACCTGACCCATTGTCTCCAGCTGTTCTATTGTCTCAATACCAACCGCTTGGAGCTGACGAGAACTAACCGGCCCGAGGTTTTTTAAGCTCTCCAGTTCAAACCCTTGCACCTTACCGTTGTTCCTCATCATAGGTTTCGGTCCGTGCTTAATAGTTCTGGGAGATCTGGAACCGTATCCTTCCATGGTCTGAGTTGTTCGAACAAAGATGCCGCCCTGATAACGGCAGCATCATCGGCGTAACGTCCCACAATCTGGAGCGCCACCGGTAACCCGTCGCTCGCAAATCCGGCGGGTAGCGTTATAGCCGGATGACCAGTCAGATTGAACGGGTGAGTGTATGGATACCAGTTCTGACGAATGATCCCCAGTTCTTGACCCTCTATTACCACAGGGTCATACAGATCCATATCGGATTCGAGAGCTGTACGTGCAAGTGTAGGTGTCAAGATCAAATCGAACTCATCGAACCAACTCTGCACCTGTCGAAATAACTGTGTGCGTTGATAAATCGCTTTTTGCAGGTCAGCTGCCGAGTAATCAAATGCCTCGGTGATAGAGCGAAGAAAGGTGGGTGTCATCTTATCGCCCCACTCTTCCACATATTCTCCAAACCGCGATCGCCACGCAGCCTGGCTAAGCACACGCCAGAATGGCTCAGGTGTCTCGAATTGATCGTCGACCTCTACCAGGGTAGCTCCGGCCTCTTCAAATGCCCGGGCAGCACCATGGGTAATAGCCATAACTTCAGAGTCGACTACTTCATTTCCTAGGAGGGGCCTCCACGCAATTTTTTTTCCCTCAAACCCTCCTGGTTCTCGAGCGGCTTTAACGTAATCTTGCCTGCGGCGCCCCAGCGAATGAGCGTCCGATGGATGTGGGCCAGCCATCACATCCAACATCAACGCTGTGTCGGCAACCGTACGGGTCATAGGCCCTACGTAAATGTTTGCACCAAAAGAATCTGGTGCGGCATCGTGCGGGATCGTGCCAAGAGTCGCTTTCATACCAACTATTCCATTGGCTGCTGCTGGAATCCGGATCGACCCCCCACCGTCAGTCCCAACATTTAATGGAGTAAGCCCAGCCGCGGCTGCGACGGCAGCTCCACCGCTTGATCCGCCAGCAATATGAGTTCGCTTCCACGCATTCGGGGTATCGCCAAACAATGGTGCACGGGTGAAAGGTTTATGGCCAAATTCGGGAGTCGTCGTCTTACCGATCATGATCGCTCCAGCAGCTCGCAATCGTGCTACCGGTATCGCGTCACTATCTGGAACATTATGCTCGAAGATCCGAGACCCCATTGTGGTCCGTACACCACGAGTGTTAACGAGATCCTTCACCGAGAAAGGAACCCCGTGGAGCGGGCCCAGGTCATCGTTACGCTCTACAGCCCTCTCGGCCTTGCGCGCCTCTGCCATCGCTTGTTCGTGAGCCACCGTAATGAACGCGTTCAATACCGGCTGGGATTCATCGATTCTTTTAAGCGCCAACTTCGTGATTTCAACTGGTGAAACTCGGCGTGATCGGACCATTTCGGCAAGTTCAGTCGCCGGTACGTAAGCCCCCCAATCAGACGACATTTTCCCTCCGTAACAGAACTAAAACGACCATGCCCCCACATGGCGTCTGACCCCACCGAAAGATTTACCCCATGTTGACCAACATGCCAACCCCATTTAAGGGTTAATCAAGCCCTTAGCACTGTACGATAAGCCAGAACACGGTATATATGACTCTAACGACACGCGTTTAGCCCTTGGAAAATGAAGAGAGACCACTGTCCTGAAAGTCGAACTCGCATACGGTGACGGGCGTCTTGCTCTAGACGTACCAGAACGACGCACTACTGTAATAAGTCCAACATTTAGACCGGCTATTCAAGAACCTCAGAACGCCATACGCAACGCGCTTCGATCTCCACTAAATACCAGGCCACTAAAAGAGATCGTTGATAGAGGACAGAAAGTCGTTATTTCCGTATGTGACGTGACACGCGCTCAACCACGTCAAGTGATGGTCCAGTCCATCTTGGAAGAACTCGACCCAGTCATTAAACCGACAGATGTGACGATCTTGATCGCCACGGGTACACACCGTTCAAATACTGAAGATGAGATCCGGTCGATGTTGGGTGACGAAATTGTATCCGCTTGTCGAGTGGTGAATCATGTGGCAAGGAACGAGGACGAACTCGTAGATCTTGGAATGGCCGGTAGCGGTGTGGCAGTAAAGCTAAACCGGGAGTGGATATCAGCAGATTTCCGGATCACCACCGGGTTTGTAGAGCCACATTTTTTCGCGGGATTTAGTGGCGGTCCCAAGATGATCGCTCCGGGACTGGCTGGTATCGACACAGTACTGACCCTTCACGATGCCGCGCGAATCGGACACCCGAACGCGACGTGGGGTGTCATTGACGGTAACCCCATCCATGAGGATGTCCGTGCAATCGCACGAATAATCCCACCGGATTTCAGCATGGATGTAGTACTAAATAGCAATCAGGAAGTAACAGGGGTGTACGCCGGAGAACTCTTCACAATGCACGCGGCCGCAAGTCGGCAGGCACGCCTGGATTCAATGCAACCCGTCTCTCATCCTTTCGACATGGTTATAACCAGTAATTCTGGTTATCCACTCGATCAGAACCTGTACCAGGCCGTCAAAGGAATGTCCGCGGCAGCACGCGTGGTCAAAAACGGCGGGATAATCATCTGTGCTTCAGAGTGTCGTGACGGCATCCCCGACCACGGGTCTTACGCCGAGATACTCTCATCACAACCAAATCCTGCATCACTCATCCAAATGATCGAGACGCCCGGTTACGCGGAACCTGACCAGTGGCAAGTGCAAATTCAGGCGAAAATCCAAATGCAGGCACAAGTGCTGGTGAAAGCCGATCACCTTTCACGAGAACAGCTCCAAGCTGCTCATTTTGAGGCGATCGATGATATTCAGTCATCTCTCGACGGGTTAAACCCCGGGGCTCGAATCTGTGTACTTCCAGAAGGGCCACAGACCATACCCTACCTCCCCCCTGCATAGTGACCAGTGGCTTCACTCCTATGTTCGAAGAGATACATAAATGACAACGAAAAACATACGTGCGGCCGTTCGGAAAGATGCCCACACCATCGTTCAGATGATCCGATCACTGGCCTTGTATGAGAAAGAGTCTCTTGAGACGGTCAAAATCACCGAGTCCGATGTACTGCGAGATGGCTTTGGAGAGACAGCCCGGTTTGAGACACTGCTCGCTGAACTGGATGGCACGGTAGTTGGGTTCGCCCTCTTCTTCTTCACTTACTCAACGTGGACCGGCAAACCCGGGCTGTACCTGGAAGATCTATACGTGGAAAAAGATGCACGTGGCTACGGGCTAGGACGCGATCTTATGAAAGAACTGGCTCGAATCGCAAATAATCGTGGTTGCTCCCGATTTGAGTTATCTGTACTGAACTGGAATCCGACGCGCGAGTTCTATCACCGACTCGGCTTTAAGGATATGAACGAGTGGCTTAAATACCGCCTGACTGAACCAAGTATCGAGAAGCTCGCCCAGAGTTAATATTTCGAGAAGCACAGACTGATGCCCTCATTAGAAACCCGTAACAGGCTTGTCTGGGCATCGTCGTAAATATTCCTTTTGTAAGAACGTTAAAACTGTCCTCTTTTCGGACTAAGCCTTGATCCAAAAGGTGATGACTAGAAGCCTAATTATCACTAAATCGTCTGACTCTGGATTTATGAAATCACCCAGCTCACGTGTATCGCTAGCGTTGGAACCATACACGGGCGTGTCTTACTCAATTCAGGAAGAGTGTTCGGGTAGTAAGATGCGCTCGTCACGGACGGTGCGTCCGGTTTAATTTCGTAACCCTCGGAGAACGTCTTGGTAACGAATGAAGTCAAGATTGCAGATACCGTTGAAGGCCCAATTCCTCCACGACTAGATAACAACGACTGGCCTGGCAAAATACACACCCGGATTCAGGACGTTGTGGACGCGATGGGACCGGCCCCATGGTCAAAGTCACTAATCTGGGATGAGCGGAATAACGGGACTCTCATTGCAAACGATCCCGGGACCGGCAATATTCCTCACTGGCACAAAGATTTTGACGAGTGGTGGATAGTGATGCGTGGAATGATTCAATGGCACTACACCGGTGGCAAGGAAGTTACGGCACGGGAGGGAGATGTGGTTTGGGTCCCGCGCGGCTCGGTACACCACATCAAGAATGTCGGAGACGGACTGTCTTTACGATTCGCTGTGTCCCAACCCCCGGCCGAGCATTACGCATCACCCTGCCAGGTGTGTGACCACGCGCCAGAATCTGCGGACGTTTTCGGCATATCTGACGTCAAGGCGCCCGGATCGTTGAACATCATAGATACGGTCACCGGCCCTATCCCGCCTCGGATTAATAACGTCGACTGGCCTGGAGTGCTACATACAACTTTGGACGCGCTCAACGCAAAACATCAAGGCGAAGAAGAATGGCACGAGTTCATAGTGTCCGATGAAAGAAATATTGGTACGTGGCTTACTCAACCGGAGGGGCGTGGCAATATGCCTCACTTTCATAAGGACTTTGATGAATGGTGGTACGTTCAACAGGGCCGAATACGCTGGGAGTTAAGTGGCGGGAAAACGTTTGTAGCTAGTAAAGGTGACCTAGTCTGGGTTCCGCGTGGAACTACCCATCACATCACTACCGAAGGGAAAGAGACTTCGATGCGCTTCGCCGTCGCTATGCCGCCCGGTGGACACTGGAATGCTGACTGTGATGTTTGTGGACAGCAGAAAGCGCCCGAAGAAGTGACCTGGATGGATGTTGCAAAGTCTAACCAGCATTTTTCGTAGGACTGTAGTTGATCCAGATTTTTCTTTTCATATAGCGGTACGCGAACAACTTTTACCATCCTGTAGAAAAGAAGAAAGAAAGGTACGAACTCTTGGCTAAAACTCCAAAAATCATCAAGGTCGAATCCTTCGAACATGACGAATACCCGAAACTTGTGTTCGTCAAAATTCATACGGATGACGGATTATTCGGGATTGGAGAAACCTCCTGGTCGCCGGAACCTGTCCACGCCTTCATTCATGCTGATGCAGCGGAGTACCTGTTGGGCAAGGACGCCAGCCAGGTCGATTGGCACTGGCACAACCTCGCCAAGATGGCCGGAGGCATGCGGTCACGCGGCGCCGAAATGCGGGCGCTATCTGCCATAGATATTGCCCTCTGGGATCTTTTCGGCAAGCGAATGAACGAACCGACTTATAACGTCATGGGTGGTCTTAGTCGAGACAAGATAAAGGTTTACAACACCTGTGCTGGTTACTCATACGGCGTAAATCGACCAGGAATTTACGAACCCGGCTCGGTCGATTACCGTCCGAATGGTCCTTACGAAGACCAACACGCCTTTCTAACAGACCCAGTCGGACTAGCACAGAGCCTTCATTCCGAAGGCTTTCGAGCAATGAAAATATGGCCATTTGACCAGTTCGTTGCGAAAACTAACGGACAACATATCTCGGCAGAGGACATCGAGAAGGGCACCGAACCTTTCCGGCTGATCCATGAGGCTATGGGGGATCAGATGGAGGTAGCCGTCGAGATGCACCAGTTATGGAATCTGCCATCTGCCATCAAAATCGCCCAAGCAGTGACGCCTTATAAGCCACTGTGGTTTGAAGACGCTGTTCAGATGGATAACCTGGATGCACTGGCCCAGTTTCGCAAGACAACCCATATTCCGACCATAGCAAGTGAAGGTGTCTCGACACGATGGACCTTCCGAGAGATGTACGTAAAACAAGCAGTCGATATCACGATGTTCGACCTCGGCTGGGTCGGTGGGATTTCCGAGGCCAAGCGTATTGCCACGATGTCAGAGTCTTTCGGTATACCGATAGCACCACACGACTGTGTAGGACCCATTGCTTTCATGGCTGACGTGCACCTAAGCCTCAACGCCACAAACACGTTCATACAAGAGACGGTGAGGGCCTTTAACGCAACCTGGTACAACGACATCGTGACCGTACTACCAAAAGTAGAGGATGGTTTTGCGTCGGTCTCAGATGATCCGGGACTAGGACTGGATTTCACAGATAAGTTCACTAAGAGCGATCAGCTAACCGTTCGCACAACCGAACTTTAGTATCCGTACCGTGAGAATCACCAAGGTTGAGACCATACGCACCTCGAACATACCCCGATGGGTATGGGTTCGGATCCACACCGACACCGGGCTGATCGGGCTCGGTGAGTCAACGGCAGTGTCTGCACCAACTGAGGCGCACATCCGTACGGAACTTGCGCCATACCTGATCGGCAAAGACCCGATGCAGGTTGCCGAGCTGCACGAGGCCATGCAGTACCGCAGCCGGATCGGGCCGAACGGCAGCGCGGAGTGGCGGGCGATATCGGCGGTAGACATCGCGCTCTGGGACATTGTCGGGCAGGCAACCGGTGCACCCGTACATCAGGTTCTTGGCGGCCGAGTCCGTGACTCGATACCGATCTACAACACATGCGCCGACTGGCGCTATGCCGTTCGTTCCGGATCGACAGCGTTTGGGCTGTCGTCACCGACGGACCACGAAACACTCCCAGGAAAGTACGATGATTTGCAGGGCTTTCTGAACAATGCGGGGTCAGTTGCCGAGAGTCTTCTTGATGAAGGCATTACCGCTATGAAAATATGGCCCTTTGACCAGTTCGTGAGGAAGACGAATGGCCAGCACATCTCTGCCGAAGATGTAAACAAGGGCATGGAGCCGTTCCGTAAGATCCGAGAAAGGGTCGGCAATAAGATCGAGATTATGGCCGAGCTTCACGGCATGTGGAACATTCCCTCGGTCGTAAAAATTGTTAAAGCCCTCGAAGCGGTTGATCCCTACTGGGTAGAGGACGTAACGACGGCGGACAACATAGAGGGCATCCGACAAGTGCAGGACCGGACACATCTGACGGTGCTTGGCAACGAGACGCTGGCAAGTGCAGAGGCCTATCTGCCGATGCTCTCAAGTGGTGCAATACGAATCCTAATGTTCGACACGACCTTTGTCGGCGGCTTCACCGAGGCCCGCAAAGTGATGTCACTCGCCGAGTCGCACAAGGTCCCGGCCACCCCGCACGATTGCAACGGTCCGGTGAACCTTTTCGCGGGGATCCACCTGTGCATGCACGCACCGAATGCCTTCATCCAGGAAACGACTCGTGCCTTCATCCATGAGGTGTACGGGCGCGTAGTGGACCGATTGCCACTTATCAAGAACGGCATAGTTTATGCCCCAGAAGACCCCGGAATTGGGACGGCGTTACGTGAAGATTTCCTAGCTGATCCATCAACCTTGATCAAGGCAATCGAAGAATAGTAAGAGAGATAAGATGAAAGTACTGATTACCGGCGCCACTGGACTGATCGGGACAGCGGTGTGGACTCGACTATCTGACTCCCCAGACCAGTACGAACTCAAAGGCTTTGACCTTGTCGGAGATCCCGGGCGTGACATATTCGAAGGAAATGTCGCCGACTTCGATTCAGTTCACGCTGCACTGGTCGGACAAGACGCGGTTGTTCATCTAGGTGCCAATGGTGGGCCGGGCGACCGCTGGGATCAGCTCAGAGAGTCCAATCTGGTCGGCGCTTACAACATCTTTGAGGCGGCGCGAGAAACTGGAGTGAAACGAGTCATCTTTGCATCCACAGGGCAAGTAACCTGGAACTATGAGCAGGAAAATGACCTGGGCGATGTAATTGCAGGAACATATGAAGGTGATTCGAACTCCTATCAACGCGCGCAGCATACCTGGCCAATCCGGCCCTCAGGTCTATATGCCGCCACCAAAGTATGGGGAGAGGCTCTCGGCAGATATTACTCAGACGTACATGGGATCTCTGCCCTGTGTATTAGATTCAGTTCGGTAAATAGAGCCGACTCACCCTTGAGCCCGACAGCCAACATCAATCCAAACGACATAGATATGCCGGGTAACAGGTCATTCTCTCTCTGGACCAGCACCAGAGATGCGGCCCAACTCGTTCAGAAATGTCTAGATGCGCCGGATGACCTTATGTACGACATCTTTTATTCAGGGTCGGATAACCTGTGGGGCGTCCGTGATATCTCTCACGCTGCCAACCTCCTAGGTTACAAACCTGAGGACAGGGCAGAAGACTTCAGACCACACTACAAAGGTGGATAGCGCAACCAAGCGTTATTTGAATGAAATCCGTACCTCGTGTTTGAATCGTTTTGAACCCTCACTGGACCACATGAAGATTCCGTTTACCCTCCGCTAAGAACACCGGGGGGATTTTTTACGAGCTGATCGCCGGACCTATAACTACGCTACCAGGCTACATCTCTAGAATATCTAAGCAATGGCCGACCACGAGAAAATCCAGCTAACCAACCCTCAAATTCCAAGTGCTAACGCGGCGTTGACCGAGCGCTCACGCGAGCTTATTGAGTGGCCAATAGTTCTCGATATGCTAGCCAGCCATACCCAGATGTTCCGTGCACATGAACTTGCACTTGAAGTTGAACCGTCGCAGAGCGAACGCGAAGTAGAACAACTTCAGGACGAGACAGCCGAGGCGCGTCGTATCCTGGACGAATCTGGAGACATTGGACTTGGTGGACTGGTAGATCCGCGCCCGTACGTTGAGCGAGCTGCGCTTGGCGGAGTACTGGTCAGCGAGGAACTAAAAGGAATCGGCCAAGTGATGCGGTCGCTTTGGGAAGCGCGCGAAGCGGCACATTCGCTAGGTCGAGCGACTCCTATCATTGGCACTATAGCGGCATTGATTCCCGATCTGCGCTGGATAGACGAACGCATCGGAGAAGCAATTAACGAACGAGGTCGGATCCGTGACTCAGCGACACCAAACTTGGGTCGCCTGAGATCAAGCGTTGGCGAAAAGTATCGGAAATTATCTAATCTCCTGGATAGATTGATAGCAAAACCTTCAATACGTGGAGCCATACAGGCACCCGTCATCGCCACACGTGGGGACAGGTTGGTTGTGGAGGTGCGTTCAGATCAACGATCGTCTGTCCCCGGGATCGTGCACGACGTGTCCAACACGGGTCAAACTCTATTTGTGGAGCCGTTGGAAGCTGTTGATCTATGCAACGATTGGCGTGAAGCAGCAGCCGAGGTAGTTCGAGAAGAGGAAAAGGTACTCAGGAGGCTATCTGACCTTATTTCCGATCGAGCTGGCGATACAATGATGGCAATCGAGTCGGGAGGACGGCTTGACCTTATTTTCGCCCGCGCACGACTCGCTCGCTCAATGCATGCAGCCCGTGCGCGGACCTTGTCGTCCGCCAACGACACCGCTGTAAATCTCGTCGAAGTTCGTCACCCATTGCTGGGTGAAGCTGCCGTTCCAATCAGCCTTTCCGTTGGACCAGGTTTCCATGCACTGGTAATCACTGGTCCAAATACTGGTGGCAAGACTGTCGCGCTCAAAACCGCAGGATTAGCCGTTTTAATGCACCAGTCAGGAATGCAAGTGGCAGGCGATCCCCTGACAGAAATTTCCGTATTCGATGGGGTTTACGTCGATATTGGGGATGCTCAAAGCATCGAACATTCTGTATCCACCTTTTCGTCTCATCTCAGCGCCGTGGTGGATGTGATCGGGGCAGCCAATGATCGGTCGTTGGTGCTGCTCGATGAGCTGGGCACAGGCACTGACCCCGAAGAGGGTTCTGCACTCGCACGGGCTATCCTGGATCACTTCGTTGAAAATAACGTCACTACTATGGTGACGACGCATCACCGGACCGTGGCAGAGCATGCCGGGGAGTCGGCAGGTATGCGTAATGCCGCTGTGGAATTGAACCCGGACACAATGATGCCGAGTTATCGCGTGTCAATGGGCGCGCCAGGACGTAGTTATGCAATGTCCGTAGCCGAACGGCTTGGCCTACCACAAGATGTAATGGACCGAGCACAAGACATGCTTTCTCCTGAACACTCGGCGACCGAGGCATTGTTAATACAATTACAACGCGAAAAAAGGACGATCGAAGTACAGCTGGCGGCTGCAGAATCGAGCGCTTCTGAAGCTGAAGCCACACGAGTAGACCTGGAACGCCGGGTACAGGCAATCACGGAAACGCAGGATGATCTGGTAGAGGAGACTCGAAGAGAGCTTCTTAGAGAGGCTGAAGACGTGCGCACAAGTCTGCGCCAGATTCAACGCCAGGCCAGCCAGGAGCGTGACATGTCGGTTGTTCGACGCGAGCAGGAGCGTGTGAGGCGATCTTTGGCCCGCGCAGACCGGTTCAAAGTCACTCGTCCGGCTGAGAGTAAGAAGATCAAACCTATGGAAGCGCCGCCGATACAACGATCACTTGAACCTGGGGATCTTGTTGAGGTACGTGGGCTGGGTGCACAGGCAACGATAGCCGAACTCAACTCTGACGGTTCCGTCAATCTCATTCTTGGTAACGCACGGGTAACACTGAATATGGCCATGTTGAGACTTATAACTCCAGCTGATGAGGTTCAGACTTCAAAAAATTCTCCAGTTACCACATCCACACCACTGGTTGATTGTCCAACCCGTGAACTGGACATCAGAGGCCTGAGAGCAGCTGAGGTTTACGAACAAGTAGTGGCTTTTCTAGATGAAGCGGTTTTGATGGAGCTAACAAGTGTCCGAGTGATCCATGGAAAGGGAACAGGGGCCCTGAAAGAGGCCACACACGAGGCGTTGAAACGACATCCCGCCGTCGGAGGATTTGAGCGGTCAGAGCAAGCAATGGGTGGTGACGGTTCAACTGAGATAGACCTGCTTTAGAGTTTGCTACTCGACCACGATAATACCCACGATATTTATCATCATGGGCATTGATAACGGATGCATCCGGGTGCCACAAAGCGTCACAGCTCGTAATAAAATTTTCGGTAGGCATACACTCGGACGAATGTAATAGGAGCCGTCCCAGATGACCCGAAATACCCGGAACACCGACCAGGCCCATATAACTCCTGATATAGCGACGCGAGGTCAATCTGCTCCTGATGTTGCTGACGTTTTGATCGTGGGGGCTGGCGCATCGGGGGCAGCCGTTGCATGGCGGCTTTCACAGGCGGGATTCTCAGTCGTCTGTCTGGAACAAGGAAGTTGGATCAATGCCACGCGGTACCCCACAAAAGACCGGAACTGGGAGATCCTAGGACGACATGAGTGGAACTGGGACCCCAACAAACGCCGCAATCTTGAAGACTATCCCGTAAACGACACTGAATCAGACATCTCTCCACTTATGTTCGCTGCGGTCGGCGGAAGCACAATACATTGGACGGCACATGCACCACGATTCCACCCATCTGATTTCAGGGTCCACACACTAGATGGCGTAGCCCACGACTGGCCAATCTCTTACGATGATCTCGTGCCCTATTACGACCAGAATGACGTGATGATGGGCTGTTCCGGAATCAATGGAGATCCTGCAGTACCGCCTCGATCTCCACGGCCAATGCCACCGATCCCACTGGGTAAAGACGGCATACACATGGCTGCTGCATTTGAACGGCTTGGCTGGCACTGGTGGCCGTCTGATAACTACATCAACTCGGTTCCATACCAAGGTCGAGCGGCATGCAATTATTGCGGACCCGTAGGATTCGGCTGTACACGAAACGCCAAGTCCAGCACGGACGTGAACTACTGGCCCGAGGCGATTCAACTTGGAGCAGTGATCAAGACACATGCACGAGTGTCTGAAATCGTCGTCGATACCGATGGACGAGCTGTCGGAGCGAACTATTTCGATAACACTGGAATTGCTCAGCACCAGGCAGCACGCAGCGTAGTGATGGCCGCCAATGGGATTGGCACACCCAGGTTGCTGTTGATGTCAAAATCGGAGGCCTATCCAGATGGCTTGATCAATTCAAGCGGATTGATCGGCAAGAACCTGATGTTCCACCCATACTCCATCACCACAGGCTTGATACCCGACCTTTCTGAGACATGGAAAGGGCCCATGGGGAACATCCTGATGTCGCAAGAGTTTTATGAAACCGATCCGAGACGCGATTTTGTCCGCGGTTACTCCTACCAGTTAAATCGTGGTACTGGCCCGGTCGGAACGGCAATTGGTGGAGCCCACAAGCCTGTCGAATGGGGCATGGATCATCACAAGGATTTCACCGAAAGATTTGGCCATAACATTGTTCTCGCCGGAATTGGAGAGGATCTACCGGAAGAGTCCAACATGGTGGTTTTGGACCCCAACCTTAAAGACAGTCATGGACTCCCGGCTCCCAAGATCAACTACACACTCAGTGAGAACTCTCGTCGCCTCATGGACCATTCGGTCAAATCAGCGACAACTGTCCTACGAGAAGCCGGTGCGACTAGAGTGATGGGAAATCCATTACTCCGGGGAGGTGGATGGCACCTCATGGGGACAGCCCGGATGGGGAATGACCCTGAACGCTCAGTAGTCAACAAGTGGTGTCAGGCACACGATGCAGACAATATCTTTATCGTAGATGGCAGCGTATTCGTCACGTCGGGTGCCGTGAACCCGACGCCAACTCTCCAGGCTTTAGCACTTAGATCAGCTGACTATATCGCACATGAAAGGGATGACTTAAAGGGTTAAAGATAGGCAAACCCTGTCCCATTTTCAGAACGAAACTTAACCTCAGGAATTACGAATGCCAACCAGAGACAGGCAACTAACGGACGTCGACCGCGTAGTCATGAAGCGGGTACTAGACCTTATCATCCCGCCGGTAGATGACCTCCCTGGCGCGGGTGGTCTAGGCCTCTCAGAGCGCGTGGAGAAAGAATCCCTACGATACACGCGATTGCGAGGAGCCCTGTTAACGATCCTCGACGCTATGACCCTAGACATAGCAACTCGCGTAGAAGGCGGATTCGCCGCTCTTGATGAAGACAGACAGATTTCATCTTTAAAAACAATCGAGTCGGACCTCCCAACGCAATTTTCGGAATTCATTGAACTCGTTTATGAAATTTATTACACAGATAGCCGGGTCCACGAACATATAGGCTGGGTCGGAAGGCCTCCACAGCCTGAGGGATTCGATATTGGTTCCTGGGACCCAGCTATCCTTGAAAACGCACGAAAACGGGAGCCATTCTGGCGAAAGGTCGAATAACTCGTGTACAACCGGTGCGCACAGGCCTCGGTTCGTTTATCGTGTGCAGACTGAAAGAAGGATCTAAAGTAATCGACTTGGTTCCTATTGGTAGACCCAGTTCATGAGCTAGCCAAAGGTCAAAACCCAAAATACCCATATGACCCCAGAAAGGGACGCTTGGCAATGGAAGCTGTTCAACTAAAAGAGACGCTTAATAACGGCGGACACGTATTCGGATGCATGATTTCCTCGATGCAGGGAGTCCGGTTTCAGGGCGCGCTTTCTGGCAGCACGCTGGACTTTGCCATCATCGATACTGAACACGGATCCAGAGACCGGGCCGAGAATCAAATTCTCTGCAATGTCTTGCGTCAGGCGGGCATAACTCCAATCATTCGAGTTCCTATCCCAAAGTCTGAATGGGTTGCGATGGCCCTCGACGCCGGCGCAGCCGGTGTTCTCGTTCCGTACTGTGAAACGGTCGAAGAGGTTGAGGCAGTAGTCGCCACGGCAAAATGGCACCCACTAAAAGGTGAGTACTTAATCCGGGCGGTTCGTGATGGAGTTCTTCCGAGTGAGGAAACCAGGAAATATCTTGAGAATCGACACAAGGAGTCGATTATCATCATAGGCATCGAATCCGTGCCCGGACAGCAAAACCTAGATGCCATCCTCGATGTCGGTGATATCGACGGGATATTCATCGGCCCAAACGACATGTCGACGTCGCTGGGAATTCCGGATGACTACTCAAATCCGAAGTACACAGATGTCCTCAAAGACGTCATCGGACGCTCCGCTGCCCGTAACGTGCCTGTAATGATTCATCAGCAAACCATCGAAACTTCTGCGACAGCAATCGAACTCGGCGCGAGATTCATAATGCACTCGTCCGATGCACGCCTGATGCAATCAGCAATGCAAGATCAGATGAATCAACTTCGAGAAATTGCTGGCGCGGCGGCCGCAGCGGCATCTGATCAAGTAGAAACCGTTTAGCCGCCTCATACATCTCAACCACGGGTTATGAAGGGACTGCTATGGCTTGGAAACGAGTAGTGCTCGAGATTGGAATGGGCACAGATATCAGGGGACGTGACAGCACTAAAGCGGCTGTTCGAGCTTTGCGAGATGCCCTATGGCACAACTCGTTCAGTGGTGCCAACGCCCTCGGACTGGATGTGGATTCGATGCGCGTTGAGGTAACTATCGGAGTCCCTAGACCCGAAGAGGTAGACACCGAGGCAGTCCTGGCAGTTCTCCCTCATGGCACAGGAACTGTGAACGTTATCGAAGGTGGTCTGGAAATCCTCAATGACGAAGGAACCGACGGAACCCTGATAGCTAGCGCAGGCGCTGTCGTGCGCCTGGAACTTCCATAGGAGGAACCCATGCCTCAAAAACGCGTGATCCTAGAGATGGGAACCGGAAATGATTTGCACGGAGGCGACTATACAAAGGCGGCAACAAGAGCCGTATTCGACGCTCTTCACCATAGTTCGCTTGGAATAACACGGGCCATTGATGCGGATATAGATTCCATGCATGTTGAAGTCACGATCGGTGTCCAACAGCCCGACAAAGTTGACACTGATTTGGTCAAAGAAACACTTCCCCATGGGCAGGTAACTGTCAAAGCAGTAAAAGGTGGAATCGACATACCGGATGATGCCGGTGGTGATTTCGCAATCATCGCAAACGCGGCAATTTCCGTGAGGTTAGATCTGGAATAACGGAAAAATCCCACAGATTGCCAGAGAGGCCTATGGCGGAAGGCTTGCCATGACTCGTGCAACGACTATAAGAGCCTCTATCAAGCCGTATTCGGTACACCCCGTACAGCAATACCTCTTGAACGCGTCGAAAGAATGGCCGTCCAAGGTCGCAGTGATAGATGGTGACCGCGAGTTTACCTTCGGTGAGATTAACTCTCACAGTGATCGTTTAGCGTCCGCCCTTATCTCGATGGGAGTCGTAAAGGGCGACCGAGTGGGACTGCTAGCACCTAACTGTGCCGAGTTTGAGATTGGATTCTTTGGCATCCTCAAGGCGGGAGGGGTTGTTACAACAATCAACTCCGGCTATCGGGAACGAGAGATCGCTCACCAGTTGAACAACAGCGGGGCATCGATCCTTATGGTTCACGACTCCCTGCTTGACATGGTCGAGGCAGCTCAGCCACTTCTTAAACATGTTCCGAAAATCATCGCGATTCAACCAGATGCTACAGACACCTCGTCATTTTGGGGTCAGATTGCGTCGGCGCCCACAGACGCCCCCGTAATCGAAATAGACCCGATGACCGATCTAGCTGCGCTGCCTTACTCCAGTGGAACGACAGGCCTTTCCAAGGGAGTCATGTTGACACACCATAATTTAAGTTCGAATGTGGAACAGTTCATACGACGGCCAGGAGAGTTTGCCGAGCCACGGCCAGATGACGTGGTCTTAGTGCATCTGCCGCTGTTTCACATTTATGGCATGAACGTACTTATGAACCCTGCAATCGCCATAGGTAATACGCAGGTTTTGATGGGTCGATTTGATATCGATGAATTCCTGAGCCTATTAGAGCGGCACAGGGTAACTGCCCTCTACACAGTTCCACCTGTCCTCGTTGGTCTCGCTCAGTATCCAGGAGTGAAAGATTATGACCTGTCAGCACTGCGCTTCATGGTCATAGGTGCTGCTCCTCTTTCTGAAGAATTGCAGGTCAGGGTTAGGACCGTTACAGGTGTCCCCGTCCTTCAGGCATACGGAATGACAGAAACTTCACCGTTATCCAACATTGACTTCGTAGAGCCGGATAAAGCACGTCCAGGATCAGTCGGACCAGCAAGCTCTGATACCGAGCAAAAGGTGGTAGATCTTTACTCCGGCGATAAAGAATTACCGTTCGGAGAAGAAGGTGAGTTGATGATGCGAGGGGGTCAGGTAATGCAAGGTTATTTTAATGACCCAGAATCGACTGCTGAGACACTCACAAAAGACGGTTGGTTACACACAGGCGACATAGCGCGTATGGATGAGAACGGCTACGTCTGGATCGTGGACCGCAAGAAAGAACTCATCAAATACAAGGGCTTCCAGGTTCCCCCGGCAGAACTCGAGGGATTATTACTAGAACATGACAGCGTGGCCGATTGTGCTGTTATAGGAAAACCAGATGAGGAGTCAGGTGAGGTCCCCAAGGCATTTGTAGTCCCCGTTAACGGAACCTCCCCTGAGGCTGCTGAATTAATTGCATTTGTTTCATCCCATGTAGCCTCGTTCAAACAGATACGTGAGATTGAGTTCCTCGATGCAATCCCAAAGAATCCCTCCGGCAAGATTCTTCGACGGATTCTAGTCGAACGGGAGCGTTCCCAAGGCTCCTAACCATTCAATGCAAAGACCTTAAATGCCTCTGCGTAGCGCATACCAACCCTGGCTCCCGTTCGCAATCTCCATTCACGCATCCGGGCATCAACTTCAGGATATTGCACCTGACTTTCGTGAGATTTAAGTGCTGCGACGGCTTTTTCCATGTCAACTTCTTCAAGTTCATTAAAAAAGTCTGCACGATCCGCACCAAGCATCACCCATACCTCTCGAACCTTGTGAGGTTGAAAACCCTCTTCCAATAAGTCTGGGTAAGTCAAGCGGTCCCGCGCCGTAGGATAGACAGCGGATAGCGCTGCCTCGCCAGCAGCCTGATGGTCGGGATGACCAACGTAACCGGCAACTTCCAAACTCCGGGTCGGATTCTGGCAAATCAAGATATCGGGCTTATAGCGTCGAATCTCCCGGGCGATAGCTTTCCGAACTTCCAGGGTGGGTTCTAGTTCGGAATCCGGGAAAGCCAAAAATTCAACCGTCTTCAAGCCGAGCACTTTACCCGCCTCGATCTGTTCCTGTTTACGCACAGTGGCAAGGGATTCCTGAGTGTCTTTCGGGTCATCACTCCCCTTACTACCGTCTGTGCACAATACGTAGACAACCTCAATCCCTTCACGAACCAATTTAGCTACCGAGCCCGAACACCCGTACTCAGCATCATCCGCGTGAGCCACAACAACCATGGCACGTTTGTAAACAGGATTTGGATCAATCGCTCTGGGCATATGGTTGGGACCTCCAATAGCGATAGCTTTACTAGAGCTCTCGCCGATTTTGATTCATATAAAACTAGACGCTTCTTTATCCGCTTGAAAAATATCCTGAAGAATCTTACATCTGGTGGGCTAAGGCCAGAGCAAAGGATCTCCGTCATTTCTTTTCTCGTGTCGTAACTTGCTCCAAACCGTTACGCCACCTTCGCCAACCACTGTGAACCGAAAATCTTCGCTAAAGAGTGCACTGTGCCGATCAAGCCCAAGATAAGTAAACCCGCCAAATTTTCGCATTCGACGCATCTTAAGGCCAACCGATGAAGCATTTTGCCAGTCCGGAACAATTACCGATCCCGGCAAGATATTGAACGCTGGTCCCCATCGTAAAACTGACCCCGGTGCGTACTCTCCGAATACGGAAGCTGACGCGCCTGATGCTGCAACCACTCCGTTCAGTTCAATTACATTTCCGATAGCCGTCCATGCGTGAGTAGATTGAAGCGTGTCGTACAGGTACCTTGCATCGCCATCCGTAAGATAAACGACATTTGCATCCTCAATTCTTTCCTTCAATTCCTCATTCATCGCCGAATCCCTGTCGACAACGGGAATCATCTCTGCTGCGGCACCCATATCACGAAAGTACGATGCGCCCATCTCGGCTAACCGCATCGCTCCATCCGGATTGGCTCCCATGGCCGTGGGCAAAACGGCAATCCGAGGGGAACCGATCACTTTGTCCAAAAGGACACGGTCAACATATTTCATTTGAGGCTCAAACTCGCCACCGCCCAGGAGGATAAGTATCCCGTTCATGAGGAATGATCTCGGTCTTGGCCAGGTAGTCGTGAGAGGAATTCGAGGACATATGGTCCAGCCAGGTCGCTGCGCTCAAAAGACCCGGCATGGTCTACGTCAGGACAACATATGTATTGCGCGTTCGGGATGGCGGCAGCATCTTCCTCAACCCATGGCTGCATACGATCCTGCTCGCCCACAAACATGAGTGTAGGGATATCCAGTGATGGTAATTCACCAACTACCCCCGACCAGTCGAGTAGACCTTCATCGGAGAGAGCAAGTGCTTCTGGATCTGGATCAGGTAACTGCTCTGTACCACTGGTATTTAGTCCCAATGCCCGTCTCAGGGCACGAACACTACCTTTCCTCAGTGTCGCCGTACGTCGCTCCATGCTGTCGGCAGTGAGCGCCGTAGCACGCGCGTGCATTCCACCAACGATAAGGCCACGAAGACACTCTGGTTTCGCAAAGGCCATACCCAAAGCAACCCGACCACCAAGAGAGAACCCCAGCATATCGAATCGCTCCACCCCTTCTGCATCGGCTACAGCCACCACATCCGCCATACGTTCCTCCATCCGATAGGACTCAATATCATGCGGAGTGTCGCTCCTTCCATGACCGAGGATATCGAAAGTAATTACACGAGCATGGTCCGAGAGCAAATCATTCCAGCCCGAATCTATCCAGCTCTGCGCTGATTGTGCAAATCCATGGTGCATCAGTAGTGGAAACCCCGTGCCACTGACTTCGTAATAAAGACGTCTACCTGAGGATGTGACGTAGGGCATTATGAAAGGTTAATTAACATTCGAGCGGTTAGCGTTAATCGAGACGACAAAGATTACTTTCAGCACCGAGAGCGAAGCTTGCCTCGGGGCTACCGTATTGACATATATGCCAGTCAATTAGTGGATTCGATCTTTCGAGTCTCCAGAATTACCCCGTCACCTATCTCATGAACTTCTTCCGCCATATCCAGTAGTGTCTGATCATGAGTAGTGGTTACGATCGCCATTTCCTCAGCTCCAGCCATTTGACTGAACAGTCCGAATATCGATTCAGCGTTAGTTGAGTCCAGTTCACCAGTCGGTTCGTCCGCAAGAATCAAAGATGGTCGCATCACTACGGCTCGTGCAATAGCAACCCGTTGTTGTTCACCGCCTGATAACTCAAACGGTCGATGCTTTGCACGAGGAAGAAGTCCAACGAGGTCGAGAACCTCTTCAGCCCGCTGGTTTCTTATTCGTGCACCAACACCGGCAATTCTTAAAGGTAATTCAACATTTTCAAAAGCGGAAAGCAGTGGCAGTAAGCCAAACGACTGGAAAACGACGCCAATACGGTGACGCCGCAGGTCAGTTATTTCCTTCTCCCCCATCTTTGATAGGTCTTGCCCCAGGAATTTTATCTGGCCTGTAGTTGGCTGGTCGAGCCCTGCTAATAAATTCAGCAGGGTGGTCTTCCCAGAGCCAGAACGTCCAACAATGGCCACAAATCTGCCTGAATTAATCGTCAAGCTGACATTCCGAACTGCGTGTACGTCATTACCTTCCAGGTGAAAGGTCCTACTTACATGGTCGGCAACCAAAAGCGGCTCTGCTACACCATTCTGTATCATCCTGATTCACCTTCGGCGAGATTCTCACTAGATGGACGTATGCGCACCCTCTCACCATCTGTGTCCGCCTGTACAAGTCGTTGTATATGAAGCCCATCCAACATTTCTCGAGGAATTTGGACACGCCCGGACGAGTCAATCAGCAAGAACTCTTCGACATCCCGTCTCTTCCCACCAATCTGTTTATCAAAGTTAACGCGAGCTCTTATTTCGCTGCTTGTCTTGCCGTCTCTTATAGTGACAGCACGACCAACCGATTGTGAAACAGCAGGATCATGTGTGACAACAACGATGGTAGTTCCTAGTTCACGATTGATCATCGCCATCATGTCCAGGATTTCTTGTCCGGTTTCAGTATCCAGCTCACCGGTCGGTTCGTCAGCAAGAAGCAGCGCTGGCCTGTTAGCCAATGCCACGGCCAGCGCCACACGTTGTTGTTCACCACCAGATAGTTGGGCAGGCTTGTTTGATAATTTTGCCTCCAAACCGACCAGGCCTAGTAGTTCTCCTGCCCTCCTCTGGCGATCTCGTCTTCCCACACCGGCTAGGAGCATCGGGAGTTCAACGTTCTCCTGGGAATCCAGGTAAGGCAACAGGTTTCGTGATGTTTGTTGCCACACGAACCCGACCTCACGACGCCTGTATTCGACAATCTGTTTAGAGTTCATATTAAGCAGGTCGTAATCACCGACCTGAACGTGTCCGGCGGATGGGGCGTCATATCCCGCAAGGATGTTCAGCAAGGTTGATTTACCGCTGCCTGACGCTCCAATAATAGCCATCACTTCACCCTGTGCTACCTCCATATCGAGACCGCGTAACGCCACTACCTCGAGGTCCGCAACTTTGTAGATTTTGAACACGTCTCTGCAGGAAATATACCGACTGTCAGGTGTCATAAAAGGACTACCTTTCTCCAAGTCGAAGCACCGACTGAATAGACATACGGTAAACACTCACGAGGATCACGGCGACCACCAGAAGAATCACGGCGCCGAGCATAGAGAAGGTAATACCCACAGATACCCAATCAATCTCAACCAGTATTGGTGGAACTACCCTCACCCCTTCGCCCGAATTGCTCAGGAATGGAAGCATCGTTCCTCCAAGTCGAGTTCCCATGAAGATCCCGATCCCCAGCGCAACTCCAAGAACCAGAACTTGCTCGAGCACCACAAGCGAAAGGAGTTGTCGCATCGACAAACCGATCGTCCTGAGCAATGCAAATTCTCCCTTCCGCGCATCAAAGGACACCTTAGAATGAACCAAGAATCCAAATGCACTCACGATTAGAACAGTAATGTACGCCAGTGCAAGTAATACCGACCAACCCGCACGTACAAGTGGATCAGCTTTGATCTCCTCTAGAGTTGAGTCGCGGTCCTCAATACCGGAGTATGAAAACGGCAAGAGATCTATCTGTGCAGATATTTGTCGGGCGACCGTTTCCGTGTCTTCTCCTAAAGTCGAAACCCAAAGTTCGTTGTACTGAATACTGTCTCTGAACACCCCAAGCCTGTTTACGGCCGCAAGAACGGAATCGATATCGCCAACTATGAACGGGTCCTTGTTTGGATCAACTGTGGGGATGAACTCGATTACATCAACGATCTCCATGGTGAATGTTTCTGACTCCAGCATTGCTTCTGTTACATCCCCGATAGAACGACCAGACCTTTTCATAAACTCACTGCTGGCCAGTACAGGGACAGGTGGGGATTCAGAGCCAGCGAAAAGCATGAACCCATCATTAGAATCCAACTCTGCCCAACTCAGGCTGACCGCACCTGGTACCAGCTGGTCTTCATGGTCAAATGCGGGAAGAAGTGCAGTTCCGCTCCAAAGGTCTCGAGACCCCGGGTTATCAAACGATTCGATTACGGTCACGCTGCCGTCAGACGAAACAGCACTAATCTCATCAATGAGAATCGTACCGGGGGCTACAGGGCCTTCACTGGATAGAAACGACTGTAGTGCGATGAAGCGAAATCCAAGAAGATTCAACCCCAAGGAATCGTCGGACCCTGAAACTGATGATCTTCCGGCACTCCCTCCGATCGTGCACCAACTCGAAGAGTTGGATGATGCGCCCGCGGTATCCGATTGGCCAGAAACAGGACAATCAAATCTTCGAACATGAGCCGGCTTAGGTTCAAGCGTCCCTAACGATCCTGCAGAATATCTACCATTCTCATCTCTATATGCCGCTATAACCGAAATACCAGGTGTTGGCTGGCTTGGACGGATGCGCATTGATATGAATCTGGTATCCGTGGGCAAAGTGATTCCGGGCTGCCCGTCAACGCGAATGGACTCCAGCTTTTGCTGAAGACCTGCTGAATCCATATCAGATCGGGACCATGCAACATCAGAAAAATTGTCCGGGTCCACCCCGACCATTCGGTAGCCATCGCTACCGAAAGCCCGATTCACGGCACCCTCTCTCATCATCACCCTTGACACTGCAGTGACACTATCCAGTCGATCTATATTGCCAACAATATCTGCACTTGCTTGACGTGGTCGTAACGACACATTTGAAACTCGCACGTCCGCACCAATGGTGTACAGGGCTTGATCTTCAGCGCTACGGTCCAGTGTGGCCCCAAAATTGGCGGAAAAAACGCCTAGCCCGGCAGTAAGAATAAACAGCAGTGACAACCGGGAGTAGTGAGATGGATTACGTGCCATAGACCACAACCCTAGGATCATAATCGGTGACACAAGTCGATACAGAACTCGACTCGAGAATAATTTGGCAAGCAACTCCATTAGTAACGGAAACAAACGCAGCATGACCAAACCCGCGATCACAAGAAAAAGTGCGGGTAGTGCCAGAGTGATTTGGTCCACCGTTTTCACCCCTGCTAGGTTTTCAGCGGCCACCGAACCTTTAGCCTGCAGTTGAGAAAGTAAGAAAACTCCAACACCAAGTGCTGCTATATCCAGATAGTAACGCTGGAACGCTGGTGGTCCGGAGGACCGCCCCGCACTGCTGCGGTATGACAACAAACCAATGCGTGACGCCCTCAAGGCTGGGTAGAAAAGTGCCAGAAAACTAAAGATGCCACCCACAACTGCAAGTTGGTAGGCCCCCCATCCAATCTGCACCGGGAGAGTTTCACCACCGTTGAGATCATGAAACCATGGCATAACTCCGGCGTACTTGATCGCCACTGCCGCAAAAAGAGGCCCCGTAGCGACTGCCAAAGCTGACAGAACGCCAGCTTCAATGGCAAAAACTGCAACTATTTGTTTAGCGCTAGACCCGCGAGTGCGTAGGAGAGATATTTCTTCACGCTGCGAGTCGACTAACAAACCTGCGAGTGTGACTGAGTAGTACAACACCACCAAAACCACCAGAATCATCACTATGATCATCGGCAATCGATTGAAAAAAAGCCTGGTCTCAAAATCTGTGAGGGTTTTACCTAATCCGGTTATCTGACGGTAGGTATTGCTATCTTGCTTAAACGTGTTTTCCAGATTAGAGAGCGAGGCCACAATTCGATCCGCTTCGGCTGCCTTTATCTCGTTCGGATCAATGTCCAAGGTCCACCCGTAAGACGTTGTCATGTTGGGCATATATGCAGCGAGACCGTCAACAAAAGTACTTTCGTCCACCACAGAAATCAGGAACGAAAAATTGGGAGAGTCAAATGCAAATAGTTCGTCGTATACGCGCCAGAATTCTGAATCAGGATTGACTCTCTCAAAAATCCCAGATATCACCGGTGTTGGTGCGGCGTTTTTCTCTTCCCAGAATGGCAACGCGGTAAATCGATCCCCGGCCGAGAGACCATATGCGTCCCCTGAAGAGGCCGGAATAATCACTTCCGGTGCAAATGTCTGTCCAGGGTCCGAGTTTGTAGAGGCCCCGGGACTGTGGCCGCTAATTATCCTAATCTCGTCGCCAATCCCCGGAAATGTAACGAAAGCCACTCTACGGGTTTGATCGCTCCGCTCTGGCGCCGTCTCAGAGATAGATTCGAAGTTAAATGTCGCCGTCTTAACCGATAGATACTTTTCCTTTAAAACTCCTCCAAACCCACCTTCGACTATCCCGTCTACACGAGTAATCAAAGTGTCATGAGATACACGTAATCCTGTGGGGTTTGACACCTGCAACACTACGTCAAGTGAACTCGATGGCTGGCGTTCCAGTGCATGTTCGAGCGCTAGATTCCGGAGGGAGTCGAAATAGATCGTCGTGGCCGACATGATCGTTACAGCGAGTATGATTCCGGCTATGACTGCGATCAGTAGACGGAGATGTGAAAGGCTGCGCCGGGCTATAAGTCGGAGGGATGTCGCAATCACTTATCCAACCTAGTCGCATCGTGAAGTGATCGCCGACTGTACCGAGTAGTCTGCAACGCCAATGCCGATATGGCCACCGCACCAATAAGGGCATAACCCACAAACATTGCTCCCCACTGGGTAACCAGTTCGAAAGGCGGCAAAGGGTCCTCGCCTGATGCCGATCTCGAGGAAACATCTACGGCCAGGTCAGATATCACAAGGCCGGAAACTATACCTAGGCCAATACCGATAATTCCAAGCGATAGATGCTCTATTACTGCAGCACATAGGTAGTGCACCCTGCTCAAACCCAGAGACCGGAGAAACGCCTCTTCAGTATTCATCCTTCCCGTATAAGACCGCAGATACGTTAAGTATCCAAGCAAGACGATACCAATCGTAGTGGTCCCTGCAAGTATGCCTACGCCACGCCAGCCTGCTACAGAAAGTGGATCTACCAGTGATTCGTTTTGCTGATCTCGTCTCACATACACCCTAGCTGCCCCTGTGATCAGTGAATCAAGACCTGCCAGTGCCGCTTCATCTTTTCCTGGTGTGACAGCAATAAAAAGTTGATCCGTCAGGGATGTCGATGTCACTCCTTTCAGATCCAAGAATTCAGATAAATTATCAAGGTCGATCACCATAAATCCCGAGTCGTTATCCGGATCGAGGGTTGGAAAGAAATCGACCACAGCGACCGCTGTAAGGGGTGTCAGACTGCCTGCGATCCTCCCTATAAATGGAATCCCCGGGACTATCCCCGCGTTGGCTGCTAGCGTAGAACTTACGATTATTGGTAACGGACCGCCACTGGTTGAGCGGTATATGCCGCGGACACCTCCATCAGAACCTCTACCAAACGTCAGACGCCCTGATTTCGATCCCGTTACTTCACCGACGAAACCTTTTTCCTGAACGAGTGAGAAGGTGGCATCCAATCCTCCAGAGGTCGGAAATGTAGTCCAGCCATCGGGTGATTCAAAGTCGACCATAACGGTCTTGACACCGGTAGCGGAATTTATGGAGACGACATCATCTATCTCTAGGGAACCTGCTGAACCTCTATCATCTCCAGCAGGTTCAAAAACTTTTATAGATAACAGTTCTATCGGTCTGACTATTCCTTCAAGAGAAACCGTTTGCAGTCTCGAATCACCCTCTTCCACTGGGCCGAGGGTGATCGTTTCAACAATCCCACTCCCGCCCCGAACAGTAGCCCAGAGAAATAGATTATTTATGTCATCACCCGACTGCGCCCAAATGCCCAGTTCAGTGGCTCCTGGGGTGACCATAAGTGGCTCTAGTGTTTCTCCGGATGAAATATCTTCCATAATTTCCGTGAATGAACGGTCCGAAAAATCATCCCGGAACCACGCAATTTCCTTGAATCGATCAGATTGAACACCAAGCAACTCGAACTCGGGTCCAGACGCGCCACTACCGATAGATCCTTGCAAACGCATCGCAGCCGACGCATCTCGTACTGAAGTCAATTGGCGCAGATCTTCGACTATGCCATTCGCACCACGCGCCGACTCCACCCGTAAGTCAGACCCCGACTCGTATAAAACCCGTTCTAAAGCGTTCTCTTCCAAAGTAGAGGCGAGAGTCACGATGACCACTCCGAGACCGGATGCGAGCATCAGCAGTAACACTGCCGGCGCGTAAAAGTAGGGGGCCCTACCGAGTCTCCATATCGCCAGTACTGCCCATACCGGCCCATTTTTTCCAATTACAAACGCAAGCCCGCGTAACACAGGAGGAAAGGTCCGCAAAAAAACCAGTGAAATACCGAGCAGAGCAAATGAAGGAGCTAAGAAGAGGGTGGGATCCGTACGCAGTTCCCCGTTCTCATCTATACGGATCACCTCGTTCCCACTGGCTTTAAGCTCCCAGATAAGAAAGCCCGTGACAAAGATTAATACGGCATCTAGAAAGTAGCGCTGAAAGAACGGAGATCGTGTCGGTCTAGCCTCATCTCGCAGTTGGGTCACGACATTGCCAACACCCGCTAAAACTGTCGGCAACACGAGTAGAGCACACGCCAGTAATCCAACCACCCCGGAGAACAGGAACTGATCCCATGAAAGTGATACGGGTAATGCCCCACCTCCGGTTATGTCGTTAAAGGGTGGAATTCGTCCAGCTTGTGCAATGATGGCAACGGAAATAAATGGTCCAAAAACAACCGGTATTCCTACAAGTATCGTGGCCTCAAGCATGTACAGCCTCAACATCTGAATCAGCGATATCCCACGACTTCGGAATACGCTTATTTCGGCCTTCCTTCGACCTGCCAGAGCGTGAGCTGCCATAAGTAGATAGTAAATAACTATGGTAAGAAGAATGGCCGACATCAGAAACATTGGGATACGAGCAAACACCGACCGCCGCTCTAGTGCGCCAAAAGACCTTTCAAGCCCGGTTATGACCAAAGAACCCGGGATGTTAGCTTCGATACGCGATTCAAAATGCTCTGTCTTTTCGACGATCTCGCCCGCACTGAGCCTAGCCAGGCCAATCTGATCAAGATCAACAATCCAGGCCCCATCCATAGGGGTAGCAGGAGCCTCCAAGGCAACCGCACCGAATCCCTCAGAGGTCACGAAGAGGCCTGCAGCACCACCTCCAAATCCCGGCAACAAAGGTGGTCGTAGAAGAGACCCCCCCAGACCCATCCAGAAGTTTCCAAGTTCATCATCCGGTACAAAAATGCCACTTATAGCAATATCCACAGCTGATGATGACCCGGACACGAGTCTCAGGGTAAGGATGTCTCCGACGGAGATGCCGAGCTTCTCGGCAACGTCCGCTACGATTGCCGCCTCTGCTACGACCCCCATCGTCGGACTGGATACGTTGTTCAGCGAAGACCGGGGCAAATCACCTGAAACAAATCGCACGTGGTATTCAAAGTCATCCATCAAGACGAAACGAGCGAGTGACCAGTCATCGATTGACGTTGGATCCAGGTTTCGATGATAGGCAGAACGATGGGCGTGTCTCGAGTTGGACACGACATCTGCCATAGTGGCCCGGGCGATCGAATCTATATCACTTGTAGCTGCGTTAACTGAGCTAATTCGAGAAGGTATCGCCCGGTTAGTCACAACTAAGTTTTTGCCGATGGGACGAAGACTGGTGAGCACGCCTTCGACACCAACCTGTTCGAGGCTTCTGGTGTAAGCGGGAGCGCCACTAACCGTAATAGTCGCGATGAGAATGGCCACACCAACACCCAAGAGTAATCCCGCGTCAGCTGACCTGCGACGTCGTATCAAACGGCCGAATAAGAACGGCGTTAGCCCTGATCTACCGATGTTTTAATAGCCTCCCAGCAACCACCTAATTTTAACCGTTCCCTATGACAGCACCGTCATCTTCTGACTTTGAATCTTATGATGACAGCGTATTTTGCACGCCACAAATACCAGATTTAGACATCCTTGATATAACTGGTACAACTAATGTCGGTCTCTTTTAAAGTGTCCGATAAGAATTATGGCCTGAGGTTGAGTGATGTGATGCCCTCAAGATTTGCGTAACCAGGCCAATGCAACAGGTTCAGACGGGTAGACGAGACGGTGATTACAGATACTCTGATGCTGGTGCAGTCCTGATCAAGTATCCGGAGAAGACCGTCACCAGGGGAATCATGTACCCCTTACAAGTAAATTTAATCTTGGTGAAAAACCTGATTAATCAGTTCCTGAGTATTCAGGGCGGTTAGGAGTAATCGATGAGCAAAGAGCTTAATGGCAAGGTTGCTATAGTCACAGGGGCTGGACGACTCCGCGGCATTGGGCGTGCTTCTGCAGTCAGACTGGCCGAAATGGGTGCCAATGTCGTAATTACCGGTACAGGGCGAGATCCCTCCACATTTGCGGAAGACGAGAAGGCTGTCGGATGGCGTGATATTGACTCTGTCGCAGACCAAGTTCGAGAGCAGGGTGCCCAGGCCTTGCCACTCGTGGTAGACGTATCCAGTTCGGAAGCAGTGGACAAAATGGTCTCCGATACATTGAACGAGTTCGGGCGCATAGACATATTGATCAACAACGCTGCGTTCCGTCGCGGTGAGGATCGTGTGGCGGTCGTAGATCTAGAAGAGGATCTTTTCCGGCGCGTTTTAGATATTAAAGTGGTCGGGTCCTTTCTATGCGCAAAGGCCGTCGCAAGACACATGCTTGAACGCAATGCGGACAGTGGAGCTATCATCAATCTCTCATCAACCGCCGGTAAGCAAGGTTCTGCAAACACTTCTGCCTACAACGCAGCGAATTTCGCGATAAATGGATTCACCCAGGCACTGGCAAAAGAGCTAGCCCCTCAAAACATCGTGGTGAACGGTGTGTGCCCTGGGGCTATAGAGACTGCCCGGATGGACGTTCTAGGTCGTGGTGAATTCTGGCAAAACTTGGAGGCAGGCATCCCCATGGGGCGAGCTGGAACCGACGAGGAAGTCGCTGATCTGATCGGTTTCCTATGCTCTGATAGGGCCCGTTACATTACCGGGCAATCTATCAATATCAACGGTGGCAGTGTCACAGCCCACTAAGATTGGCCACGGCTACTTGAGCCTGTATTTATTACCGGAAACGGGTATCCGTTACCGTGTAATTCAACGTTAGCGTGTTGATGTAAACCGTTGGAACGCAACGGTTGGGACTGAATGCGTAAAATCTGCTTACACGGTTTCTTCATGGAACCGTGTAAGCAATTTTGCTATACATCTCGATGCCAGAGCACCTGACGGGAAAAGATAATCACTCGCAACATGTATCTCACGTAAATTGCACATATGCAGATTTCTTAGTGAGCATTTCACCCTTCAGAAACGAGTGAATTTGCGCCTACGAATCCTCTCGTATCGAGATGGATCCCGTGTTGACCCTTATATCAATTTTGATGTCTGAGCCATCGTGTGACCCCAACAGACTGGCCCCGTGACCGACCGTTTGCAGTAGTTCCTCTGTCAAGTCGATATCGGTAGTTATGCTGCCCAAAGTTACTTTTGCATCAAGAGTGACACCCGATCCGGCAGGTATCGAAATCACCGCGTCGCCGACACCAGTTTCAAATTCGTTAAAGCTACCAGCACTGAAATCACCGTCAAACTCCACACCACCAACCCCTGTCGTAAACTGAAAAGAACCTTCGCTATCTATGATTTTGATATCACCAACACCGGCCCCCCCGGAAAATTCTCCAAACACACGGCGGAGTGTTATCGTCCCTTCTGACGAGCTGATTACCCCACCTCTCTGAGTGCCCTCGATGGCAATTGAACCATTTGTGGTACCCACTCGTATCACAGTCGGTGGCGGGACTGTGATTGTAAAATCAACATTCCCAACCGCTGAATCGCCAAACATGTTCCCGCTAAAGGTGGTGGTTGAACTAGCCGTGATTACATCGGACTCGGCTGAGACATCTAGAACTACATTGTCCTTTTCTGAGACTTCGGCAAGGACAGTGATCACGCCGGAGGGTCCGGTCGTGACAAGAACTTCGCCTCGACCACCTCCTACCACCAGGTGTGGAAATTCACCAACCTCAAACACGAATGTGGTTGTCTCGTTTCCGCCCGCGCCACATCCAGTGGACAAAATCAGGATTACGGCAATTATGGAAACATAAGACGGCCGCCTGTAGCTCGAAATAGTTTGAGCCAAGGCAGCCGCCAAAGTTCTTATTAAGTAGTTCACAGCCTGTTCAATTCATTCATCGAGAGATGAATCGCTCAAGCTATCGATTTGAACTATCTCTTGAGCAGTTCACCAACGGGGGCAAGGTTATCGGGATTCGGTTCAAGTTTACCGACACCGGCTTCCCTGACAATCCCTACAATCGCGTCACAAAACGGTGTAGGTACACCTGTTTTACGCCCCTGTTCTGCCACAAAGCCGTTCAAGAACTCGATCTCCGTGCGACGATGCTTGAGTACATCTTGCAAGAATGATGCGCGGCCGGCGACGCCAGAATTGGCAGCCTGCTTGTCCATCTCAATTTCAAGGTCTTCGATGTTCCTACCCTCAGCTGCATCGATAAACATCTGTGCCGGCACCCCAAGCAAATCGCCAATCGTGTGCCCAAGTGCACGCCCAACTCGGATCACTTCTGCCCCTACCTGCGTTCGAATATCTCGGACCCTTGGGTCAGTCCTGATTTTGTCTGAGGTGAGCCCGGTGATTCCTGCCATCGGATTGACCATGCAGTTAATAGCCAATTTGGCCCACCTTTCACCAAACAAATTGTCTGTGAAAAAGGTGCCTTCGGAGGCCGAAGAGACGATATCCACCAGTTCACGGGCCCTGGGCGTGTCCGAACCGTCTTGCTCACCAATCTTGTACGCCATCGGATTGGTATCCGTCCTCAGCACGATACCTGGTTCGTAACAACCAGCAGCAATAGTGATCACGCAGCCGAGAGCATTTTCTTTGCCCACCGTATCTGCAAGGCGATAGTCGTTAATTCCATTCTGGAAATCCACGTACGCACCATCGGGTTTCAAGTACCGGCGCATGAGTATTGAAGCCCATTCTGTGTCATACGATTTAACCGCTACAAAAACATAGTCAAAAGGATCATCGATCGCCTGAAGTTCGTTGATGTTGATGTAGTTCGCGGGAATATTGACTTCATCATCATTGTGACGAATGGTAAGTCCGTTAGCCTTAACGGCTGCGACGTGCTCGGGCCACTGGTCAACGATAGTTACATCGTGTCCCGCCTTTGTGAGCATTCCCCCTGTGTATCCGCCAATCGCTCCGCCACCGATGATACCGATTCGTGGGCCCATGTCTGGTTCTCCAGTTAGATTCCAAGATAATCCGGACTAGAGCGTCCGGAGCGCTGCCGAAATATACCGCGGTCACTCTGTTCTAGCGAGCCACTTGTTCAGGCCGAGGAGCTAATTTTCGTGCTTTGCTGACACATTTCAGTCAAGTTTGGTCCAATGTGACGTCACCTCGGACCAACTGCACATTTAGAATTAGGTTCAGAAATCACTGAAGTAATTCATATACGATGGATCTTTAGCGCGAACTAACTCGTGGAAACCTAATACTGGTACGCCTCAATATTTCCAGAAAGACCGAGCGCTGAACTACCAGAACGCTATCTCACAACTGCTATCCCTGGCGGATTTCGAGCGGACAACGCGGGTCAATGAACCCCCAGACTTCCACCTGCGTCGGATGGAAGTCCTCCTCCAAAACCTCGGAAATCCTCATCTGGCTACGCCCACAATCCATGTAGCTGGCTCCAAAGGAAAAGGCAGCACCTCCGCAATCATTGCATCTGTTTTGAAGGCAGCTGGATTTCGGGTGGGTCTGTTTACTTCCCCACATTTGCATCGAATCACTGAACGGATCCAGGTCGACATGGAGGAAATCAGCCCGGACCGATTCATAGAACTTATTGAGAAGTTATGGCCCGATGTAGAAGCTGTTGAGCAACGCGGGGATGTGGGGAAGATCAGCGTCTTCGAGATGCTCACCGCAATGGCGTTCTACGAGTTCAGAGCTGTGAACGCTAATGTGCAGGTAATCGAAGTAGGACTAGGAGGTCGACTTGATGCCACCAACCTCGTTGCCCCCGAAGTTTCTGTAATAACGCCTATCAGCTTGGACCACACAGCTGTACTGGGAGACACTGTGGCGAAGATCGCGTTCGAAAAGGCTGGAATCATCAAGCCAAAAGTCTCTGTAGTTGTCGGCAATCAAAAACCCGAAGCACGTTCTGTTATCGATAAGGCAGCGCACGAGCGCTCCGCACAGGTAATCTACGCCCATGAACGTGTATCTCTTGTGAGCGGGCCAACTCAAGCCATCTCTGAGGCCGGATCACCAATTCAGCAGTTGACGCTGCAGGGCCCACTTGCCAAATACAACCTGGACCTCCCAGTTCTCGGACCACACCAGGTAGACAATGCCATAACTGCGATTACAGCACTCGAGGTTTTCTCCAAGAAAAATGGGGCCCCGATCGGTGCGAAAATTACCGCAGACGGAGTAGCAGCCGTTTACTGGCCAGGCAGAGCCGAAGTTCTTACCAATCCTCGCGACCCTGTACAAATAATTGTGGACGGGGCTCATAACAGTTCTTCAGCCGCGGCCTTCGTATCCACCATAGAGTCATTGTTCCCTCCTATGACACAACCAATACTGATTTACGCCGGGTCCGGCGGGCACGATTTTGCTGCGACTGCTAGGGAATTTTCCCGGCTTTTGCCGAAAGTAATCGTCACTCGTACGCGGCATCCCAAAGCCGTACCAGCGGAAATCGTCGCAGAAGCGTTACAGCGCGATAATGTCCCTGTTGCAGCAATCACGAACGATGTCGAGAGTGCACTCCGTGAGGCTAGTCGTATGGCCAAATCAGGGGATGTGATCGTCGCCACAGGATCGTTATTTGTAGCTGCCGAAATACGAGAAACTGTACTTTCAATACAACCCGAAATATATCCAGATATGCGTGGCGGGGTAATGCCATTCTACGAGGTGCCTCATACTGGCACTTCGCCTCAGTCTAGGCCCCCCAATACCATCTCGGAATCTAGCTAGAAGTCGACATTACACGGCAAGCTCACACATCAGGGTGCCAACACCATGAGGGACAGCAACGGTAGGCGAAGAGTCGTAGTTACGGGCCTCGGCGTGATTTCAGCGCTCGGACACAATGTCGACACGTTCTGGGAGGGACTTAAAGCTGGGAAATCCGGTGTGACACCACTCCCACTTGAGGATATCGATGACTATCCATGTCGAATCGGCGCGACGGTTCAAGATTTCAAACCGACTGACTACATGGATCGAAAAGAGACTCGTAGGCTTGCGCGATTCGCACAATTCGCGGTTATCGCTGCCGGTGAAGCCCTTGATTGCTCCGGGTTGAACAGACTTGATGGTCTCTCAGACCAGGAGCGAACCCGTCACGGGGTCCTACTCGGCACAGGTATCGGTGGGTACCCGGAAACGGAGGCGGCCGCCCGCGTAATGGTGAAACGTAGTGGCACACGTATTTCACCCTATTACATTCCAATGATGCTACCGAACATGGCAGCAGCCAATGTGAGCCGCGTTTACGGGGCTACTGGCTACATTGGCACCACCATTACTGCTTGCGCTGCAGGTACTCAAGCAATAGGAGAAGCAGCGGAGGTAATTCGACGCGGCGGGGCGGACGTCATGGTCGCGGGAGGCGCTGAAGCAGGCATTTGCGAGATCGGACTAGGCGGATTCTCCACGATTCACGCCCTGTCCACTAGCAGCAACGAAATACCGGAAAAGGCGAGTCGTCCTTTTGATGCAAAACGTGACGGATTTGTCCCCGCCGAAGGTTCGGGAATCTTGATTCTCGAGGACATGGAACATGCCCTGAAACGAGGGGTTGAGATCCTTGGTGAAGTAGGTGGATGGGGTGTCACATCCGATGCCCACCATTTAGTGCACCCCCCGGAAGATGGGGCCGGGGCCGTACGTGCTATGCAAATGGCCCTTAGCGATGCAGGAATTGCGTCCAATGAAGTCGATTACATCAATGCTCACGGCACATCAACGCCTGTAAACGATGCGGCTGAAACACTCGCTATAAAGACCGTTTTTGGTGATATGGCTGCCAAAACACCAATCAGTTCGACCAAGTCGATGATTGGTCATTCACTGGGTGCTTCGGGAGGGCTAGAGGCTGTCGCTGCTATCAGGACAATCAGAGACAACGTAATTCACCCTACGATCAACTATGAAAACCCCGACCCGGACTGTGACCTAGATTATGTACCTAACAAGGCGAGAGAGGTGACGGTCGAAACAATCCTTTCCAACAGCTTTGGGTTTGGAGGCCAGAACGCTTGTGTGGTACTCAAGAAATTCCGAGAGTAACCCTCCTGAGCTAAGGCACTCGGACCCAGCGGAATTAATTAATTTATGAGTACACCCATCACACTATTCTGTGGCCAGTGCAGTACGCGCGTGACCTCTGAAATGAATCATTGTGGTGAGTGTGGTGCCGAGTTATTACAACCTGATCTACGTTCCTTACACACGGAGTACGTACCTCGCACGGTCGCAACCGATGGAACTGCTCTGCCAGGCGAGATCGCGGAGATGAAATCCCGGACCGTAGCTTGGCTTATTGTTAACGTCGGTACAAGAATAGTTGGAGGGATCCCAGTAATCGGGTGGATCATCTCAATAGCTGCATTTGTTTGGACATTGATGCTTTACCAGCGTGGCCAGGATATCGGTGCCCGCTTCACCAATATTCGGGTAATTAGAGACACAGGAGAACTTGCCGGTTTTTATCACATGTGGACCCGTAGTCTGGCTTCCATCATCAGCTTTTTCCTCCTCGGCGCCGGATTCTGGACCGCATATTTCAATGAGAATAGACAGACATGGCACGACAAATGGATGGGCACATACGTTGTAAAAACCAGTCCAGAAGTCGATAGGCTGAACGCAACAAGCTCTCACACAGCGAAAACGTGGTTCTGGCTGAGCATTTTAGGCGTGCCAGCAAGCATCCTGATCATCTTCTTCTTAGCTTTAGCGCTGTAAAACAATCACGCAATCGGTTTCAACTGCAACCATCACCACGAATAAACCCCAACACGGGCACGCCACTTGTCCATACAGGCTATCGACACGCGTACAATTCTCAAACTATAGTCAAAGGGTCGACGACTGCTGGCAGTTTTACCTTGAGACGCAGCGTGTCACCATCTTTGGATGGTCGTTGCGGATTCTGTTTTGCGATGAACGTGGGTCAAATATCTCTGAATTCACTTGAATCAGTAAGGTCGTAGCGCCGGCACCGCCGAAAATAATTCTTGCACAGGCGAGGTCCATGGACTGGGTAGTTTTCGCCACCGCTCCAGATCAATTAACTGCTGAAATGTGGCAGGACTTGCTGGAGCAGGCACAAATCAGATGCCTGTTGCGGGCAGGCGACACGTACGGATTTCTTGGCGTCTCGGCCACTCCGGTAAGGCTCGTGGCACCGCTAGAAGAGGCTGATGTAGCGCGTGACGCACTTGAAACTCTGGTCAAACTTTCCGAGATCAGTGTTGATGAAGCCGACTTTTCAGACTAATTCACCGAGTTAACTGGATAAATGTCTCGGGGAACTTATTGGTTTATAGCCGACCTGACTCTGAATGGATGCCTCCCCTTGATGCCAATTAAGCGAAGCAGTGCTCGACGTATCAAGGCCCATCGAACTAATGGCCACACCTGGTGCACATTCTGAAGAACCATTTCCGGTGTTTCACGCCCGCTGTACACTTCAAATTCATAGGCACGCGCTATCAACTGCGCGCCATCGCAAGTATTTTTCATGTTGTCCCCAAGGCGCACCGCATACTCATATGGTGTTTCATGTTTCCAACGACCATTCCCGGACAGCCAGCCAAGTCGTGACATCCCTGCATAGGCCCGCCCCGTAGGTGACATCGCCCAGAAGCGCCATCGCCAGGTTATTACACTGGCCATCACAATCATTCCGATTACGCTAACCAGTATGAGAGGCCATACGGGTACCGAATTGTCTCGACGCGCAACGGTCGTGAACTCTTCCGTATTGGGACCATCACCTCTTCCAGAGGGAAATTCACCCGTCTCCGTGAATGTATCCTTTCCAGCCGCAAAAGTGTCTGTCGGACTGGCAATCGTGATTTCGACCTCGGGGACCACCCCGCGTACCGGTTGTCTTGCACCTGGCGTAGATTCCAAATCAATCCATCCATAATTCGGGAAATACGCCTGCGCCCAACCATGACTGTCCACATCCCGGATTACAAAACCTTCACGCTCTTGATCAAACGTACCGAAATTGAAGCCGGATACCATCCGAGCTGGCACGCCCTGGGTCCGCAACATCACCGCCATGGCGGAACCAAAATATTGTGAATACCCTTTGGGACGTTTATCAACACACTGGAAATCAAGGGGCCCACCACCACAAGTTTCAAACGCAGTATCAAACAGAAAATACGAAACCCCATCCTGGTTGGGATCGGGTCCCTCAATATCCTGGCTGTATCCAAAGTCAAGCAAATAGGCCGTCAGAGCCTCTGTCATGCTGTAAGGGGTCTCAGCACCCGCGTCATCGATAATCTTGGACGCGAGGTCGAAAACTTCTGACGGAACCGAACTTGGTAGTTGAAGGTAGCGGTCAGTCACCCAGAGTGGATAGTCAGTCCCAGCGTTATGTAGTTGTTCTTCTGTCGCCTGAGAAACCAGTCTTCGTACGGTAACCGACTCCCCAGGTTCACTACGGTCCTTAAACCGCGCTGCTACCTGATCAAAAATCGGGTCCGTAACGCGCTGGACTGTAATTGATTCCAGCGTTAAACCACCAGCCTTGAAGCTGATTATCTCCAGGTCAGGTGGCAGTAATTCTTCAACTACATCCTCCACTGGAGGTCGGTCGAATATCTGCCTTTCCACATATATATTTCTAAGCGCTTCAGCGTAAACCAGGATGTCATCGGGGAGTCTAGGGTCAAGGTCTCCAATGACCATGTTTAACTGAACTCTGAGTGGGGGCAACTCTTCTGATATGTACGAACGGTCTATATTGACAGCATAGTCACTGGGAATCGCAAAACCCAACTTTTGCTCGTCTGACACGATCTGTTGTTCAATCAAAATTCTGTCGATTAGTGTGCCTTCGAGCGGCAGGGAATCCGCTGGCTGACGATTGAATTCAGCTACAGGCCCTGTGAGCCATCCCTGTGACGTGTATACAGAGTACACACGCGCTGGATTCAGAATTTCGTAACGGGTTCCTATGAAGAAAATTGGGTCCTGCTTGAAACTGATACGCCCTTTGAATGCCATTACCTGATCGAACGCCCTGAGATCACCTCTTCCAACCCCCCCTACATTCGGGAAAAGTCGCAACGCGTCATCACTGAGCCGGTCTCGAAGTGGGTCTTTCATTGCACCCCATGCACGATCCATTACATCCGGCCTAACCGCGTACATAGGCAAGAATCCAGCAATTACGACCACAATTGCCCCGATAGCGATTGGTGCAAGAATCGCATCTGCATTGAGACTATTTGAGTGCCGCACACCCTCAATCTTCCAACGACGCCTTGTATTCACGAGGGTGAGATGAGCAAACAAGGCGATAGCAATTGCAGCAAAGAAATAAAAGGTGTATTCGAACTGGTGAAACCGATAACTAAGGTTGGTAAGAATCACCACGCCGAAGATAAACGAAGGCGCCCACGGAGTCCGAAACTTGAATAGGCTCCAACCGGCAGCATAAGCCACAAACCACGCTATTACGGACAGAAATACGCTGAATGGAAGTGGATCTGTGCTGATGCCATCTGCCATTGCAATGTCGAACCATATATCGACGCGACTGCACACATCAACGAATCGAAGAAATACATTGGAACCGTCTGCGTCGAATGAAACCTGCCACATCGCAAATAGAAAACCAAACAAAATTCCAAAAAGGTGGCGTAAGGGCCATGGACCAATAGGTCGGACAAATGCGACACCCAACGCCATGCCTACAAGTGCCGTCCAGATCAACACCGGAGAGTCTCCCCAGTCAGCCAGTTGGACAGACCATGCGACGATCAAACCCATCAATCCCAGCAGAATGTAAGTGATAAGGCCTTCAAAGCCACGGATCCCAGCTATACGAGCCATCACCGTAAGTGTCTTCCGGGTGCCGCTAGGGATATTCAAGTCCGCATATTTCAGGGGAATGAGCGAGCGAGTGTTCAATCAACATCCCCCGCCGTTATTCCAACCTGACCGGCACCGGGAGAACGCATTTCATCGTCCGGAGTAATAAGTAACGTCTCACGGATGGGATCGCTCAGAGACGATCGAATAGGGTCTCCCTGTTTGACGCTGTAAGTCCGAAGCCCTGCACTTGCAAGATCAACAAGGATCTTAGAATTCGAGTCGGGTTCTGTATTGGACTTATCTTTTTCGTCCAAAAAAGAGTATCTGTCCAAAAGCACGACACTAACGTTCACACCGCGTCCCGCTAATCCTTCAAGTGCCTTGAGCCAGTCGGAGGACCGTGAAGCAGTGATCACAACAAGAGCAGTGTTCGCACCGATAGCGGGATCCAGTTCGGCCAGGATCTCAACTAGTTCAACCGTTCCAGCGGGCTTACTAACGGTGATATTTCGGGTGATCGCTTCAAGCTGACCAGGCCCAACTGCGGGCGACAGGGTAATCGGATCACTACCAAACGATACGTACCCAACGGGTAGTTGCATACCCATGTATTTTTCGACTGTTGATATGGCTATTGTGGCGCCATATTCGTCTACTGATTCGCCAGCATAGCCGGCCGCAGTTGTACAGGACTGGTCAAACACCACCCACACTTCGCCGGCTTCACCCTGGTCAAACAACTTGACCATCAACCTCCCTTGACGAGCACTACTTGGCCAGTGAATGCGACTAACACTGTCCCCCGCAACGTAATCTCTAACGGACGAAACCTGTGGTGAGACAACCTGGGTACGCCGTCGATCACCGGCGTCTCCATTAAGGTTTAGATGCACCATGGCGAAGTCTGGCAAAGACACCGCACTCGGATAGACCATCAATCGAGCAGCACCCTGGTAGGAACGGTAATTCGGGAACAGACCAAACGGGTCAGCAGATCTCACAACCAGCGGGCCAAGGTTGAACTCACCACGCATCGTCATCGGCGCTTCGATCTGAAAGCTCCGCCTCACAATCAGGCCAGGCATATCGATGATCCTGCCGGTCTTCAGTCCCGGGATGTCCGTAATCTCTTCGATCTCGATCCACGGGTTTGGAAGGCCACCATAGTTTGCAATTTCGACTGTTTCGGAAAGGAGTTCACCGACACGAATCGGCCGACTAGGGCGAAATACGCGTGCGTTTATGCGTGCGAAACCAATACGCGACCATACAAATGATATGACCAGCATTATTACCAGAACGTAGCCAAGCCTGAACGACAGCGTGAAGCCAGTTCCCATTCCTGACAGGAAGGCCAGTAGGGTCACAAAGAGCAGAATCGCCGCCCGGCGATGCTTGTATATCCAGGAGATAAAACGTCGCACGTGAGAGGGTTTGGAGGATCCAGAAGTTTGGCCCGAAGCGCCTAGACGAGCGTGCAACAAATCGTGGTCAGTTGCGGCCGGACCAACCGACCTCAGCACCCGGAACAGGTACCGACTGCAGAACCTCAGCGATTAGGTCATCGCCAGTCAATCCACGCATGCGCGCTGCTGGAGAAATAATAAGGCGGTGTCCCATTACTGCGGCGGCGATAGCCTTTACGTCATTCGGTGAAACAAAATCTCTACCACCAATCATGGATCGTGCCTGTGAACCACGCATGAGAGCCAACGATGCCCTTGGTGAAACACCAAGTGAAGTATCCGTATGGTCACGCGTCGCTTTGGTCAGAGCGACGATGTACTCCTTGATGAGATCGTGTACGTGAATTGCACGTGCCGCTTTCTGCAGCTGAATTATTTCCTTCGGACCAGTAACTGCACTCAGGTTATCAATCGGTTCAACTTCAATTTGGTTATTCAGGATCGTAATTTCTTGATCTGACGTCGGGTACCCGACCTTCACTCTTAGAAAGAATCGGTCCAACTGGGCCTCTGGGAGCGGGAAAGTACCTTCATATTCAATCGGATTCTGCGTAGCCATGACCATGAACGGGTCCGGAAGAGTATGTGTGATACCTTCGACCGTAACTTGGTTTTCAGCCATCGCCTCAAGTAATGCCGACTGAGTCTTCGGTGTAGCCCGATTAATCTCGTCGGCGAGCACGATCTGCGAAAGAATCGGGCCTTCCCGAAACTCGAATTCTGATGTCTTCTGATTATAGAAAGATATGCCGGTGACATCGCTTGGAAGGAGATCTGGCGTGAACTGAATGCGGGAGAACTCGCATCCGACAGATCTGGCGACACTACGAGCCAGCATCGTCTTCCCAACACCAGGTACATCCTCGATAAGTGCGTGACCCCGCGAGATAAGGGCAACAACAACGAGTTCTACAGCCTCGGTCTTGCCGACTATCACCTTCTCGACGTTTTGAACTATCTCCCGCGCCAGCAGCTCGGGATTGGTTACCGTGGCCAAATGGATCTCTCTCGTTGGCGTTCGTTTTTGTTACAGAACGATGCTACCGCTGTCGACTTACGGAACTCGGAGTTTCCTATCCTTGAGACAAAGTGGTGGGCGGTGCAGGACTCGAACCTGCGACCCCCTGCTTGTAAGGCAAGAATCCCGTGACCGTCATCGTGCGCCTTTAATCAATTATAGGTTCAATCCGTGGTCTAGTATGCCGTCAGTATCCGTCACAGTCCTCAGCTGGTTGGTTTACAACGGACCTACGGAGCACCTACTTAGGATGCGGTCTCCACGATTAAGTTACGAGTAGAGCGGAGGACGAGATTCGAACTCGCGACACCCTGCTTGGAAGGAAAGGTTACTCAGTGCACTCATATCCATCCGGTGAGAAAATTCCACCAGTCAGCGACCACCTCGGTCGCCACGTAATTGTCGAGCCACTGCGCTCCGTGGAGCGAGTACTCCTGGAACATCTTCAAGGCCAGCAGCACTATCAGCCAGCCTGCGAGACGAAATCGGGTGAGGACGTAG
>JAYGCF010000006.1:0-6779 GCA_046583495.1 Dehalococcoidia bacterium
GACAGGTTGATTTCACCATTGATCAAAATGTTCTCGGTCAGAGGCCCTTTGATTTCAATCGAAACGTCGTCCCCTGTGACATTTAGTTCCGTCCCTTCGGGGACCCATACTCGGACAATAGCGCTTGCCCGAGGTGCGTACTTTGATGGGATAAAAGTTTCAATTAGGAGGTTTGAGGTCGGCATTGCACTGCCCGGACGGACCCTATGAACGACTTTAAGGCGGTTTCCAGCTTCAAGTTGTGTGATGACGTTGCCGGGATCACCATGAAAAATCTCGATATCGGCTCTGGTCGCATCCATGGTTACTGTTAAGTCGTCCGTCACCGGAGTGACATTTTGAACTATCTCCACGTCGCCACCCTTGCTTACGCATACCGCAGCCACCGCAATGAGTGATGTCATTAACACGGACATGCGAATTACGCGCAACGACCTCCCGAATGTGAATTTCGGACTAAATCGGTGTGGTAGAGAAGCAAAATCAATCATTGTTCAATGGATTTCACATCCTACCGCGTTGAGCAGTTTCTCGACGTTTCTTAGTAGGGCCTAAGATCCGATGATCTTGAGAGGTAACCCAGGTTTTGTAAATTTGATATCGTTCGATTTCTGGAAAGGTGCGCAACAGTATGGGATTTCGATAAGATACCAATCTCCACTCTTACGTCGGATCACGAAAATGTTTTGGAGATCTGACCCAATCCGGAGCATCAACCATGACGGCTCTCACAGAGAAACAACTTCAGCAGTTTCAAAATGATGGATACCTTCTTGTAGAAGACCTGTTTGACCCCGAAGAAATTCTTGACCCCCTCATTGATGAGTATGAAGGCGTTATGGACCGCCTTGCGTTTGAACTCCACAGAGAAGGAGCCATCTCATCTCAGTACGAGGGCTTGGACTTCAGTGAGCGCGTTACAAAGGTCTATCAGGACTCAGGTAAAGTTCACGCCGGGTACTTTGACTTTTCGTTACCCCAGAAAGGTATTAAGTACGACACGCCAATGTGGCATGGTCCGCGTGTTTTCGACGTGTTATCCAACTCTAATATCGTTGATGTAGCCGAATCAGTCATGGGCCCAGAGGTTCTATCGAACCCTGTACAGCATGTGCGCATAAAGCCCCCTGAGAAACTGGTTCCTCTAAATCCGGAAACTGGACTCCCACAACTGGGAGCAACGCCATGGCACCAGGACAACGGTGTAATAAATGAAACAGCAGACCGGTCCGAGATCCTTACTATGTGGATTCCGGTCTGGGATGCAGACGAAGAGGCGGGTTGCCTTTCCGTAGTCCCAAAGTCACATAATGATGGATTGCTTACACATTGTCCGGGAGGAGTGAACAATCAGGGTTTCGGACTTCAAATTCCAGAGAACCTATTTGATACCGAGAGTGCGATTCCTGTGCCGGTGAAACGTGGCAGCGTCCTTCTTCTGACCAGTAGGACCTGTCATAGCTCCCTGTCTAACAACAGTGACCGTGTCCGATGGAGCTTGGACCTGAGATATAACCCTATAGGTCAGAATACTGGCCGAGACTCATTCCCTGGTTTTATTGCCAGAAGTGAGAGTGATCCTAAATCAGAACTCCATGACGCGGAAGAATGGGCACGAACCTGGCGCGACGCAAGGTTCCGACTTGCCCAGGAAGAGGATCCGGTTTACAACCGCTGGAACTCTGAAGATCCTGCGTGCGCCTGATCAACTGACTCTCTACCGAAGATTAACTGTGTGGCGGTGGAAGGGGGATTAAACTTGGGAGTGATGTTTCACGGTCAAGAGAAATCAGTTACCTCCTCATGGTCTAGAAGAACGTCCGGCTTCGTAATGCGAACGGACGGTCGGGCACGTACGCCGCCGGCCCACTCGCCACAGGAAATACCTCGTAGAGACTTCCACGCACCGACTGTAGTGGGGCCGCAACATCCTATCGGTCAGAATGTACCGACAACGCCTGACTCGAGAGAGGAGTTGTGGCGTCTGTTTATAGCGGCTGATCTAACTCAGGAAGCCAAGCAGGTACTAACCGGCGCAGCATGGAAGGTGCCTGATTATCTGCGTCCGAATGTCCGATGGTCGCGCGCTGAAATGATGCACCTCACTCTTAGATTCATCGGAGATACGTCCCAAGATAGCGTCGAAGCCATATCTACGTGTATGGCTGATGCGGCTAAACGTACTGGGAAATTTACTCTTCGTTTGGACGATACTGGAGCATTTCCGGATCTAAGGCAACCAAAAGTTCTGTGGGTTGGAATCAAGGGTGAAGTAGAGAGATTACAGATGCTTCACTCCAGATTAGATGGAGCCCTTGCAACGATCGATATTAAATCTGAAGAGCGTGTGTACAACCCCCATTTGACCGTAGGGCGTTTACAACGACAGGTTCCTCCCATAGCTGCCGGACAGGTAGGACAGGCGTTTTCACACATACGCCTCCCTGAACCTCGTCCTACGGTGCCGGTAGAGTCCCTAGTCCTTTATAGGAGCAGGCTTATGGTAGACGGTCCCATGTATCAGGAATTGGCCCGGGCATCTCTGGGTTGATTTATCACTCTGGGGCGCTCTGGCTCGATAAGGAGTTCGATCGGGTCAACATCCCGGGTTCCCGGCGGTGGGATTTTGTGTCAAGGCTTTTGACCCCATGCGGTATTAACGAGTCAACACAGGGGTCACGACGGGTCCGTTAGTTCGTATTCGTTCAAGACTTTTTGATAGTTCATTCAATTGCTTACGTTGATCACGAGTATTTAGATGAGCTGCGTAACGTGACGTCAAAAGCGCGCCGACAAGTAGGATGATTGTTGAAACATAAACCCATGCCATCAGGGCGATGACCGCACCGACGGCCCCGTATACATCGGCGTAGTTGCGGAAGTTTCCTATGTAAACCACAAATACGACCTTTCCGATCTCGAATGTTGTCCCAGCAACAAGCACTGGGAGCCAGACATCCCGAATACGGACGCGCGTATTTGGGAGCCACAGATAAAGAAGGAAGAACGATACGAATGTTGTCGCCCATGGCAACATCAGTGCAACCCGGCTCCAAAAGTTGTGGTTGACTGTGTCGTTTGGAAACAGAACGGTTGTGAACTCGCTGATGAAGTTCAGGAACGTAGTGGCAAATATTGAGGTAAGAAGTGCAAGCGATGCTCCAAGCATCAGTGTGATGTCGATCAATCGTTCTCTAAAGAATCCACGAGTGCGGGTTATCCCCCAGATATTGTTTATTGACTTTCGGATAGCCCCAAACACCGCCGTAGACGCCCAAAATAAACCGACTGCCGCAAGAACGCTTCCCACTGCAGCACCTTTTGTGACGTTGGAAATAACGTTGGCGACAAGTTCTCCTTCAACAGGTAATACCTCCGGAATTCCTTCGATTAGTCGATCCCGGAAACTCTCAGATTCAAGGAAAAACCCGGCTACAGCTATCAAGGCCAGCATCAACGGAAACATGCAAAAAAGCGCATAGAAGGAGACTGCCGCAGCCATATATGGGCCGTTGCGCGCGAAAAATTCGTTGCCGATGTCGACGATGAGCCGCAAAGAGGATCTTGTCCTTAGCATTGCAGCCTCCGTCGTTGAATCATGAGAGCCCACTTGGGAGCCGTACGGTATTCCGGCTTGGTCAACTATTCTCAACGCTTACTGCGTCACGCGCAAAGTTTGCGCGTATCTTGGTTAGACTTCCCGCTCCCCACGGTCCCAAATTCTGGGGGAAAAGCGTTCGAATGTAGAATCATGGCAATCTGTGTCGATTACGAATCGTCATCTTGGGTGCCTGTCTGAGTCTATAAGCAAAAGTAATTGAGAAATTTCGCCTGATGCAACCTCCCTGGCAGCCGAGACCTGGTGATGTCGTTATACGTCGTCCCCGTCAGTCTGAAATCGGTCCAGTCCAGATAAACGTCCCCCGACGTTCAGTCTCCGTTCGCGGACCGGCGTCACCGATGCTTGTTGTTTACGGATTCTTGGTGTTGACGGCAATAGGTACTACATTGCTCTGGCTTCCATTCGCGCATCAAGGGGATGGTTTTACACCGCTACTCACTGCAATGTTCTCTGCGACTTCCGCGATCACCGTTACTGGCCTCGTTGTTGTGGACACCGCTTCATACTGGACGACATTCGGTCACGTTGTGATGCTTACTCTGGCGTTCATAGGTGGGTTGGGCTTTATGACGGCTGCAGCCTTTCTACTGATCATCGTTGGGCAGAGGGTCGGGATGCAAAGCCAACTTGCGATACGGGAAGGACTTGGGGTACGCCAACTCGGAGGCTTGACTACGCTCATACGGCGAATTGTCGTATTGAGTGTGAGTATTCAGTTGATTGGGAGTTTCCTTCTTTTCCTACGTTTCTACGTGTTTGGGAGTCTATGGGAGGGCATATCACTAGCGGATGCACTGTGGCAGAGTGTTTTCCTTGGTGTGTCCGCATTTAACAACGCAGGGTTGGTGATATTACCTGGAGAGCATGTGCCGGGAGCAAGTCTTGCGGCCTTTCGTTCCGACCATTGGGTGCTCGGGATTGTTGCGGGACTGATCGTCTTGGGTGCTCTTGGCTATCTTGCTATCTTCGAGATGATCACCATCAGGGCGTTCAGGAAGTATTCATTAGAGACCAAGATCGTCCTCACAGGAAGCATCTTGCTACTGGTAATCGGAACGATCATTTTGTACGGGTTTGAACGTAATAACACCGATACCATCGGTGAGTTGAATACGATGAATCAGTTAGGGGATTCGTTCTTTAACGCCACAATTGCACGGACTGCCGGTTTTGCCATAGACGATTTTGGCAAACATGAGAACTCAACAAATATCGGGTTCGAGGTCTTGATGTTCATTGGAGGCGCTTCGGCATCTACGGCTGGTGGCATTAAGCTCAATACCTTCGCCCTCATGGTAATCACCATTATCGCCACCGTGCGTGGTCGCCAAAACTTGTCAGCATTCCAACGAGAGATTCCTCAGGAACTTGGTCAACGAGCTCTCGTTATCGGAGCACTCGCAGCTTTTAGTATTGGTATTTTCTTGTTTCTGTTAACAATGGTCCAGGATCAACCCCTTAGTGAACTTCAACTTGAAATCTTTTCTGCCATTGGAACAGTAGGTGTGTCTGCTGGAGTTACTTCACAGCTTGGGGAGTGGGGGAAAGTAATAGTCTCGGCCGCCATGTTCGTCGGACGTTTTGGTCCACTAACCCTTGCACTGTTAATGGCTGGTCGTGAGACACCAATTGGATATCGATACGCGACAGAACGAATTAGGATAGGCTGAAATCGCAAGGCGCAAGTTTTCGGAACCGGATATCCTAAATCGGGTACACGGTTACAGGTACACGAAACCGGATAATAATTGTGGACCCTGCAAGAAATATGAGCAGGGCAATTGGTACAGCGAGGGGTTCCCATGGCTATAACCAAAAGGCAGGTCGCTGTGGTCGGTCTGGGTCGCCTTGGTTCAGGTGTCGCCCGGACCCTTTACCAACTTGGTCATGACGTGATGGCGATCGATAAGAGCGAGGCCAGGGTTCAGCCTCTGATGGGGCAGGTGACTTATCCGGTGGCTGGTGACGCTACAAGTGAATCAGTTCTTGCTGAACTTGGCGTGGATAACATGGACATAGCAGTAGTAGCTATAGGTGCAGATGTCCAAGCCAATATTATGGTGTCCGTTTTGTTGAAAACGATCGGGCTCCCATACATTGTTGCCCGTGCTCATGATGAGTTGCATGGAGCCACCCTAGAGCGGATTGGCTGCAACAAAGTTGTACATCCCGAGGCAGAGATGGGGGCGCGTCTAGCGCACAATATCTTTAACCCGGATGCAGAGGAATACATGGAACTGAAAGAGAGTTACGGGATTAGTCGAATCCGTGTACCTGATCGGTTCGTTAACATGACTTTAGCCGAGACAGGATTCGCTATGGCCAGGGACAAGTATGGGGTTGCGGTGGTGGCGCTTAAGCGAGGAGATGTGATTACGCTATCTCCTGCTCCTGATGAAGGTCTTCTCCCAGGTGACATTCTCATAGTTGCCGGTCAAGATGAACTTGTAGCCAGGATTTCAAGTTAGATATGGATTGGCGGACGGCATCACTTTGTATGCCAGCCTTCCGAGGCAGTGATAAAAGACGAATGGATCGCTAAATGGCCTACGGTAAAGTTCTTGCAGTTCTCACTGGTGACATAACAGATCAAGGTGTCTTGGCCCAGGGCGCTGACATGGTTAGGTCAGTGAGAGGTAAGTTATTTGCAGTTTATGTTATCGAAGTGGACCGCAATATGCCTGTAGACGCTGAGGTCGGGTCTGCGACCGAGAAAGGTGAGCAAATTCTTGTAGGTGCTGAGACATCAGTTCAGTTGCCACGAGGCGATTTTGAAGCTCAGCTACTTCAGGCAAGGGAGTTAGGGTCGGCTGTGGTAAATGAAGCAGCAAATCGGGAAGTGGACGCTATTGTGATTGGAACGTCATGTCCCAGTGATTACGGCTATTTTTCATTGGGAGAACAAATTCCGTACGTCTTGGAACATGCTCGCTGCTTGGTCGTATTGTGGCGAGAGGCACCCAACAGGTTCGAGCAACGGCATACAAGGCGGCGTGTCAGGAGTAGACAATTGAACGGGGGATTCTCTCATGTATGATCATGACTGCTCTAGCCTCGCAGTAATTAAACGGGCGGGACTGTGAAGGTCGTTATCATGGGATCGGGCCGTATAGGGGCGCGGGTTGCGTCATCGTTGGCCACGGACGGGCATGAAGTC
>JAYGCF010000024.1:0-12922 GCA_046583495.1 Dehalococcoidia bacterium
AGAACGCCAGCGGGTTGCCATTGCTAGAGCAGTATTAGCCAATCCTAGAGTTCTTTTACTGGACGAAGCTACCAGCAGTCTGGATACCCAGTCGGAACGACTCGTTCAGCGAGCACTATCTGAATTAATGGAAGGCCGCACCACAATCGCCATTGCCCACAGACTTTCAACAATCATTGCAGCAGATCAGATTCTTGTGGTCATGAATGGCCGTATTGTAGATCGAGGCACTTTCACCGAATTGGTTTCCCGTTCCGGACTGTTCAGGCAACTTTACGAAGAGCAGTTCACAGCTATACCGACGGACCTGCCCTTACTAGAATGAGATAAGCCTGAGAGTAATGTGTTCATACGAATCAACGAACATAAATACGGTATCCTCATCGACCTAAAAGAGAAATCGCCGGGCACCAAATCATCATCCTCCAAAAGCTCCGTCAGAGGGCCGGCGGCCGCTTGTCTGCCCACGGATGCGCTTCTTCGAATGCTGCAGATGCCGCCAAAACCGATTCTTCATCGCCAAACGCACCGATAATGTGCAGGCCGATCGGCAAACCGTTTGTATCGAACCCACACGGAACAGTGGCTGCAGGATGTCCCGTAATATTTACCGAGTATGTAAACGGACTCCAAGTCCAATACGCACGCTCCGGACTTATTAAACGTCCGCCTATCTCACGAGGAGGACCATCCTCCACTTTGAACGAGGTGGTCGCCAGTGTGGGACTTAGCACAAGATCGTAGTGCTCAAATAAGTTCCGGAAGTAGGCACGTGCTTTTGCAATAAATGCCATCGTCTCATGGTGATCCACAGCGGTCAGCCTGCGGGCGTGCTCCATGCCTTCTCTGACCACATCTGAAAGAAGTCCCGAACCCTCATCCAGTAAATGTCCATAACTGACCAGGGCTTTAAGATCAAAGTAATTTCGGAAACGGTGCCACATTTCATCTGGATCGATCTCAAATTCAATAGGCTCAACCGTGGCACCCAGTGCCTCGAAGGATTGGGCCGAGCGAGTCGTACTCGTGGCCACGTCAGGATCAACTGCGTTACCCCCCATGTCGGGTGTCCATCCGATGCGGAGGCCTTCTACGCCACGATTGAGTGATCCAATGTAATCAGGGATGGCTGTTTGTATCGTCCCAGGCGCTGAGTCGCTATCGGGCCCCGAAAGAATCGACATCAAAAGTGCTGAGTCACGTACATTTCGGCTTAATGGACCGGTCTGCGCCAAGTTGTAAGGATGCCATGCCGCTTCGCTGCCAATATCGGATCGTGGCACCCGTCCTTCGGTCCCCTTGATGCCATAAAGACCACATAACGAACTCGGGATACGAATCGAACCTCCCCCATCTCCCCCCTGAGCGAGGGCTGTGATCCCAGCTGCCACGGAGGATGCAGCACCTCCACTTGAACCACCGCTCTCGCGGGTCGTATCCCAAGGATTTCGGCAGTTCTCACCAAGCTTGTTAGACGTATACCCGAGATGCCCGAATTCTGGTGTATTAGTTTTGCCAACAATCACAGCACCAGCAGCCTTGATTCGCGTGACAACAATATCGTCTTTATCTGGAATATTATCGGCGTATATAGCAGACCCAAATGTTGTTCGTATTCCTGCGGTAGGCACAAGATCCTTAATCGGGAAAGGCAACCCGTGCAATGGGCCGAGTTTGTCTCCCCGCATCACTGCCTTTTCTGCCGCTACAGCGGAATCCATAGCCTGTTCGGGTACCACGGTCAGGTAAGCATGAAGCTTGTCATTAGTCTCGTGGATCCGACTTAGTGTCCAATCCAGCAGTTCAACCGGTGACACCTCTCTAGTGGCAACCATGCGTACCAATTCATATGCTGGTATAAAAGCGAAAGATTGGTCTTTGCCCACGGTTTACGCTCCAAAAAGGTTCTGGCGAGTACTCGATTTGACAGCAAGCTTACAACTAGAGCCTTTTGCAACAAGTGCAGAAAGCCAGACTTCACCGACTTGATAAATCTCATCTCGGTCATGCGCGCACGTTTCATTTACATTAACCTTGCGCCGCTACTCATCATCAAACAACTCTCTCAAATAAATATCTGATAGGAAAATTGCCGTGAAGATTACGTCCGTAGAGGCCATCCCAATTGAGTCGGGTCCACTTCTCGTCCGAGTAAGTACGGACGAAGGTATCGAAGGTATCGGTGAGGCCAATAAACGTTGGTGGCAATCGATGAAACCTTTCATCGAAGACACGCTAGGCAGCATGGTTATCGGCATGGACCCACGGGACACTCAACTCATATGGGATGCCATGTTTCCGCCAACGAAATGGATTGGGCCAGGCGGAATGCAAATGATCTGCATGGCTGCCATAGATATAGCCTGCTGGGACATAGCTGCCAAAGCATTGGATCAACCTCTTTACCGCTACATGAGTGGGGCAGCACGCACGCACCTGCCGACTTACTGGAGCACAGGCATCGGCTGGCAAACACGGGCGGCGTCCGGCAGCGAAAAAGCGGGTGACCCTGGTTCTCCAGAGGCCCTTGTGGAGCGAATGAGGGAAGGCAGGGAAGCGGGATTCACGGCATTTAAACTCAGACTTGAGTGGATGAACCAGCGACAAGATGTCGATCCCGCAGGTGATATCGCACGATTCAAGGCGTGCAAGGAGTACCTTGGCGACGACTGTCGTCTGAGCATTGACATAAACAATGGCTACTCCGTTTCAACGGCCATAGAGCAAGGCTTGAAACTGCAAGACATGGGCGCAGCCCATTATGAGGAACCACTCCCACAATACGACTATGCAGGTTTGAAACAGGTCGTCGATGCCCTGGATATGCCAGTGACATCTGGAGAGTTGGAGCACACTCTCTGGAATTTCAGGGATCTAATAAACATCGGAGACCCAGATATCCTTCAACCTGACCTGCTGTTCGTAGGTGGAATCACCCCGATCCGCAAGATATTCACTCTTTGTGAAGCGTTCAACAAACCTGTCCTCCCACATGGCCCTGGAGCCGGAATACAGAATGCCGTCAGCCTTCACGTCTACTCAACACAGGTCAACGCGACCCTTCCACACGAATACAGCTGGGAGTTTGATGGAGGACTGGAAAACGCAACACGGATCTTTGAACAGGCAATCGTTCCAAAGGACGGTTTTGTAGACCTGCCTGACAGACCCGGACACGGGCTTGTAGTGGTTGATGAAGCAGTCGAAGCCTATCGCATGGATAAGTGACGGGCAATTGCATTACGGTTTTCCTCCCTACCCCTCGGGTTCCAGAAAGAAAAGTTACACATGAAGATCACATCAGTCACCGCCACCCCGATCAGATTCAGTGCAGATAATGTCTCCAGTTCATCCGTACCTTTAATCATTCGTATTCAAACTGACGAAGGAATCGAAGGGGTCGGAGAGTGCAGTGGCCGTTATTGGCAATCTCTCAAGCCATACATCGAAGACATCGTAGGACCGCTCATCATTGGTATGGACCCGCGTGACTCGCAGTCTGTCTGGGACGCAACATGGACCGAGACAAAATCTCTTGGGCCTGGTGGGCTGCAGAGCACCGGACTTGGTGCTATTGATGTCGCTTTATGGGACATCTCAGGAAAGGCAGCCAATTTACCCATATATAAACTGCTCGGGGGACCAGCTCGAACACACATCCCGGTTTACTGGAGCTCTGGACTTGGATGGCAGCGAACGCCAGACCAGATGCTGGATCGAGTTAAGGAAGGCTGGGACCTCGGTTACCGGGCGTTCAAAATTCGGATGGACTGGGGTAACAATCGGCTCGATTCAAATCCGAAGAAGGACATGCAGCTCTTCGATGCATGCCGAAACTTCTTGCCCGAGGATGCTGCGCTCAGTTTCGACGCCAATAACGGATACACGGTTTCAACCGCCATCCAGCAGGGACGTTACATGGAAAGCCAGGGGCTGACGCACTTTGAGGAGCCTCTTCCACAGTACGACTACCTAGGACTAAAGCAGGTAGTTAATGCACTCAACGTACCAGTGTCATCCGGTGAAAACGAACGCTCTTTATATAACTTCAGGGACATGATTTTGATCGGAGATCCCGACATTGTGCAACCCGATATCGCTATGGCCGGGGGCATCACAGGTCTTCGTAAAGTCTTCACGCTTTGCGAGGCGTACAACAAGCCGATGATGCCGCACTGTCCTTCTGCCGGGATTTCGAGTGCAGCCAGTCTGAATATTTATGCTACCTACCAACATGCCGTACGCCCGCATGAGTATTCGTACGAGTTCAGTGGATCACTCGGCGCCGTCGCAAACCTGTTCGAAGAGCCGATTATTCCTGAAAATGGCTATGTAGACCTTCCGGACCGACCCGGTCACGGACTTGTCATAGACGAAGATGCGTTCAGAAAGGCAAAGGCAGCCTTCTAGACTTCCCAAAAGGGTAAGAAAAGGATCCTTTTGGATGGATCGTAGCAAAACCACCAAACCGGCAGTTCAGACGGGAATAACCTTGAAGATCACAGATGTCAAAACATATGTCCTGAACACCACCAGTGTTTTTGTGCGGATTTACACGGACGAAGGTATCGAGGGTGTTGGAGAATGTAGCCCGGTAGTGCAGTCGGATGTCACCGCCGTTTACGTGCAGAAAGCTCTCAAACCGAAGTTGATCGGAAAGGACCCACGAGACACAGATCGCCTCTGGGATGACATGTACTTTGGCACCTTCAAAATCGGAGGAATGGGGGCCGGTCCGAATGCTATCTCCGGGGTTGACATCGCCCTTTGGGACATCAAGTCAAAGGCAGCCAACATGCCTCTGTATCAATTGATCGGTGGCGCCACGAAAAAAACCTTCAAGATGTACAAGAGCATAGGCGGCGGCGCGCGTGACACCCCAGAAGAGATGCGCCAGAAGGTTGAAGACGGTTACAACCAGGGCTTTCGTGCTTTCAAGATCCGTATGGACTGGCAATACATGCAGGACAAGGATCTCAAAAAAGACCTAGAAATGTTTCGTCTCTGCCGTGAGTGGCTTCCAGACGATATCCCTCTTAGCTTTGATGCTAATAACGGCTACTCTGTTAGCGCCGCTATCGCTCAGGGACGCGAGTTTGAAAAACTCGGCATCTATCACTTCGAGGAACCGGTGTTGCCGTACAACTACAAAGGCATCCGTGAGGTTGCGGATGCTCTTGACGTACCAGTCTCAGCAGGCGAGCAGGAGTATACGCGCTGGCAGTTCCGTGACCTGATTGAGGTCGCACGTCCAGACCTGTTACAACCGGATGTAACCAAGTGCTGCGGCATCACCGAGATCATACGGATCGGTGCGATGGCCGAAGTAGTTGACATGCAGATCATCCCACACATGACGCAACCATCTATCGGCAACGCCGCATCACTAGCCTTCTGCTCGACGCTACGACACCCTGAGCGACCACACGAATACACTGGGCCGAGGTCAGACTTGGAAGCACTTTTTGTCGATCCAATTAAGTTTGACGGTACTACCGGCACTATCACGCTCAAAGATGAGCCTGGTCATGGTCTAGTAATTGACGAAGATGCTTTTAAAGCAGCCATAGTGACATCGTACGAGTAGGGATATAAATGCCTGAACCGAGCGCAGACAGCCGAACAGGTTTTTTCAGCGTCATCCGTCTTTTTAAGGCAGCGCTCTACACCACACGCGGACTTCGCCACGCGCTCACGAACGACACTTCATTCCGACAAGAGGTCGTTCTAGTATTAATCCTCACACCTATCAGCATATGGCTGGGCGACAACGGGATCGAACGTGCGATGTTGATCTTACCTTTGCTTCTAGTGTTAGCCGTAGAACTGCTGAACAGTGCAGTTGAGACCATCGTGGATCGTGTGGGAACCGAATACAACGAACTTTCGGGTCGAGCAAAAGACCTTTCATCGGCAGCAGTTTTCGTAGCACTGATCAACGTGCCGGTGGTGTGGGGATTGGTTTTACTAGGCTAGGCAGGATGGAAAGCGGTCGGTCCCAGTCGGGTCTAGGACGTTATTCCTTAAAACCCAATCGAGACTAATCCTAGCTAGATTCGCGCGCCCAGATAGTCTCGTACTGGCCACCCTTAATCAGCGCAGTCAATTCCTGGCTTTCCAGTGCTCGAAGCTCGGTCAACGCTGATTCTGCGGCAGCGATAGCCTCTGTAGATCCTGTCGTCTCAATACGCTGGATCACACGAGCCCAAACACCGGAACGAACCATGTTTTCCACATATATCGGCCATGGGATTGCTACGATTTCGGTCGCTTTCGGGAGATGCGGACGAGCCCGTTTTATGCTTCGAAGTCGTTCATGCAGCCCGCGTGCCATCGGGAGCACTCGAATAAATGGACCATCCTCAGGACCTTGTCTCATATCTACGACAAGGGATCGCCTGAGGCGAGGAAAGAAGAACGAAAGCGTCGGTGCATTGTCAATATGCCCGACGATGGCATCAATATCCAAACCGAATTCGCGGTCCAAATTGCCACCTTGCCTTTCCAAATGTTCTAAATCAGCAAACCATGTTGGCTGCTGTCGAAATTAAGGGTTCCTAGGATCAAGAAGATCTAACCTGCCAGATCTCGAACGGTGGCCGTGAATGCCGGGAGAACTTTCTCCCAATCACCAACCACCCCGAATCTCGCCGACTTGAAGATATTGGCATCTCCGTCCTTATTGATAGCCACGATATTTCGCGCCCCTGACAACCCAGCCATATGTTGCGAAGCGCCAGAGATACCTACACTGAGATAAACCGTCGGTTTGACGCTCTTGCCGGTCAACCCGACCTGATAACTGTGATCGACCCAACCTGCGTCACAAGCAGCGCGTGATGCTCCGACGGCTCCGCCAAGGATGTCAGCAAGTTCTTGGAGTTGTTCAAATGGTTCAGGTCCACCAAGGCCACGTCCGCCGGAGATGATTACGTCAGCATCTTCAAGTCTCACGCCCTCGCTCTCCTGGACAATCGTTTCGACTAACCTTGAGCGCACTCCTGCGACCGCTTCGGATGCATCAACCTCTTCGATGCTAGCAGTACCCTCACCCTCCATCGGGTCGAATACTCCGGGTCTAATGGTAACTATCTGTATACCGTCACCGTTGAAGCCGAATACTGCCAGTGCGTTCCCTCCATACACTGGTCGTGTTACCGCAATACGTCCAGTCGCTGAGTCGAGTGTTACATCTACACAGTCCTGAGCGACTGGCGCACCGAGCTTGAATGCCAGACGGGGTCCTGCAACCGCGCCGAAATCGGTCTTGGCAAATAGTATGACGTCAGGGGACAAACTTTCGTTCAACCCGGCCACCGCAAGAACCGGGGCGTCGAATCCACCAGTCCCACCGTCTTTCAAAGACGGATGAGACATAAGCACAATTCTGTCTGCGCCCGGAGCATGGGTAGCCGATACATTTGATAGGTCATCGCCCATGGCAAGGAGAGTCACCCCCCCCTCGACCCCTTCATCGACTAACTTGCAAGCGACGGCCAACAACTCACCCGATACAGGCGCAATTACCCCGTCTTCGACCTCTGCGATTACTAGAATTCCAGACATTAAATTAAATTCAACTCTCGGAGTCGGAGGGCCAACTTCCGGCCTGCATCCGCCTCGTCTTCACCTTCTATTAATTCAACCTGGCTCTCACTCTCTGGGATGAACAATCTCTTAAGCGAAAGAGCCGGTTGCAGAGACTCGCTGGAAAGACCGAGGTCGTCCAACGTCAAGCGTTCAGGTTGTTTTCTCGATGCTGCCATGATCCCCCGCAGCGTCGGATATCGAGCCTCGCCGATCTCGTTGCTAACCGTTATAACAGCAGGAGTAGGTGCCTCAACAACTTGAAAGCCATCGGTCAGTGCACGTTCAACACGCACCTTTCCTTCACCAGCTTCCACGTTGCGTGCCAAGGTAACGGACGGGAGTTCGAGTCTTTCGGCTAGACCCAATGGCACGTGTGCCTGATCCCAGTCAGATGCCTGTCTTCCAGCGAGAATCAGGTCAAACGGTCCGGTTTTCTGAATCATTGCTGCCAGAGTATTGACAGTACCTACCGGATCGAGATCCTCAAGGGACGGGTCCTCTGCGAGAACGAGCGTATCCGCCCCCATGGAAAGTGGTTTCTTCATCACATCCATGACGAAGTCATTTCCAACGGCTAGAACGACGACTTCTGCGTCCCCGGCGTCTTTTATGCGCAATGCTGCTTCGACCGCATGAAGGTCAAAGCCATTAACTACCGGAGGAATCCCTGGTGCAGGAACGACGCGGTTGACTGATTCGTCAACATTGAACGCCGATGCGGGGGTTTCCGGGTCCGGTACCTGCTTCACGCAAACTGCGATTCGAAGCGCCAACCGCACCTCTCCGTATCGTGCTCAGGGTCGTTTGCCCAACATGCAATGCGCACGGGGCAGATCAATCTCAAGAAGACACTGTTGCGACTTCCGAGGGTTTCCAAAATATCACTGGTATGAAGCTCCGTCAAACGGGAATTACAGGTAAATTCAGAGTATGGCGGGTATGATTCGCATCCTTTTTGCTTTGATCCGGTGAACAGCAACAAGTTTCACCTTCGGAAAGTCAGTGCTCCGGGCGTATCCTGAGGCTTCAGTACAGTCACCGAGTCGCCTTGCTCTTAGAGGAGAATCTGCTGAAACGTCTAATTCAACAAGTCGAATCCTCCGGAATACAGATCAGTGAGGAGCAAACCGAAAAGTTCACTGCCTACTACGAACTTCTGGAAGAGCATCGGAAAAAAGCGAACCTGACAGCCATCACGGGTATTGACCAAGTTCGTGACGAACTGTTTCTGCGTTCGCTCGGGGTTGCCGCTGCATTAAACCAAGCCGAACGCAACCGTTCACTTGGCACCCAATCTGGATTAATAGATGTCGGCACCGGAGCTGGCTTTCCTGGATTGCCACTAGCAATTGTCTTTCCTATCAAGCGCGTCACACTGCTCGATTCGACGCAGAAAAAAACTCGTTTCTTAAACCTCGTAGTTAAAACGTTGAAGTTAGATCAGGTTGAAGTAATTAATGACCGTGCCGAAGTCCTTGCCCACAGTAACGAACACCGAGAGTCGTACGATTTAGTTGTCTCCCGCGCAGTCGCCAGCCTGCCAGAGTTGGCTGAGTTAACTTTGCCATTCTGCAAAATCGGGGGGATGTCGGTGGCTCTCAAGGGGTCAGATGTGAGACAGGAAGCTCTAAGTGCAGCCACTGCCACCGGCCAGGTGGGTGCCTCAACCGCACAACTACGGTCCGTAACCATAGGTGCGCGAGCTGAACTGGACACAGCGGTGGTGTGGAGAAAGGTTTTTCCGACACCCGCACAGTTCCCGAGACGCAACGGTATCCCGCATAAACGGCCCCTCGGGGTATCCATGCCTTCCAATCCAAAGGTCGGCGTGTGACCAATCCCTCGACGCAAAACCTCGATGGTTCTGGGACCGTGAAGAGGCCTCGCCTCGGCGACCGAATGTTCTCGAAAAAGACTCTTGCCGTGAGTGTTATTGCGATCGCCCTATTTGGCGTGACTGCATTCCGTTTTTTAGATATCGACTGGGACGAGATATGGGGCCAGGTGAAGGACGTAGATCTCGTCACGTACTTGTTGGCGGGACTTCTCTACTACCTTAGCTTCTGGTTTCGAGGGATTCGGTGGAGACTAATTGTGCGCGCTTCAGGTGTAAGTGAAGGTACTGATATCCGAGCCATCGGAAACCTGAAATACGCCGCCATAATACTGATGGGATGGTTTGCTAACTCGGTTGCATTCTTCCGGCTTGGCGATGCTTATCGAGCCTATGCCCTGCATCGTGAAACAGGAATTTCACTTGCCAGCAGTCTGGGAACTGTACTGGGCGAGCGAGCACAGGATATCCTTCTGGTTCTCGGCTTGCTTGTGATTGCAGCAGGTGGCTTGCTCATCACCGGTGAGGTCACACTGCCTGTATACGTGCTCGCAGCAGCAGGGTTAGTGTCCGTATTGACCCTGTTCGGGTTAATCATGATGCGGTTATACGGAGATCAACTCGCCCGTATTCTCCCGAACCGTATCGAGGCTCTGTATCGTCCAATCCAGGCCGGTGCACTAGGGAGTTTCCAATTACGCCACTTCCCACTCCAGATCTTCCTTGGCGTGATTGGATGGTGTTTAGAGATAGGCCGCTTCTACTTAGTCGCTGAAAGTCTTGGATTAGACATCAGCTTCTTCATCATCATGGCGGCAGCCCTCACCATTGCTGTCCTTTCCACGATCCCAACTCCAGGCGGATTCGGTTTTGTAGAAGGTGGCCTCACCGGGGTTTTGATCTTTCTGGGCCTTGGAGACACTGAGGCATTCACGCTGACACTCGTTGACAGATCAATCAGTTGGATCAGTATTATCGTTTTCGGTGGAACTCTGTTCGCTGCGTGGCAAACCTTCGCTGTACGACGGGTTAGAAAGAGACACAACGTGTCGAACTCCGCTTCGACCAAGCGCGGGATGCCTCACACCAATTGAGTTCAAACAGTGAGAATCAACCGGTAAATCCAACAAAAGAACCCGCAAAGGGCAACATAATCGTTCGAACGGTTCGTTTCATACGGGACAACCGTGCAATGACCGCCATCGCGCTGGCGACGACGATATCGATGATGGGTCAGGGAGTGATAGCCCCAGTCCTACCGGAGTACGCCAGCGAGTACGGCGTAGGAACAACTTCCATCGGTTTCGTGGTAGCAGCGTTTGGATTTTCCAGGTTATTTCTAAATATCCCATCTGGTGTACTCGGTGCTAAATACGGCCGTACAGTCCTTATGACCGTTGGCCTAGTAATAACGGCCATCGGTAACATAGGAAGCGGGTTCTCCCCCGAGATCATCCAATTAATTGCATGGCGTGTAGTCGCGGGTGCAGGTTCAGCGATGTTCATGACGGGTGCGATGGCGTATGTGGCGGACATATCCACGCAGGAAAACCGTGCCCAGCTGATGAGTATTCAACAAGGTGCGCTATTACTAGGTGTGGATCTTGGCCCCCCTCTCGGGGGGTTCGTAGCGGACACATGGGGGCTCGACTGGCCGTTCTTCATGGCCGGAGGACTTGCCGCTATTGCCGGGGTGTGGACAGCATTCCGATTGCCCAATCGCCCTCCCGGTTGGAGTTCCAGAGACACGGTACCAGTTACAGACATTGCGTCTAAGACGGCCACCAAACACGAAAATCATTCACCCTCAAAAACAATGCTGAGCAATCCTACGTTCATCATCGTTGGTCTGTTCACGTTGATGGTGTTTTTGACACGTACAGGTTCACGACAAACTCTGGTACCGATCATCGCCGTCGACGAGATCGAAATGACCCTAACCGTACTCGGGATGATGTTATTTGTAATGACAACCATCAACTTCTTCATCGTCTTCCCAGCCGGATGGCTGTCTGACCGATTTGGGCGAAAACCCGTGATGGTCCCTGGAATATTTCTAGCAGGAATCGGACTGTTCTTGTTTACTATCGCCGGTGATGTGCCGATGATGTTCGTCGCCGCCGTAATCATGGGAATCGGAACCGGAATAGCCGGCCCGGCTCCAGCAGCCTACATTGCGGACCTAGCCCCACCCGGTCAGACCAGTCTTGCAATGGGTTTTTACCGGACGTTCGGTGACCTTGGCTTCATAATCGGGCCAATCGCCCTCGGTTTCATCGCCGAAACGTCAGGAATGGCAGCAGCTTTAAATATCAACGTGGTACTCCTCGTCGGAATAGGAATCCTCCTCGCCTTTGTAGCAAAAGAAAGCGCTGGCAGAAGAAGAGGTCGGCCTTAAGGGAGCATGCGTGATTACCATTCCGCATGGATCATTTAAGAATTTCAAAACAGCAAGGGAATCCCCGATCATAGTCATCCGACTAAACACGAAGCCCGTCACCCGATAGCCCCATTGTGTTGGTATTTGTGTTTTCAACATTCCCCAATCACACTCTTAACACTCACCCCAACTCAATGACCCCGTGATACGATTTCACGGTTCAGCGCGCCTACTCAGGTAGAGCGCCACTTCTGGGGCTGTAGCTCAATTGGGAGAGCGCTTCAATGGCATTGAAGAGGTAGCGGGTTCGAATCCCGCCAGCTCCACCAATTAATCCCCTTCTACGCTCTCTTTACGATCTGCCGTTGGTGGTCAGAATACGGATTAACCTCAACAGGCATAAGATGTGCGCCAGAATGAACCATCCGAAGTCCGGCGCGCGCCATGTCGAAAGAGAATCCCAAGATGAAATTCGGCCAGTTTGAACTCGTCCGGTGGCATCAAGACGTAACCCCGGCCGACAGTATTAGACGTTCCATGGAAAAAATTGAACTCGGGGATCAGATCGGTATGGATGAGATCTGGATCGCCGAGCACCACTTCTCACGGCATGGACTCATCTCCGGCATCTTCTCCCTGTTGGGTAATGTGGCCGCACGGACGAAGAACGCGAGAATCGGTACTGCCATCGTAGTGCTGCCGTTTCGTAACCCAATACAAGTCGCAGAAGAAGCCGCAACCGTCGACATCCTCTCCGGTGGAAGACTGACTCTTGGTGTAGGCGCGGGATACCAGCGTATGGAGTTTGAGGCATACGGACTGGATATAGAAGATGCACGTGCGAAATTCCGGGAGTACCTATCAGTCATACAAGAGGCCTGGAAGCCCGAACCACTGACTTTTAAGGGAGATTTCATCGATGTCTCAGACGTAAATGTACTTCCTAAACCCCTACAACAGCCGGGTATCCCGATTCACATAGCGGTCAGCACAAGTCCTGAGAGCGTCGATTTCGCTGCCAGTCAGGACATGCCAATTATCGTTGGAGGGCCAACCGCCGCCATGGGGCAAGTGCCAGAAGTACTCCGACTGTGGCATGACCGAATGGAGCACTACGG
>JAYGCF010000029.1:0-204625 GCA_046583495.1 Dehalococcoidia bacterium
CCATGTGTTTATGGAAATCAGGGTCACTGAAAAAATCCTCAAATACCTCATGTGAAGGAATCTTACCTATGGCGTACACCGTGTTCGCTGAACCCACTTTTTTGTACGCTTTAGCAGTAATACCTGCTGCCGCCCGGGTAATCTCATGTGCTTCGAAGCCTTTTTTGAAAATGTCCCAGTCTTTAATGTCGTGTGAAACTACTACTGTTATCGTCATATTTCCTCCTTCTAATACCGGTAAACTATCATGAAGCAGGATCGTGGCAAAGAAAACCGAGCAACTGCCGCCACACCTGAGTATGACCTAGTACCTCGACTCCCGGCTTCCAACTCAGTTACGACTACTGCCACCCCCTGCCTCTGCTTCCACACATCTCTACCGTGACTGACACATCGGCCTGTGAGCAGTGGAAGCAGAGCCGTACCGTGCCGTTATGTACGGAGCACGCCAGCGACCCTCGCACCTGATCTGCGGCCTATGCCCGTCCATAACCGACACGACCTTCGCACTACAGTCCCCTCACATGCTGATCATTCACGCCGTCCTGGAACATGACGTGAGTCTGGAGGATGTGGCGCGGTCTAGCCGGGTAGTTGCACCTTCGGGAACGGTTGTTTGGCGGCTACCGGACAGGCGAGAGCTAGCGGTGCTGTGGCAGGTGACGGACTACCGGAGTTGAGGTTATGTCGTTGTGAAGGCGTGATGCTCTGACGCGAAACGGCCTCCCCGAGGTGCGGAGAGGCCGATTTCTAAGGTCGGTTGGTTTACTTAATGGTTTACAACGGACCTGCGGAGTACCTACTTAGGATGCGGTCTCCACGATTAAGTTACGAGTGGAGCGGGGGACGAGATTCGAACTCGCGACACCCTGCTTGGAAGGCAGGAACTCTACCACTGAGCTACCCCCGCATCACTAATAGCGATTCTATCAGGGCTCGGCGGTAGATCTATACGCTTCTCACCCCGGGTTTCATTATCACCGTGGACGGACGGGTGTAAGGTCGATTCTGATATGACTCTGATGAGTTGAGTCTTCCAATATGCTGATAGGGTCGATCCTCACTGCACCGACACCATTTTGATTTCGTTTTAGAAAGCTTACTAACCCATGACTGACCAGTCCCACATCAACGGCTCACTCCATTGGACGCACGATGCGTGCGGTGTGACGAGTTCGGGGCGTGCCATACCCGTACTCGTTGATGCCGCTATGTATGACACTGGCCATCCGGGTATAAGGATTGTCGTAATCGGGGGGCTCAGTGGTCACCCTGGCGACGTTGATACTACGCGTCGTATTAGTGAACAGTTGCACCGGGTGGCACAAAACGTCGGCCTAGATTTGCTATTGAGTGTCATACCGTCCGCGTATCCTGATTGTGACTCTGATCCGAATCCGGACGCATGCTCAGGACTTTCCTATCCACCTAAGGATGGATTTTTTGGGGATTCCCAACACCCGGAAACTCGGTACCTGTGGCGCTGGATCAGTCTTATGGCACCGGACCTATTGCTTGAGGTGCAACATGGCGAATCTGTGGAGTGGCATGCAAATGCTGCAATATCCTCTGCCGAAAAGGCACTTGATGCTCTTGCTGACACGACGGGAGATTCCCTTATCTCAGCCATTGGTGTTGGTGAACCGAGTGGGCTGGCACCGGTACCAGGATTGCGATTAACCGTGAACGAAGGTGAAACAGAATCCGAACTCAAAAAACTGGTGTCATTTATTGGTTCGTCCATCGGTCGATCGCCAGCTCGTCGGGAACTCGATGCTCGCCGGAGTCGGTCGCCAATCGACATAGCACGTTTACTAGGTCGAACTTACGGGAAGGTGCTAGACCCCGTGATTTACACACAAGGCGTGGCGATAAGTGGCAGATTACGATTGGCCGAGTTGGAGAAACCCGCCGGCCCAGATGAGGCAGATATAACCCCAACTGAAGTGCTGGCATTACTGGATGCTTACTTAAGTGGTGAAGAGACCGCTTTTGGAGACAAACCGGGTGGGCAACATTTGGCTGGTTTGGTATGGGCTGACGAGCTAACTTCTGCAACAGGTGACCCGCGCCCACTTTCAATGCTTCTTGATGCTGCAGATCGATATCACTCTGCAGGACCTGGGTTACCACCACCACCTTCAGACGATAATTTCCGTACTGAAGATATGTTCTTTACCTCTGCTGTCCTTGGACGAGCATTCGCTGCGTTCGGTAAATCTGATTACATCGATATGGGCGCACGCTTTCTTGCCGACGCTGATACGCAGAAACCTGATGGCCTGTTCATGCACTGTCAGGGAGCCGATTGGAACTGGGGGCGTTCAAATGGCTTCGCGTGTATGGGATTTGCGGAACTGTTGACTTATTTGCCAGAAAACCACGAGTTGTACGAACAACTGTTGGGCGCCCACATAAGACACCTAGAAGCTCTCCTTCCACTCCAACAGCCAGACGGCACTTGGCTGCAACTTCTTGATTATCCAGGCTCATATCACGAGATGAGTGTCACCTGTATGCTTGGGTACGCAATCGCTCGAGGAATTCGGTCAGGTTGGTTGGATAGCAGGTTCCGAAATTCGCTGGACGCAGCCTGGAACGCAGCGGTCGAAAGAATCGACAACGACGGAGGACTCATTGATGTTTGCACCGGGACGGGGGTGCAAACGTCGACAAGAGAGTATCTGGATCGCGGTGCTGAGTTCGGGTTTGACCACAGAGGTGGTTCTATGGCGTTGTGGTTCGCCGTTGAGATGGAAAGATTGTGTCGGGACGAGGTTGATCAGGGTTAGCATTGACCGCCAGATTTAAGCGAAGGGTGAGGCTTGGATCCTGGTTAATTGATTAGAAGCATTTTCAGTCCCCAATTTTCATCAGGAGTATCGCGTTGAGCGAGATTGTCGATCAGGCAGTTAAGTTTGATCTTCCAGGACCAGACTACGAGGATGTGACATGGCTACATAACGAGCATGGTGCCGCGTCGTCTTCTCCCCTTTCTCGCACCGTCGGTGGCGGAATGATGGGACCCGAAAAGAACGAAGGGCTTCCGGAGCGAATACACGTAAACAGCTTTGCATACTCCCGTTCAGATGAATGGCCGCCGAGTTCAACTCTTCCCGGCCATTTGCGGGACGTAGACCTCCCGAAGGACGATTCCAATCTTTTGGATTGGCAGACCCGTTGTCTTCCCCTCGTTGAAGAAGTTGTGTCAGAAATCGCTGCGTTTGATCCAGATACCGTGTCCGATGGTGATTGGAAGAGCGTCATCGACGAGCATCAGAAACGTATCGGGGAAGCAATGCGACTTGTTCATTCCTCTGCCGTGTTCGAAGCTCAGATGTTCTCCGAAACCTTTGTTGCTCAGTACATCAGGGAGTTCGGCCCTGCTAGACAGGCAGAGGGACTTGCCTTGTTGCAGGGCTTCCCAAATGTTTCGACAGACAGAGCGGCTTCGCTCTGGGATCTTGGAAGGATCTCCAGGCAGTCGCCGAGTGTGATGACGGCACTTGAGTCGGGAGTTCTGCCGTCTGGAGAAAGTCAGCATGAAGTCGAATTTCGGTCAGGTTTTAAATCCGCGATGGATACCTATGGCCACATGAACCCGTTGATGATGGAAGATATGCCTACCTGGATCGAAGATGTCAGGGTTCCGTTGGCAATAATTCGCCAATACTCAACGGAAGGCGATGATCGAAGCCCTCGAAAACTTGAACAGGCCTCTAGGTCAAGGCGAATAAAGCTCGAATCACAACTCGTCAATTCGGCATCCACTTCAAAGGCAGTTGTCGAATTGCTGAATCTTTTACCGTACGCCCAGCATATTGGCGCCGTAACAGAGGATCACAATCTTCTTGCGGATCAAAAAGTTGGGAACGCCTCCCGCCAGAGGTGGCTCAAAGTTGGCCATATGTTGAGCCAAAGGGGCAAGTTAAAAGACCTGAATGATGTCTTCTACTATGAATACTGTGAGCTGCTTCAGTTATTAGAAAATGGGATGACTCTGAGTGCACTAGAGATTGCAACTCGGCGTGATCAGTTGGAGTTGTGGCGCACAGTCATCCCACCGGCGGTTCTCGGGAAAGGTGCGGTAGTCAAGGAAAAGGCCGTTCCAGGCACGGTTGTCACCGGTATGGCGGCAGCAGCGGGGACATACACGGGACGGGCGCGTGTCATCACGGTTGTGACAGAGGCAAAATCTCTTGAAGAAGGAGACGTCCTTGTCTGTGACCTGACAACTCCATCTTGGACGCCTTACTTCGCTGTGATTGGAGCCGTGGTTACCAACATAGGGTCTATTTTGGCCCACGGCGCGATTGTGGCCCGGGAATTTGGGATTCCTGCGGTCGTAGCGACTGGCGATGGGACCGTCAAAATACCGGATGGTGCCACTGTCAGGGTGGACGGGGCCGCCGGAACGGTCACAGTGGTAAGCATCTAGTGGGATTGATAGGTCATGCGACTTTGGGCATTACCTCGTTTTTGAGCATGGACATGGAGCCGTGCCAAGCTTCATAAGGATCCCACTCGTGACCCATAGCAAGTAGAGTTCCGAATTCACCTATCTCCCCCTTTAGGTCGTTCAGCTTCTGAGCGACCTCATCCACGCTCCCCACGATGAATACGTTATCTATCAAGTAGTCCACAGTGACCTCAGAGTCAGCCATTTCGGGGTCGTTCTTCATTACGTTTAAAACGCCACCCTTGGCCAGCAGCTTAAGGAAATAGTTATTGAAATCGCGCGCAAGGACGCCTTCTCTGGCGATTTGATGTGCTTCTTTCGATGTCTCAGCGACGAATACCTCGCGTGCCACACGCCACTCTGACAACCGGGGCTCCATGCCTCCTTCGCGAGCACCTTCCTCGATCGCTTCCCGATGCGTCTTTAATAGAACAGGTGGGGTCAAATTGATACTCATTGGTATCCACCCACGACTCCCAGCCATTTTTAAGGTCGAAGAGTAAGGGGTAACGCCTGCTACGCCGATTGGTGGATGTGGGTTCTGGTAGGGGCGAACGTGTGTCCTGAGACCGATATCACCCTGTGGTTCCGGGACACGGAACTTCCACCATTCGGTCTCCCAGATGCCAGGTGTTGGGTTATCCCACAGCTGCAGGATCGTTTCGATAGCTGCAGCTGTGAAGGCACGGTTGTCCAGGGAAGGATTCTCACCTCCGTAATCGAATACTTGAGTGTCTCCCTCGAAACTTCCTATCCCCACGCCCCAGTTAAGCCGTCCTTCGGCCATGTGGTCTAGCTGCGCGATCCGGTGTGCCAGAACAAACGGGTTGTGGTTCGGCATGCAGGTCACACCAGTTCCAAGACGGATGTTTTCTGTCAGTGCCAGGGCCTGCGCTATGAACAGTTCTGGTGATGGGATGTTCTCCCATTCTGAGGTGAAATGTTCACCTATCCATGCTTCGGAGTAGCCGAGTTTATCCAACTTCACGATTTGATCTAGGTCAGATTTGAGAGTGGAGGTCAAGTTTGAGCCCGCCGGGTGGAGTGGCATCGTGAAAAACCCGAGTTCCATCTGTTGTCTCCTATTCAGCGCCGGCAAGTCGACATGAATGTTGAATTTATCGCCTGGATGTCACCGGAAGCGTACCGTTGAGGCTTGTTTGCCACAAGAGCATAGTCCGGGAATTCTGAAAAAAGCTATAACGTAGGCCGATACCGAGGAATAAGGCGGTAAAAAAACCCGAGTTCTGAGTTAGTGTTGGCATCTCCACCAATGTGTGACTATGAAATTCCAGAAATGTGAGAAGAATCAAATGGCGCAACTTGCAGACGCTAATGTGTACGAGGACAACGATAGAGTCCGTGTAACAAAATGGATATTTGCTCCCGGTACGGAGACAGGTAATCACGTGCATGAATTGGACTACACGGTAGTGCCGTTGTTGACGGGAACACTGATGGTAGTGACGGAAGACGGTGAAACGGAAAACAGTATTGCCTACGGGGAGCCGTACTTTAGAAAAGCAGGGGCCGAACACAACGTGGTTAACAGGAGCAACATCGCCGTAGCCTTCATGGAGATTGAGATCAAGGAATAACTGGATACTTCGTGACGGCTGGGGTTTGATTTGGAGATATAAATGCACCACGCGATTAACCACGTCCACCTACGCTCAAGTGATGCCGAAAGTGCGGCTGCCTGGTACACAGAACACTTTGGGGCAAAGTTGATTAGCTCACGTGAGGTGATGCCGGGCACTATCACCATCACCATGGATACGGGCAACCCGGTTAGGTTAAATATTTCATCCCAAAGAGAGGGTGAATCTCAAGAGAAAGCAGTTCCCGAGATAAATCGCCTGGGGCTTGAACACTACGGGTTTGAGACAAACGACATTGTGGCCGATATCGCTCACTTCGAAGCTGCCGGTGTACGTATCGTGATGCCGATAACTGATGTAGGTGGTGGGGCTAAGATCGCCTATATCGAAGGTCCAGATGAGGTTGTGATTGAGTTGGTCCAGCCGGGCATTTAGCGAGCGTATCGGTGTGAATCGATACTCTCAGGGTTATTTCCCAAAATCTCCACAGGGATGACGGTTTGAGAGTGGTGTCAGCTCTTCCATCTACGTTAATTTGATAATTATTTTGACTAGTCGAAGGTGATCACCATCTTGCCGCTGGTTTGTTTGTCGAAGTATTTATATGCCTCGACTGTGTCTTCTATATTTACCCTCTGCTCAATGAGCGAGGCCATGGGAATATTGTGTTCTGCTATGAAGTTTGCGCAGTCTTCCATGCCGAACTTGCTGACAGTCCACGATCCATACATGGTCAGGTGACGATGGATGATGTCTGGAGTTGCGTCGTATGTAGCGTCTCCGCGCTCGCCGACGAGAACTGTTCTTCCGAATACACGGCAGGCTAGGGCAGCCTGCTTGCGAGTTGGTCCAGCGCCGACGGCCTCAAGGGAAGCATCTGCGCCGTCGCCATGTGTGATTTCACGTATCGCCTCTACCGAGTCCACGCTGGAGGCATTGACCGTTTTCCATGCGCCAGCCTCTTTGGCCAGTTTGAGTCGTTGATCCGACAGGTCTACCGCTATGACGCGTGCACCCATTTCTGCAGCCAACATGGTGCCAGCTACTCCAACGGGACCTTGGCCGAAGATCGCGAGAACGTCTCGGCCGGAAACTTGGAGTTTCTCCAACGCCAACCATGCGGTGCTGGTACCACAGGCGATCATTGAACCCACGTCATAATCAATTGCGTCTGGCATGGGCACGAGAGTCGATTCGTGGACAACCATGTACTCTCCGTGTCCCCCGTGGGCTGACCCCCCGTAATACTTGGTATAGGGACCCGGATTAGAGCAGAGTTGGTGATAACCCTCTCGACAAAACCTACACGCGCCGCAACCTAAATAATGATGGATCATTGCGCGATCTCCGACCCCAGCAGATCTAACCCCTGGCCCAAGTTCGGCAACTTCACCGCAAGGCTCGTGGCCTGGCCTGTTCTCCCGGTTAACCTCAGCAGCAGGGGACCTATAAGTGTGGAGATCGCTGCCGCACATTCCAGATGCACGGACCTTTATGAGCACTTCGTTTGGTCCAGGTTTGACGTCGGGAAAATTAGTGACCTCAGACCTCCGGTCACCTAGAAATCGTGCGCCTCTCATGCGGAACTCCGTTATTCAGAGGATTTGAATATCCTGTCTATGTTGCATTCCGTCGCGGGAATTGGATGTATCCCCGGGTAGCGGAGTATAAGTCCCATATTCCTCAAGAATGGCAGCGAATGCGCAGTACTACCGCTATGATCTGTGCTGGTGATATTGGAACACAGCCATTCAGCCCGGAGCCACGATTGACAGAGAAGCTTTACAACATAGATGCCTACCTGCGTGATTGCCAGTCCATGGTCGTAGAGGTGACTGACACCGGGGTGATTTTGGACCGCACTGTGTTTTATCCAGGAGGCGGTGGTCAACCTAATGACGTCGGGGTAATGGTGAAGTCAAATGGAACGGAGGTTGAGGTTAACAATATGTCTGGACGAGGGGGTGTGGTGGTTCACAGCGTGCCCGAAAATAGCCTTTCGGTAGGTGACTCTGTTCTATGCAAGATCGATTGGGATCTTCGTCACAAATTGATGCGCACACATACAGCGTTGCACATTCTTTGCGGTGTTGTATGGCGTGACTACGGTGCACAGGTAACTGGAGGAAACATGACTCCATTAGCCGGCCGGATGGATTTCGAATTTGAAAATTTGAGTTCAGAACTAACGGAAGAAATCGAAACTGCGATAAATGTAGAGATTGCCGAAGATAGATCGATAGAGGTCAAAATTCTTCCCCGGGCTGAAGCATTCGAGATACCTGATCTCATACGAACCAAGATCAACTTGTTGCCCGAGGGGATAGAAGAGGTACGGACCATTAATATTCTAGGCTTAGACTTACAGGCGGACGGCGGGACACACGTTTCGTCCACAGGTGAGGTGGGCCGAATTAAGATTGTCGGCCATCAAAGTAAAGGTCGGATTAACAAGCGAATACGAATCGAAGTTACGGACTAGGGGTACACTATGCCGCCGAGGATATCGAATATCTCTCGATTCGCTCTTCAATGAACTCGCAAATATGCCGGAAGAAACCCATTACGAATCTAAGGACCCCACGGAATGACATCCACGTTTAGTTATGCAGGTCGATTCTCCAAGGACTCCGTTGATACGGAAGTGCTCCATCCTACCCATGCAAAATACGACTTCGCTGTCGCGTATCCTCCCCCTGAGACGGCACCTCTAAATGATTTGGTAGAAGGGCTAATCGCTGGTCTTGAGCGCGAGGGTCATGATCTCGTTTATTACCCGGACTCAAATGGAAATTTGGCGCTCCGCGAGTTCACCGCTAAAAAACTTGAAGCCGATCGTGGATTCAAGGTGGACCCTGAAGACATATTTATTTGCGCTGGTTCCGGTGAGGCTAACCACGCTCTGATCAACGCATTGACCGACCCTGGTAGTACCGTTGTTACTGAGAGGTTCGTGTACAACGGTACATTGGCGCAACTTAATTCTGCAGGTTGCAATGTCGTCGGCTCTCCCATCGATGATGATGGGCTGATACCAGAGGCGCTCGACGAGCTATTTACCAGCCTGACTGCGGCAGGTAACAAGCCGCGCATGCTTTACACGATCCCTGAACATCAAAACCCCACTGGTTCAACCCTTCCAACGGGCCGGCGCAAGCAAATTATCGATATCTGTCACAAGCATGGCATACCGATCATAGAAGACGACTGTTACGTGGACCTACGCTTCTTCGGAGAGGCACAGGAATCTTTCCGTGCATTGGACGACTCTGGCATGGTTTCCCATGTTGCTTCGTATTCGAAATTGCTCCTTCCCGGCCTTCGACTAGGGTATTTTGTCGCAAGTAAAGAGGTTCGTGAACGCGCTATCGGATTCCGTAGTTCCAGTACCGCTAATCACTTCACTTCGTTGGCAGTCGAAGGGTTTCTGAAGGAACACATGCAGGAACATAAAAATAACCAGAACGCTGCACTTCTCGAGAAACGAAATGCGATGATTTCTTCGTTTGGGGAGCATTTCGGTGGGACTGGCGCCAAGATAAACGAGCCACAAGGCGGATGTTTCACGTGGATTGAAATGCCAATAGGTACTGATATGACTTCACTTCAAGGCAAGGCATTTGATGCAGGTGTTGGCTACATACCTGGATCGGTGTATGCGCCAAATGGTGATGGCGAGAACTATGCTCGTCTTTGCTTTGGTTATGAATCTCCTGAAAAGAATCGAGAAGGAGTGGCATTGTTGGCGCAAATTCTTGATGACAACGGGATGCTAAATGCATCTCCAGCGTCCGTCTCATCACCGGGTGAATCGGAAAAACCATTGTGGACGGGACTCTAACCCACGAGGCACGTGTTGCAGAGCAGATGGCCCTTAGAAGAGCAGGGATAGGCAGCGTCACGACAAGCTGCAGCTGCTAAGCACTTAGGAACTATAGCGCGGGGACAAAGATGCCCCAGGAGTACTTCACCGGATGGCTACCACGTTCAGTTACGCAGGTAAATTCTCTACTCGGTCCAAAGAGACCCAGGTTACCCACCCACGCCATGCCACGTATGACTTTGCAGTCGCCTACCCCCCGCCAGAGGCGGTTCCATTTGAAGGACTGGTTGAAGGCCTGCGTAAGGGGTTGGACCGCGAGGGCCACGACCTTGTGTATTACACCGAGCGGAACGGTAACGAGGCACTAAGAGAATTCACGGCACAGAAACTTGCTAACGATCGAGGGATTAAGGCCACCCCCGACGAAGTATTTATGACTGCAGGCTCGGGCGAGGCGAACTTCGTCCTTATCAAGGCTCTGTCGGATCCGGGCGATACAGTTGTAACCGAGCAGTACGTGTACGGTGGCACCCACAATCAACTTAAGAATCACGGCATTAACGTTGTCGGAACCCTTATTGATGATCAAGGCATCATTCCAGAGAGCCTTGACGAGTTGATCACTGATCTGACGGCAAAGGGAAGGAAGCCGAAGTTCCTCTACACCATACCTGAGCATCAGAACCCGACTGGAACTACGATGCCGACGGCTCGTCGTAAACAGGTTATCGAAATTTGCCATCGGCATTCGGTACCTATCATTGAGGACGACTGTTATGTAGACCTTAGGTTTGATGGTGAGCCACAGGAGGCATATGCGTCTCTGGACACAAGCGGCATGGTCATGCACGTAGCCTCCTACTCTAAATTGCTGGTCCCGGGGCTTCGCCTGGGCTATTTCGTTGCGCCGCAAGAGGTCACTAACCGAGCTGTGGGTTTTCGTAGCTCTGGTACGGCAAACCATTTTGCGTCCCTGGCAGTAGAGGGTTACCTCACCGAACACCTTCAGGACCACAAAGACGATCTGTCTGAGTCACTGGGCGCCAAGGCAAATGCCATGGTTGCTTCACTTGGCGAAAACTTCGGCGGTACCGGGGCAAAATGGGCGGTGCCACAGGGTGGTTGTTATACCTGGCTCACAATGCCGGAAGGCACACCGATGAGTGAACTTGTTGACGAGGCGTTCGATGCAGGAGTTGGATACCTGCCAGGTGTGAGTTTCGCACCGAACGGTGATGGTCAGAACTGTGCACGGCTCTGTTTTGCGTACGAAACTCCTGAGAAGAACCGAGACGGTATTGCAAGACTGGCCGAATTCCTGGACGGTAAGGGCTATATGAAGAGTGCCCCTTCCGACTAGTTATGTTCCCTTCCGAACACAAGAATGGCCGGGTATCCATATGGGCACCCGGCCATTCCTTTTTATGAGCACCGGGACGCACCTATATATGGCCCTGAGCAGTTAAAAGTGTGACGAAAGTAAAACGGTTACTGGGTGCACCTAAGGTCGATCGGACTTAGTTCCTGTGCATGCCTCGCCGGTGGTCTGCTGCGGCCTGTTCCATGAGCCGGGCCTCAAACTGCGCTGCCAATGCCTCTATGGCTGGCGCCGCTTGTCGTAACCGACCATTGATACTTTCTGCTTCTAGCACTCGCTGTGCCGCAGTAGGTTGGTCTGCAAGTAACGTTCCCATTTTGTATCCAAGCAGAGCTGGATCTGATGGAATTTGCGGGTTAGCACGCCACTCTCCCCTGAGTTGCATCAACATAACTCTGGCGAATCGTTCAGTGGCTGTCTGTGCTCGTTTTAATAGAGCAGGATCGATATGTTCATCCGTGGGTTCTGGAATGATTTCGACATCACCTGAAAGGTATGGAAGTGACCGATCTAGTTCCAAAATACGAACACGGTGATCCCCAATTGTGGTGATAGGAATCACCTCATCATCTAGATCTCCGGCGTTGTTTATGCGGGCCACTGTCGCGATTTCACGAGGTATTGCGTCACCGCCGACTTCAACGCCGTCGCTAATCAATGCAATAACGAAACGACCGTCAAGGTTAAGGCAGTCTGCCAGCATTGTTTTGTAGCGCTGTTCGAATATACGCAGTGGGAGTTCATAGCCCGGGAATAGGACAGTGTTTAGAGGAAATATGGGAAGTTTAGGCATTAGTTAGATTCTAACGCTGTAGTCAGCTATTTCGCAGGAATAAAAACCCGACCGCCGTGGTAGACTCCGGCCCCGATTTCGAACGTAAAAACAAGCGATACCACGGAGACCAGAATAATGCCTGACACCGTAACCGACCAGGTCGCAGATGCCCTTCCCGGCCTTATCGAGTTACGACGGGACCTCCATGCAAATCCAGAGCTTGGCTTTTATGAGACACGGACGGCAGGGATTATCGCTGACAGGCTTAATGCGGCGGGACTGAACATCCAGGCAGAGGTAGGCGGCACAGGAGTGGTTGGAGTCCTGGACACGGGCAAGGCCGGACCGACTCTAATGATACGTGCGGATATCGATGCCTTACCGGTTTCTGAACTGAGCGATCTCCCATTTGCGTCCACCAACGGCAACATGCACGCCTGTGGGCACGATGGCCACATCACTATGGCGCTTGGTGCCGCCGAGTTACTTGCGAAGCGAAGGGACGAATTAACCGGAAAACTTGTGTTCGTGTTCCAGCCCGCCGAGGAATTTGTTGAAGGTGCGAAGGCGATGATTGCGGATGATGTTATGTCGGATCATTCCCCAGATCGCGTTATAGGGCTGCATCTTTGGAATCAGTATGACACCGGGTTTGTGGGAGTGAATCAGGCTACGGTGTTTGCAAGTGCTGACCAGTTCGAACTAACGATCAGGGGCAAGGGAGGGCATGGCGCGCTACCACACACGGCTATCGATCCGGTAGCAATCAGTGCACAGGTGATATCCGCACTACAGACGGTTGTAAGCCGAGAAATTGCTCCTAACGCCATGGGTGTTGTGACTGTGGGGCAACTAACTGGTGGAACAGCGCCTAATGTCATTGCTGACTTTGTGACGATTAAAGGAACCATTCGAGCGTTTACCTCAGATATCCGAGAGCAAATTATCTCCGCAGTAGAACGTACAGCGAAAGGTATTGCTGAGACGATGCGTGGAGGGGCGGAGTTCAAGTTGCTTAATGGAGCTCCTCCAGTAGTGAATGATCCCGAAGTTGCTTCGTGGGTGGCAGGAATTGCGGATCAGGTGCCAGGGGTCGATCAGGTTGGTCCGCATGAAGAAGTTCCAGTCGGAGACGATATGGCAGAGTTCATAAACAGAGCACCTGGAACGTACTTTCTCTTGGGAGCAGGTGACCCAGCAAGGCCCCCACACCACAATGCACGCTTCATATTCGATGAAGAATGTCTGCCATTAGGAACCGAAATATTTGCGCGTGCCGCTCTCGATTACCTGGGTACGTAACCACGCCCAGATCAGAGAAAGTCTGAAGGGAGAACAACTTGTCTCGAATCTTCGACATAGCAGATCGTTACATAGATCAGATTGCAGATTTACAACCGATCGTAGCGACCTATTTTGGCGTGCCGGGACACGAGACTGAAATGCCGGACAACTCCCCGGCGGGAGACGCTGCACAGGCTGACTTAGATCGATCAACCTTGCGAGAGCTTAAAAAGGTCGAACCGATAGACGAGCGTGACCGTTTGGCTCGGGACGTGATGGTAGAAGAGATAGAGATCAGCCTTGAAGCATACGAGGCTGGCGAGCAATACCGAGGGATGAATATTCTCCACAGCCCTTTTCAGAGTGCGCGTCAGATTTTCGATCTTATGCCACGAGAAACGAAGGACGAATGGGACAATATCGCAGCGCGAATGTCACGCGTGCCGGATGCATTAAGCAGTTACAGACAGACGCTGGATGAAGGGGTCTTAAAAGGCGAGACAACCACAAGACGGCAGGTACATGGGGTCATTGAGCAGGCAAAAGTCTACAGCGGACAAGGCACCGATCCTTCATTCTTTGATCAGCTCGTCTCTGCGTACGACGCAACCAACTTGACTGATGGCGCACTCAGGGAACGACTTGTCAGTGCAGCCCATGACGCTTCTAAGGCGTTTGCAAACTTTGGGATATTTCTCTCTGAAAATCACCTTAATGATGCCAAGGATCAAGATGGCGTGGGTCGCGATCGGTATGAATTAAAGGCGCGTTCGTATCTGGGCGCCCAAATAGATTTCGAAGAAACGTACAACTGGGGCTGGGAGCAAGTTCGTTGGGCTGAGGCTGAGATGGCGATCACCTCCGACAAAATAGTCCCGGGAGGAGACTTCTTTGCGGCCAAAGAATTACTCGATCAAGATCCCACACGGTCCATACAGGGCACGGACGCCTTCAAGGGGTGGATGCAAGATCTTCAGGATCAGACCATAGATGACTTGAATGGGACGCACTTTGATATAGCCGAACCGGTTAAGACGGTTGAAGTAATGATCGCCCCTCCCGGGGGGGCACTCGCAATGTATTACACGGGACCGTCGGAAGACTTCTCCCGCCCGGGCCGGACTTGGTATCCGGTGCCAGAGGGCAAAGATCGATTCCCGCTATGGGGTGAAGTGTCCATCGTCTATCACGAAGGTGTGCCGGGACATCACTTCCAAATCGCAACTACGATCAGTCTCGGAGACCAACTTTCACGCTTTCAAAAACTTGCCGCAGGAACTTCCGGATATGTGGAGGGATGGGGCCTTTATGCGGAACGATTGATGGGTGAGTTGGGCTATCTCGACAACCCGGATTACTACCTCGGCATGCTAGGTTCTCAGCTATTTCGCTCTCAACGCGTGGTAGTAGACATTGGAATGCACCTGGGATTGCGAATACCAAACGACTCTAACTTTCATCCTGGAGAAGTATGGACGCCTAGCCTTGCACTTGAATTCATGCAACCTACTTCTCCTTTTGGCCCGCAATTCATGGTTTCAGAGATTGATCGTTATCTCGGTATGCCAGGACAGGCGATCAGTTACAAAGTGGGTGAGAGGTACTGGCTGGAGGCCCGTCAGCAGGCGAAAAATAAAGCAGGATCTAACTTTGATTTGAAAGCGTGGCATAACCGGGCACTAGACCTAGGCCCAATGGGACTGGCCCAGATGCAAAGAGAGATGACCAAGGGTTAACTACGCCTAGACGAGTTAGAAAACCTATTATCGGCTCGGGTGGTTTGAATATTAGGGTGCTTCGACCTCTTCGCGTATACGCCTGGCGAGAACATCCGCGTTGGCGTCATCCAAGTGAAGAGGATTGATGGTTATGATTCTCTTATCCAATTTGGCATGCCCCACGTAAATTGGTGGAGAACCTTTACGGAGCGAGTCGCATATTGCGAAGGCATTTTTTCTGGATGAGCCCTCGTGTATGTGTATGTCTAATAACGGGAATGATTCACCGTCGTCTGCCTGTTGAACCGTGCATGTAACCGGTGCCCCTATTAGCGCTCTGGATATACGGTTCAGGCGCGATTCGTACCCGCAAACTTCTTCGTCATAGGCCCCTGCATTAAATAACTCCAGAGCGGTTAATAGTCCAACAATTTCTTCTTTGGAAACCTTATGAGCGCGACCAATGCCGTGTCGAGGCGGCCCTCCTTCGAACCGATCGATATCGATCAACTCTTTAGGAGGATCCCACAGCGATGGGTGATCATCCATGTCTACCAACTGAGCAAATGCGGGACCGACTAGATCACGCCGCCCCGTCAAAATCCCGGTCGATTGTGGTCCTCGGATTGATTTTCCTCCACTAAAGGCGACCAGGTCAGCGCCGGTTGCTGGAATATCGATGAGATTTGAACGAGGTGGTAACTCTGCTGCAGCATCTACTAGAACAGGCAAGTTATGTCTGTGAGCCCTCGCCACGACCTCTGCCAGAGATGGTTTGGAATCAGGGCTAAATACATAGACAACGCCAGCGGTCTTGGGGCCAAAAGCAACTTCGTACTCCCATGCTTCGGTACGTCGAACCCCCGCGCCGGACACGATCTCATTAAAGCCGACTTCCACTAGTCTGGCTCCAGCGGCGCGCACGGCGTGGTCGTATCCGGATCTCTGTTCGCGTGCGATTATGAATTCGTTAGGAAAATCATCGGAATGTGGCAACGATTCCATCCGGCCACGGTCCCATCCGGTCATTATTGAAGCAGCACCAAGCGTTAATGCTGATGCGGCACCTGCACTTACCAGTGCAGCCTCCGTGCCGGTTAATGATGCGATTATGCTGCAAGCTTTAGCTTGCAAGACTTCTATGGGAACTGAATCAGATGCAGCCTCGGTCATGGCGGCCAAGACTTCCCGAGGCATGGGTGCGCCTCCGAGGCGGGTAACTGACCCAGACCCGTTTATGATGGGTTTGATGCCAAGGTCTTCATAAACGCCCATCTGTGCTCCGTTCAAGCTGCCACGTGGACTCTTTAGAAGAGTGTACGTAGTCTCATCTGATAACTGAGGCCGTATTATAGGTTTGTAGTCTGCGGACTTTAAAACCTTTCGATTGTCATAGCTGCGAATCTTTTCAAGGAATGTCTCTTTGCTCTGCCCTGTAGAAGGATCTGAACTTCAGCACGCTAAGCTCCGGGGATTAGAGGTCGACCGCTGCCCGGTTTGTGATGGTGAATATCTCGATCATGGCCAACTCGCCGAGCTTGAGGACCAGGTTTTTGATCACGATATACCGAAAGGTACGATTCACTTTGGAGACCACGAGGTCGAACATGCCTGTCCACATTGTGGCAAACAGATGTTCCGGTTCCGTTACCGTGGTTGGCCGCTCGAGATCGAGCGGTGCCCGGATGAAGAGGGGTACTGGTTAGACAAAGGTGAAGAGAAGCATATTCGAGATTACATGAAAGAGCGGAAGTCCAGACTTTCTAGATCCAGTTCCGCTGAGGCGAGCTTTCACGATTGGCGGCACGGTGCTAGTAGCGGAATTATTCAGAAGATAAAGAATATCTTCCGGTAGGCCCCAACGATTGACTATTTGACCGTATACAACAGTGACTTGTCGCGTGACGTTATAAATTGTTCGGTACGCTCAAGAACGAACATGTTCATTATTATTAATTGCACACCGTTTTATGAGTTTAGTTGACACACTTCAAACTTAATCGGTATTGCAGTTCTGTAGGGTTGAGGACAGGCACTCTCATATAATCTTGGGTAACTGTTCAGTTGGTCGTCACTTGTTTTCATGCGACCAGGGCAGATCCGGAGGATCAATTGCGAGACCTGTTCGGGAACCCTTCTGATGGTTCGTTTCTGGCATGGGTGGCCGATGAGGGCATCTGGGCCGGCCTACTAGCTATTGCGGCGATCATCATCTGGTTCGTTCTTCGTATTTACCTGCACCGATTCCTTCAGTCCGGGGTAAGTGCTCTCGAAGAACAGGGAATGGGACACATTAATGATCGAATGAAATCATTTGTGCTGTTCTTGACCGAAGGCCCCATGCTTTTGATCCTGGTCGGAGTGCCATTTGGGCTGTGGATTGCACACGTTCTTGACCAGAACGTTTCACCGATATGGGGTGCCATTGGCCAGGGTTTCCAATCTTTGGGAGAGGATGTGCGGCCGCATGTCATTCCGATAATCGTCATTTGGGCGGTTGCTTACGTGGCCATCAGATTGTTGAAACGTCTTGTCCCTGTCGCGATGTGGAGAATCGTCATGACCGAGGGCGAAGACCCGGGCCTTCCCAATTCCTCAAGCAATCGAGCTCAAGAGTTAAGGGCCGATACTTTAGCGGCTGTAATTGTCGGGGCATTGGCCATCCTCGTGTGGGCCATAGCAGTTTTCTCGGTTCTCTCTGAAATAGGAGTGCCGATCGGCCCGATGATTGCCGGATTCGGTATCGCCGGAATCGCAGTCGGATTTGGTGCTCAGTCCATGGTCAAAGACATGATTGCTGGATTCTTTATCGTCGCCGAAAACCAGTACCGGACCGGTGACGTGGTTTCAATCGCTGGGATTGCGGGTTCCGTTGAGGCTATCAATTTACGCAGAACGGTGCTGCGCGACCTAGATGGCAAGGTACACGTGGTCCCCAATGGCGAGATCAGCGTTGCATCAAATTACACCAAATTCTGGTCCCGTATAAACCTGAACGTTGGTGTCGCGTATAAAGAAAATATGGATCATGTGTTTGATATCCTCAATGAGATCGGGATGGAACTCTCGGGAGAAGATTACTGGGCCGAAAAGATTATCGACCCCCCTCAAGTCCTCCGGTTGGACTCTTTTGACGATTCCCAGATAACGATCAAAATGCTTGGGGTATGCAGGCCACTAACGCAATGGGAGATTGCAGGAGAACTACGTAAGCGGATCAAAGACAGGTTCGACGCGGAAGGCATCGAGATACCATTCCCACATCAGACGATTTATTGGGGTGATGGCGCCCATCCTACCAAGGGCAATCAAGGCTCGGAGGATGTGTTCTCCGCAACAGAGAGCTTGCAGGATGTGGACATGTCTTCTGAAGTTAGACGAGAAGCACTTCGAGAGTCTGCCCTGGCGGCGGAAGCAGAACGACAAACACGCGCTAACCCTCGTTCACTGGAACGTATGAGCGAATTGGATGATATCTCCCGACAGATAAGACGGACCTCGAGACCGGCATTTATAAACGATGAAGTGGATTCGGAAGGTCAAGAGCACAGGCCTAACCCACGTTCCTCAGAACGTATGGCTGAGTTGGACCGGCTTGCCATGCAGCAATCGTCAGAGCGTCGAAAAGTAGACCCTGATGACGAAGCCGAGGGGTAACAGAAGCTTAGGTCAGTCGATACAGGTATCATTTGGCTGTATCGCTAGAATGTACGACTTTTATCGCAAGGGATTCACTTTAAAAGTGAGTCATTTGCAAGAACTAATATGATTAACGTTCCCTAGCTAATTCAGGAGGTCGAGCGCGAGCCCGTACCCATGACCAGCCCACGTTCAATGCCGCGAACTGCAGACGAAATTCGCGAAGTATTCCTTAAATATTTCGAAGATCAGGACCATTTGCGGATGCCTGCGGCATCGCTTATTCCGGCGGGTGATCCTACACTGCTTTTAACCAATTCCGGTATGGCGCAGTTCAAGGCTTACTTCGCTGGCGAGTCAACTCCACCGCATCCTCGACTGACGACCTCTCAGAAGAGTTTTCGTACCACGGACATAGATGAGGTTGGAGATGCTTCTCATCTCACCTTGTTCGAAATGCTCGGCAACTTTAGTTTTGGCGACTATTTCAAGAAAGAGGCCTGTCATTGGGCATTGGACCTAATGGTCAACCACCTCGGGTTCGAACGCGAGCGTATTTATATAACCATCTACAAGGATGATGACGAGGCCGAGGAGATATGGCTGGATCTCGGGGTGCCGCCGGAGAAAATATATAGGTTCGGAGACGAGGACAATTGGTGGGGTCCGGCCGGCGCCGAGGGCCCATGTGGACCGTGCAGTGAGTTGCACTACTATCGCGGTTCCCTAGACGATATTCCGCCACTCGGTGACCCGATTCGGAATAGTGTATGGGGGCCGAACTACCACGATGATTTTCTAGAAGTTTATAACCTAGTTTTCACTCAGTTCTACAGGGATTTGGAAGGTAACGATCGGCCACTCCCCAACAAGAACATTGATACGGGAATGGGTTTGGAGAGGGCGGCGGCGGTCCTCCAAGACGCCATCACACTCTACGACACTGATGTGTTTGTGCCAGTAATCGCCGAGGTAGAAAAACTGGCGGATAGGAAATGGGGAACGGATCCGGCGACAGACCGCGCACTTGGTGCAATTGCCGAGCATGCCAGGTCGGCTTCATTCTTAATTGGTGACGGAGTTGTTCCTGGCAATACGGGTCGTGGATACGTGCTACGACGAATTGTCAGACGAGCGATGAGATTTGGTTTAGCACTGGGTATCGAAAGTCCCTTTATCGGGCAGGTTGCTGAAGTTGCCATGGACCAGATGTGCAATGTGTATCCGGAACTCAGGGACAATCGCCCCTTTATTCTCAGGGTAATGGAGGTGGAGGAGGAGAGTTTCGCCAGGGCCATCGCACAGGGGACACGAGTCCTCGACGGAATGTTCGCCTACCGAGATTCCCACACGATTGCACCCGAAACTCTGGCAGCAGCAGTGTCGGCTGGGATTACCAGGGATGACATGCAGAAGTTCATGGAACAAAAGGGGTTTGAGACTCCTGAGGGAGATGACTCTGCAACCGTGGGCAAACGCGCAGCATATGAGGCTATTTTTGCTTCCATGTCAGACGCTGTTTTAAATGGTGGTGGTTTGCACGAGCAACGAGTTCACAACTGGTCGACGATGGTGTCCGGTAGCGAGGCTTTTCTTCTCTACGATACTTATGGATTCCCACCGGAACTGGTGAGAGAAGACGCCCTGGATCGATATGTCGAATCGACAGGAAAGGCAGCGCCAGATTTCGCAATTGACGGTGAAGTTGATCTCCTTCTCGATAGAGCAGGGTTCGAAGAAGAGATGGAAGCACAAAGAGAACGAGGCCGTGCTTCAGGGACGAACTTCGGGGGCGACACGGCAGCTCGTCGCGTGTATGAATCGCTTGGCGTTGACGACACTCCATTCCGAGGTTACGAGACTCTGAGGGTCGATACGCAGGTAGTCGGCATCATCAAGAATGGTGAGTCGACAGCCGAAGCAAATGAGGGTGACGACATAGAGCTAATCCTCCACGAAACACCCTTCTATGCCGAAAGGGGAGGGCAGATCGGTGATGCAGGAAAGATCGTGGGTGAGGGAATCTGTGTCGCTGTCACGGACACGCAGAACCCATACTCTCGTATCAACGTCCATTCAGCTGTGGTCAATCAAGGGACGCTGCGTGTAGGTGACGCCGTGGAGGCTACCGTAGATGAAGAACGACGGGAACGCATCAGGCGTAACCATACTGCTACACACATTGTTCATTCTGCTTTGCGTGAAGTGCTGGGTTCACATGTGCGCCAGACCGGTTCATTAGTAGCGCCAGACAGATTGCGCTTTGACTTTACCCATATTGCGCCTATGACCTCTGACGAGATTCGTCAGGTGCAAAACATCGTCAACGATAAGATTCGTGCAAATCATGATGTTGGAGTCGAGTGGACGTCATACAGAGAAGCGATCGATCGAGGTGCATTAGCATTCTTCGGTGACAAGTATGAGGCAGATGTTCGTACTATTCTGATCGACTACCCTTGGAGCTACGAACTTTGTGGTGGCACCCACATGTCGCACACGGGTGGAATAGGCGCGTTTTTCATCACCTCTGAGACTGGAATCGGGTCAGGCACACGTAGGCTTGAGGCGCTAACCGGCAAAGGTGCTGAGGAATACATGTGGGAACGATTCGGGATGCTGGCCGACATTTCTGACAAACTCCGTACGCCAGTCACTGATCTAAGTAAGCGAATAACAACGCAGATTAGTGAACTTGATGAGGCCCGTAGAACGGTTGAACGACTTGAGCGTGACGCGCTTCTGGGCGGTGGAGGTACGGGTCCGGCTGCACACGAGACAGCTGTGGATGTCGATGGTGCAAAAGTGTTAGTGATGGAGAAGTCGGGCGTTAATGCAAAGGGATTGCGTGAGCTTGGTGATCACCTGCGTGAGCAACTCGGCAGTGGAATTGTCGTGGTTGGTGGTGCCTCGGATGGCAAACCTACTGTTATAACGATGGTCACATCAGATCTTGTGGAGCAAGGACATAATGCTGGTGTGATTGTAAAAGGTATCGCCGATATCATGGGCGGACGCGGGGGCGGACGCGCCGATATTGCACAGGCTGGTGGTAATGACGCCTCTCTTCTCGGAAAGGCACTAGAAGAAGCTCCCAATGTCGTTCGAACTGCTCTCTTAAGCAGCAAGGGCTAACCTCTCCATGCGTGCATTGGCACTTGATGTCGGAGATGCCCGGATCGGACTCGCAATATCCGACGCGCAGGGCATCGTCTGTTTACCGATTGAAGCTCTCGTCCGGAGTGAAGAGGCGGATGACATTTCAGTCGTCATCGAAACGGCGGAACGGGAGCATGTTCAGACAATAGTAGTTGGATTGCCCTTGTCTCTTGACGGTACGCAAGGGCCTGCCGCTCGCAAGATGCGCAGGTTCACGTCGGTTCTACGCAAAACTACTGATATACCGGTCGAAAGTTACGATGAACGATTTACGACCACGGAGGCTGAAAGACGTTTGAGGTCGGCAGGGTTTGAGCCAAGTAAACACCGGGCAAGACTCGACTCAATGGCGGCAGTCATCATCCTGGAAAGCTATCTCTCAGCAAGAGCGAATCGAATAGGACGCAACGAAAATTGACCAAGTTAATTGGTATCTTCGGCTATCCACTCCACCATTCACTCTCACCCGTATTCCAGCAAGCTGCATTGAATGCAATGAAGATAGACGCCCGATTCGAAGGTTGGCCGACTCCCCCTGAAAAATTTAAGGAGGCCGTAGAAGGCCTCAGGGGCGACGATTATCTTGGATGTTGCATAACCATTCCGCATAAAGAAGTGGCGCTCGAATTAGTTGATGAACTTGACCCCGCAGCCGAAAAGATAGGGGCTATAAATACGATCGTTAATACCGAAGGTCATTTGAAGGGTTATAACACCGATGCCCCAGGATTCATGAGGGGGCTCCGTGAGGCGGTTGGATTTGAACCCAAGGGCAAGTCTGTGCTTGTGATGGGAGCAGGCGGCGCAGCACGTGGGATTGTGTATGCCCTTCGAGAATCCGGTGTCGCTAGGATGGCTATTGCTAATCGCACTACTGAGAGAGCAGAGGCACTTGCGCGTGACATGTCGCGACCCAGGTTTCGTCCAGATGCTATATCCCTGGACCTCGATCAACTTTCCAACGTTGCTCCATATGCGGATTTGATTGTTAATTCCACGTCCATGGGTATGCGTGGAGGAACAGCCGTTGAAGACTCACCGATTCCACCCGAACTGATATCTGGTGACTCTGTCTGTTACGACGCAGTATATGTTCCGCCTCGTACACCTTTTCTGGAGGCAGCTGAAGATGCAGGAGCGACCATCGCAGGTGGTTTATCTATGTTGATTTATCAAGGTGCCGAGGGATTCAAACTCTGGACGGGCCAGGACGCGCCGGTAGAAGCTATGTTCGAGTCAATTCCACAGACGATGAGAAGCGTGTGATCGGTTTGAATCTGCATCTTTCAAAGGGCATTACGAGATGGACGTGGAATTCGTATAGGCTGCCTCTTACCCATGGTTTATGGGTGACTAGTTAACTAATACACATATCTCGCAATGAACCTACCTCTATCCGACTACACCGTTCTCGATTTGTCTGGGTCAATATCGACCGCTTCATGTGCGCGTGTCTTTGCGGATTTTGGTGCCCGTGTAATAAATGTAGAGAACCCATCGAGTGGTCATCCAACGAGGACTCTTCCTCCCTTTGACGCGGATCTTGAATACCTGGATAACAGTGGTATCCACTCCTTGCTCAGCCCTAATAAAGAATCGCTGGCACTGGATATTTCTGACAAATCCAATCACCCCGAACTGTTGAATTGGATAAAAAGCGCTGACGTTGTCTTGGAATCGGAAAAACCGGGGACATTGGATGCGCTTGGGTTGGGGTTTTCGGTTCTAAAATCTGCCTCCCCGTATTTGATACTTACGTCGTTCACATGGTGGGGGCAGAACGGGCCAATGGCCGGCAACCCAGGTAATGATCAGAGTGTGCTGTCCTATATCAGCCAGGTCATCACATTTGGTCCGAAAGATGGTCCGCCACTGCTTATGAGTGGATATCCCGTCCAGATTATGGGAGGTATGACAGGGTTTGGTGCCACGATGGTTCACCTTGTTTCTAGCACTCTAGGACAGCGGAAACAGGCTGTGCATATCGACTTGTCGTTGCTTGAATCGGCTATGGCACTTAAGGAGACTACGGGTGCCTCAGCAGCTATAACTCCACCTGAGGATCGGCCTAACCGACTTGGCATAAACCGTTTTTATCCGACATATCCTGCAGCGATTTACGAAACCAGTGAGGGATGGTTGGGTGTCACAGCCCTCACACCGGCCCAGTGGCATAACTTCTGCGATCTCGTGGGTGCTCAAGAACTGTCAAAACTTCCAAAATTCGATATCGCCGTCAACCGGATAATGGGTGCGGATCAGATAGATGCAACGCTTATACCAGCGCTGAAAAAGAAATCGGCAGAGTACTGGTTCAACGAAGGGCAAAAGCGTCGAATACCACTGGCTCTCGTTCCCACAATGTCAGACCTTTTTGAAAGTGCGCAACTCCGTGCTGTCGATGCGTTCCGTGAGCTTACCCTTCCAAACGGCCATAAATTAGAGGTGCCAGGGCAACCATTCAGACTGCATCGTACCCCGGCTCGAAAAGACGGTACGGTGGCGAGACTTGGCGAGCATGGGATTATTGGATCACCGAAGCAACATCCTACTAAAACGAAAGGTGTATCGTCCCGTTCTCACAAACCGAACCCTGTGATTGAACCGTATTTACGCCCGGATCTACTTCGAGGGTTACGGGTCATTGACTTGTCGATGGGGTGGGCAGGACCGTTATGTGCACGCTCCCTTGGAGACGTTGGGGCTGAGGTGATCAAAGTTGAATCGCGTCAGTATTTTGACTGGTGGAGAGATTGGGATGTTTCCGCTGAGCGGGTAGCCCAGCGGCTTTATGAGAAGTCTCCAGCCTTCAATGTTATGAACCGCAACAAACTTGGTGTGACCATAGATCTTACGGATTCACGCGGTAAGGACCTGTTGAAAAAACTCGTCTCCGTGTCCGACGTTGTGATTGAGAATTACTCGGCTGGCGTACTCCCTAAACTCGGACTAGATGAACCCGTCTTGCGGGAGGTAAACCCTGAGTTAGTGATGCTCTCTATGCCTCCGTTTGGTGCCGGAGGACCATGGCATTTCTATCGCGCGTATGGTTCCACGGTAGAACACGCCTCAGGATTGCCGCATTTGCAAGGGCGGCCTGGTGATCCACCAGCGATGTCTCACGTGGCATTGGGAGATTCGGTGGCGGGTATCCATGGATTGGCCGGTGTCCTTATCGCGATCCTCCATGCTCAACGTACGGGTGAGGGGCAGTATCTGGACATATCGCATGTGGAAGCGAGTACATCACTTGGCCTGCATGGTGTGGCGAGTCAGGTGATGCTCGGGGAGCCCGCTGTTCGCTACGGGAATCGTGATCCTCAAGCAGTTCCACGTGGTGTGTACAGATGTCGAGGCGAAGAAATGTGGATCACACTGACAATAAACAGTGATGATGACTGGGCTCGATTTGTGAGATTCACAGGCGACTCGGTTCTTCTAGATCCCAAATTTGCTGGCCTTGATGCGCGTTGGGCAGCGCACGATGTGATTGATAAACGTATTTCAAGGTGGTCCAAAAACTACGATCGCGATGATTTGACCAGTCAGTTGCAGGATCTCGAGATCGCCGCCGCCCCAGTCTTAAACGCTCTGGATTTGTTGACGCATGAACCATTTCCAGAGCGTGGGTACTGGGCCTGGATGGATCGCGCCCATGTTGGTTCTATTCCGCATCCTGTGACCCCTTACAGGACGACCACCGAACCGTTCAACATCGATTCGCCTGCGCCTACCTTGGGACAGCACTCCAGAGAAGTTCTGGCCGGTTTACTGGATCTGAGTGATGTGGAACTCCAACATCTTGAAGCAGAGCGGATTATTGGTGAAAAGCCCGATCGTACGTTCAAGTAAGCATTTCAGATCAACTGTCCTACCCGACTTTAATGATGGCGACGGGCTGTGACCTAAACAGTGCTTTCGAGGACTGACCATGTTTGGCTGGGAATATCGTAACCCTCTCTAATGCAGCCTCAGATGATGGCTCACCAGGTATCTATGTAAGCCTTCTTTTTGCCTTTTCGGGGCTGCTTTGGCGGCTGCGCCGCCATGCCTGAAACGATCCACCTTCGGGATTCAGCAGGGTCAATTACGTCGTCAATACCGAAGAACGTTCCGGCGTATATTGCTTTGGCCTTCTCATAACGTTCAGACACCATCTGGTCATAGAACTTAATCCGTTCTTCTGGGTCCTCGATATCCGTTAATTCCTGTCTGTAACCTAACTTCACATGTCCCTCAATATTCATGCCGGCAAACTCAGCTGTTGGCCATGCGGCCATGAACGTTGGGAACATAGAACTACCGCCGCACATAGCCTGGACGCCAAGCCCGTACGCCTTTCGGAGAATGAGACCGAACATTGGGACTGACATATTGGCGCCGGTGTTGAACATTCGAGCGGCGTGTCTAACCAGGGCTGTTCGTTCTACTTCCGGGCCGACCATAATGCCGGGGCAGTCCATCAGACTTACGACTGGCAGGTCAAAGGCATCACAAAGCTGTAGAAAGCGTGCACCTTTATCTGCCCCATCGCTGTCCACGGCACCACCTAGATGGTGTGGGTTGTTGGCGATCAAGCCCATAGGCTTTCCTTCTACACGTATGAAAGCTGTAATGATTCCGATGCCGAACTCCCTTCGGATCTCCAGAACAGAATCCTTGTCCGCAATAATTTCGATCGCTTCGCGCATGTCATAAGAGATAACTCGATCTTCAGGAACAACATGTCGCAGGCGACGTTGGTCGTTTTCCTCCCAATCTTCGACGTCACCCTGGAAATACGACACGTACTTCTTGGCCGTTGCTACTGCTTCTTCTTCATCCTTGACCAGTATGTCGATCACGCCATTCGGTACCTGGAACGACATTGGCCCGACCTCTTCAGGCGTATATATACCCACACCACCACCTTCTATCATTGCGGGCCCCCCCATCCCTACGGTTGAACCTTCTGTGGCGATAATCACATCACAACACGCGAGGAGGACGGTGTTTCCGGCGAAACAACGTCCATTAGTGATGCCTACCAATGGCACTAATCCGCTTAACTTGGCCCAGTCTGTGAAGGTTTTGGTATCCATAGCGACGCCGCCCTTGCCGTCGGTGTCGCCAGGTCTTCCTCCTCCCCCTTCCATGAAAGCGATAACCGGAATCTGATGACGCTGTGCGAGGTCAAACATCCGATCTTGTTTGTAATGATTCCGGGTGCCCTGAGTACCGGCCAAAACCGTGTAGTCGTAGGACAACGCAATTATTCGAGATTGAGTCTCTGGAAACAGATGTCCATTTACATGGGCTAAACCGAGGACCATGCCGTCTGCGGGGGTATTTTCACGGAGCCATTCTTCAGTGCGACGCGCTCTTTGCGCGGCAACTACAATCGGGCCAAACTCGACGAATGTTCCTTCATCGACCAGATCAGATATGTTTTCTCTCGCTGTCCGGTATCCAAAACGTCGGCGGCGCGCGACGGCCTCTGGTCTGTTCTCGTCGAGCGTGTAGGCGCGTCGCTCATATAGGAGTTCAAGGTCTGGCCTGATGTATTCAGGGTCGATGGCACTCGTTAGATCACCGCCTTCCTCCGCATCTCCGTTTGGCTCGACAAAGACCAATGGATAGCCTTGTCGAACGGTGTCGCCTTCGGTCATCGTAACTTTTCGGATGATTCCAGACTGCTGAGCCTTGATCTCATGGAACAACTTCATTGACTCGATCACCACGAGTTGGTCGCCAGGATTGACCTCGTCGCCCTCCACAACATGAACCGAAACTATCGTTCCCTGAATCGGGGCAGGGAATCCGACAGATCCATCAGGGCCTGACATATCCGGGCTGTCATCTGCCGGTATAGCAGGCGCCTGGGCAGCCTTTACGTCGCGATCATGGTTGAACAGAGCCAAGGGATCAGACGTATCGATCTGGGCACCTGCATAACCCCCTGGACTAATGCTTGCAGGACTCATTGCCACTCCCTCGGCATAGAGTCTCCGATGGGTCATTCCCGTTTGTGCAGAAAGATCAGATGCGTTCTCCTCGATGAAGCGCGTATGGAAGTTCAGACCCTTGAAGTCGTCGTGTTGGAGGAGGGTCTGTAGGAATTGGAGATTCGTTGGCACACCTTCGACTCTGAACTCGGATATCGCCCGGTAAGTCCGCCTTACGGCATCTTCGAAAGAAGGGGACGATGAGTGTGTGATTAACTTGGCCAAGAGTGAGTCATATGCGGGATTGGATGTGTAACCCGTATACCCATAGGTATCCGTGCGGATTCCCGGACCAGAGGGGGGGTCGAATGACGTCAAGGTCCCTCCAGAAGGAAGTGTTTGCCCGTCAGAGCTTATGGTCTCCATGTTGACCCGAACTTGTATGGCAAAACCTCTAGGCGTGGGGATGGAGGCCTGCGCTAGCCCAAGGTCAGCGATATCTTTCGAGTCGGCTATTTTCAGCTGGCACTGAACCAGATCTATACCAGTTACAGCTTCTGTGACGGTGTGCTCCACCTGTAGGCGGGCATTTGCCTCCATGAAATAGTACGGCGCGTCCTCGTCCCATTGGTCGGCGTCTGTCAGGAACTCGAACGTGCCAAGACTACGGTAGTTAACAGCGGAGGCCAGACGAGTAGCTGCTTGAATAATGCGACTTCTTAAACCCTCGGGTATTCCGGGAGCGGGAGCAATTTCCACGATCTTCTGGAAGCGGCGCTGAAGGCTGCATTCTCGTTCCCACATGTGTACTACCTCCCCACTCCCATCACCGAGTACCTGTACCTCTATGTGCCGAGCTCTTGATATGAACTTCTCTGCATACAGATCACCATTCCCAAACGACGCATTTGCCTCACCTGAGCATTGATTGAAGGTCTCTTCCAGGTTGTCCAGAGATGTGATTGCTCTTGTGCCTCGACCACCTCCACCAGCGACCGCCTTCAGGATCATCGCGTCCCCAGGAGCGAGTGACTCGAAGAAAGACCTTGCCTCTTCGATCGATACGGTTCCCTTCGTGCCGGGGAGTACAGGAACATTGTTCTCTTCGGCTAATTTCCGAGCGCGTGTTTTATCACCGAACAGGTCGAGAGTTTCGATAGTCGGGCCTACAAAAGTGAGTCCTGCCTCGGAAATAGCGCGGGCGAACTCCGCGTTCTCCGACAGGAAGCCGTATCCAGGATGGATAGCATCACATCCGGTCTCCGTCGCCGCGGTGACGATCTGTTCAATATCCAGATAGGCTCGTGCCCCCCGGCCCGGCAGGACAAAATTTTCGTCCGCTTTGTATGCGTGCAATGATCCGGAGTCATCCTGGGGATAAATGGCGACAGTTGGAATTCCGAGATCAGCAGCGGCACGCATGATACGTATCGCGATCTCGCCGCGATTGGCCACGAGCAACTTGGACAGGGCCATCGATTCCTCCAGATTGTTTATACGGGTGCGGTAGAGGTCATATGTTTTTAGAAATTGATCGCGCCATGTTATTCCCGTTCACATTACGACGCCCAATCGATTGAAGATATTAGATCGGAGTTAGATAAGATTAGGTTGTGATTGATGCAAAGTAACTTTTGAGGAAACTCGAAGATCGTTGGCGTAATCCAAGTGAGAGTGGCCTCTCGGGTGCTGCACTAGAATGTTACTGTCGATCACACATGGGGCGCGTTCTCATTTTATTGTGAACGACTTATTGGTTAACGACAGATATATCTACCCCCGAATGCCGGGGTTCCTATGGTGATAAATGTTCCGATTTCTTACATCTGGTGAGTCACATGGTCCTGGGCTGACTATAGTCGTTGAAGGCATCCCTGCAGGGGTCCCACTCACGGAAGAATATATCGCGCAACAGTTGGCGCGAAGGCAGCGTGGATATGGACGTGGCGGACGTATGAAGATCGAGAGTGACTTCGCGTCGATACGTGGCGGAGTACGTCACGGAGAAACGTTGGGGTCTCCGGTAGGAATGACCCTGGAGAATAAAGATTTCGCAAATTGGCAAGGTGCAATGGACGTAGGTCCAGTTGGCCCGGATGTCGATCGTAAAGAGAACACAAGAGTGGTGCCAGGACACGCAGATTTCCCTGGAGCGCTCAAGTACATGGCGCACGACATGCGAAATGTACTTGAAAGGGCCTCTGCTCGTGAGACTGCTGCACGGGTCGCTGCGGGAGCCGTGGCACGGGCGTTTCTCGAGGAACTGGGTGTATCCATACACAGTCGTGTGGTCTCGGTGGGCACGGTACAAGCACCAGATGCCGTTAGATCTGAGATCGATTGGGGGGTGGTAGAGAACTGCGATGTCCGTACCGACAATCCAGAAACTGCCCAAGCATTTCGTGACGCCATAGATGCTTCAAAAGCTGATCGCACCACCATAGGGGGTGTGTTTGAGGTGGTGGCTGAGGGAGTTCCGGTCGGATTGGGAAGTCACATACAGTGGGATCGGAAACTGGACGCGCTGCTCGCCCAAGCGATGATGAGTATCAACGCGGTCAAGGGCGTTGAAATCGGGCATGGCTTCGCAAATACGGAACGGCCAGGACGTGAAGTGCATGATGTCGTCGTACCAGACCCGGGTGACCTGAGACGGTTCAGACAGACTACTAACGAGGCAGGTGGTATTGAGGGCGGCATGTCGAACGGAAATCCGATTGTGATACGCGTTGCGATAAAGCCGATCGCCACTATGACAGAGCCGTTACCTTCGGTGGACATCAATACCGGTGAGGTGATCGAAGCTCCCTATCACCGTAGTGATATCTGCCAGGTTCCACCAGCTTGTGTGGTCGGTGAAGCGATGATCGCACAGGTGCTTGCGTTGGTTGCTCTGGAGAAGTTCGGCGGGGATCATATTAGTGAAACTCGCCGTAATCTTGAGGGTTACGTTGCCAGTCACCAGGAGTTCGGACAATCACATAGGAAAGATGACTGAAACGACCTCTCGTGATTTAGGGACCTGAGTATTGATGGATCTTAGAGATAAAATCTACCTTATTGGATTCTCAGCCACTGGAAAGTCACATAGTGGTCGATTGGCTGCGCAGTCTCTCGACGCCGACTTTGTGGATATGGATCGATTGATTGTGACGCGTGTCGGGAAAGAGATATCTGAAATATTTGCCGATGAGGGAGAAGAAGCATTCCGCCGCATTGAACGCGACTTGCTCAAAGAGATCTCGGAAAAACCAGGTCGCAGGGTTATTTCGACCGGGGGTGGAGTTCCAGTTGATCAACAAAATAGAGAAATGATGTCTGCTCACGGGCTCACAATACGTTTGACGGCCTCGGCCGAGACAATTCATGAACGTATTAACCGCCCTTTTGCTCGACGAAATCGCCGTCAAATTGCGGTACGACCCATGCTGGCAGGATCTGATAGTGATGGGACTACCGTTGATCGGGTTCGAGAACTACTGGAAGAGAGAGAAGTTGCGTATTCATCGGCTGAAGACGTATCTATCGACACTGAAGGACGCGAACCAAAGGACGTAGCAGCTGAGATCGTGGCACTTATTCGTTCCAACAAAGAAAAGTCGGAGGCAAAGGCGTGAATGGTGCACCGGAATCATCTCTGGCGGCCTTGATCCAAACTTCACAGGGTGATTACCGAGCTGTAGTGGGCCGCGGGTTGATCGCACACCTGGGAGATGAGGCCAGATTAGCTGGCCTCAAAGGAAAGGCATTCCTTGTCGCTGACGAGGCAGTTTTTCGTTCATGTGTTCGACCTGTTCAAGAGTCGATGGAGTCTGCAGGATTTCAGACCCACGTCCTTGTCCTGAAATCCGGTGAAACGACGAAAAACCTGGACAAGATTCGCGATATTTATGGTTGGTTGGCAAGACTTCGCGCGGAACGCCAGGACGTTGTGTTGGCCTTAGGTGGGGGGGTTATGGGAGATGCTGCTGGATTTGCCGCAGCTACGTACCGGCGTGGGGTACCGTTCATTCAGGTACCTACGACCCTGGCGTCAATGGTGGATGCTTCACTGGGTGGAAAAGTTGCTGTAAATCTTCCAGAGGGTAAGAACCTTGTCGGGGCCTTCCATCAACCGAAGTTGGTGTTATCAGACATTGACACTCTCGATACGCTACCCGACCGAGAAATGGCAGCAGGATGGGCTGAGGCTATTAAGCACGGCTTGATTCTAGATGCTGATCTACTAAACACCTTTGAGACGAGTTCGGAACGGTTGTTTGGTCTGAAGGATGAATTGGCTGTAGATGTGATCAGACGAAGTGTTGCTATCAAAGCCCAGGTGGTCTCGGCAGATGAATTCGAGACAGGCGATACCCGTATCTTGTTGAATTATGGCCATACGATCGGACATGCGCTTGAGGCTGTGAGCGAGTATGGCCAGTTTTTGCATGGTGAGGCTGTGAGCATAGGAATGATGGGCGCTGCACGGATTTGCAAAGGGCTTGGATTGATCACAGACGAATTGATTGACCGGCAACAGGCGGTTCTCGAACAATACAATCTGCCTACAACAGCCTCGGGCATAGACGTGGACGCTGTCTTTGAAGCGACGAAATCGGACAAAAAATCCGCTGGAGGTTCAATCAGGTGGGTAGTACTGGAGGGCTCAGGTAAGTCGTCAACCCGGCGGGACGTCCCTGAAGATCTGGTTCGCTCTGCAATAGAGTCACTTGTAGGGTAGGATCCAAGAAATTGCCAGGCCCCTGCTTACATGAGGGTGGCAATTAAATTCGATCAGTGGGCTTCGGGATTATATAAACGGGGGGCGTCCGTGAAGACGCCCCCCGTTTATATAATTGATGGGATTGTAGGGACTAGTGTCCACCAGCGACAGCTGGAACGATGCTAATCTCATCGCCGGTCTTCGTTGGAGTGTTAAGTCCGTCCAGATATCGGACATCTTCACCGTTCACGTAGACGTTCACGAAGTGGCGAATTTCTCCGTCCTCACCGCAAATCCGGGCCTTGATTCCCTCATGTGCCTGATCAAGCGCATCGACGACTCCCTGCAGGGTGTCGGCGTCTACCTCGACCTTGTCTATGTTACCGGTGAGCCTACGTAGCGGGGTCGGTATTCGTACCATTATTGGCATATAAATATCCCTTGTATTCTTTCGTATCTTTATCGAGTACCGGTCTCAGATCGTCATCAGGCCCGGTCGCCATTTATTTGTTGATTGTCTTCCCTGAGGCGAAGGAAACCTGAACCGTTCGATGCCTTCGACTAGATACAGATAGTAACTGTTGTAAAGGGTCTCAGGGTTAACCCTCGAGCACGTCACCCGCTATAGGATCTACCCTAACTCCTTTTCCAGTAGCCCAGGCCAGCGCTAAGTCTATCTCTGCCTCCGCTCCATCAAGTTCTAGGATGACCCATCCAACGTCCGCATGGACTTCCGCTCGTCGGATATTAGTGACGATCTTGAAATCTTTACCAATTTGATAGATCACCGGGTCTGTGATCTGTGTTCCCTCGAAAGTAAGTCGAACCCTTCGGATGGCCACAATTCTAAATCTCCCCATAGGGTGAACCGACAACACATCGCCGACGGGTTAGTCCGAAAGAGGATGCTGTTACGAAGCTGTCTTGCTCCCAACCTTGGATTCTACCTCCACCTGCTCCTCGAACGAAGACATCGTCGCCTTGATGTTGACTGGATTTGCTTCTTGCTCTACTGCCTCGATGGTCTTAAGTCCATTCCCCGTGATGTATGCCACCACCGACTCTCCCTTTTGGAAGCGTCCGGCTTCAGCCAAGGCTTTCAAGTTTGAGATCACAACTCCGCCGGCGGTCTCTGTGAATATTCCTTCGGTCTGTGCGAGGAGTTTAATACCTTCGACAATAGCTGGGTCGGCTGTCGAACCGACGGTGGAGCCTTCGGCCTCTTGGGTGATCTTTAGCGTGTAGTAGGCGTCCGCAGGGTTCCCTATGGCCAAGGACTTTGCGATCGTGTTAGGCACCACCGGTTTCACGTGAAGTTGCTCGTCAGCGAATGCCTGTGCTACTGGTGAACAACCATCAGGCTGGGCTCCATGCATCTTCGTGCGCACGTCGTCAATTAGGCCGAGTTTTGCAAATTCATTCATGCCCTTCCAGATCTTTGTAAACAAAGAACCTGAGGCGATTGGCACGACAGCGTGGTCTGGTGCTTTCCACCCGAGCTGTTCTACCGTTTCGTACCCAAGCGTTTTGGATCCTTCGGCGTAGTAAGGTCGCATATTGATGTTGACGAAAGCCCAGCTTTCATTGGCGTCAGCGAGCTCGCTGCAAAGCCGGTTCACATCATCGTAGTTACCGTCAACCGCGACTACTGTCGGTCCGTAAATCGCGGCCCCGACGACTTTGCCTGATTCCAAATCACTTGGAATAAAAACGAGGGTACGCATGTTTGCTTTGGCGCCGTGAGCGGCAACGGCTCCGGCGAGATTTCCGGTCGATGCACAGGCAAGAGTATCAAACCCAAACTCAAGGGCCTTAGTGGCGGCGACGGAAACCACACGGTCTTTGAACGAATAGGTCGGGTTGACGGCGTCGTTCTTGATCCATAACTGATCTATTCCAAGTTCACGCCCGAGATTGTCAGCTTTCAATAGCGGAGTCATACCCGTTCCGATATTCACGGCGTTTTCCGCGTCTACCGGGAGCAGGTCCGCGTATCTCCACATTGTGAGTGGGCCGTCTTTAATCTTCTCGCGACTGATTGCAGTCCCAATGGCGTCATAGTCGTAAGTGATCTCAAGAGGCCCAAAACACCATTCGCAAACGTGAATAGGTGCGATCGGGTATTCGTTGCCGCATTCCCGGCAGTGTAATGCTGAGGCGTATGCCACCCGGTAATCCCTTCGGTGCGTCGAAACTGCGACTGTCACCGGGCCCGGGCGATCCTTGCCGGGAGTGACAGCAGCAACTTTCCTCAAAGTCCGCTGATTCACCGGCTGCAATAACGCCCTTGACATTCGGGAGGAACGCTATCGCAGCGTGGATCTGTAGACAAATACTACGTGCCTGCATCGACCTAGTCAACGCGATGAAGATGCTATCTCTTCGTGGTCTTCGCAGAATTGATCGGCTGAAGATAGGGTTAAGTCTTTCATATCTCGGCATTCGCATCCAGAATATGACTCACTGTGAATAGCAGAACTTTCGCCGGTCACCGATCCTTATGGTTTACAAACATAGCGGCCCTGATAGCAATGATCATGATGCAACCGAAGATCGGTTTGACAGTGACGATGCGCCTCGCACCATTGAGGACCCGGAAGTCTTAGAACCTAGCGAGATTTTCGACCCTCGAATTGTGTCGGAATACCCTGGTCCGTCGGATTACGACATATCTATGTCTGAACGAGATCATGGACGAGAAGGCAACTCATTTACCGGTCAGTGGCTCAAGAGCGCGGGTGGGGTCTTACTGGTATTTGCGGCGCTTGGATTGCTCTTATCTCTGGTGGGGCCACTTAGTTATTCAGGCGGCGATGACACTTCGAATGGCACATTCAAGTCAGCCCTGGTCGAGGACGTGCTCGACGGCAACACCATAATCGTCAAACTCGATGGCAAAACAGAGACAGTCCGATACATTGGAGTTTCTGTTGGCGTGCCGGGCGAGTCATACTACCGAACCTCGCAACTTGTTAATCGAAGTTGGGTTGGTGATCAAACTGTACTACTTGAGCGTGATGGGAATGATCGTGACATAGATGGCCGACTACTCCGCTATATATATGTCGATAATCAGATGGTGAACGCGGCTTTGTTAATTAACGGTCTCGCTCGATATATGCCCCATCATGCCAACAATAGGTACGACTCTGTACTACTCTCTGCTGAAGAATCAGCGAGGGAAGCGCACCGCGGTATGTGGGGCGGAGATGACATCGAAGAGGTCAGACCTGCGTGAACAACTCAGTGGCCTTTTCAGCGCGACCAATCCCGATATTTAAAAATCCGGAATTCAGGCGTCTCTGGGCTATCGGTGCATTTGGTGGCACGATGCGTTGGCTGGATACCCTAGTTCTTGCGCTGGTCGCATTCGATATGACGGACTCGCCGTTCCTCGTATCTCTTACCTTTTTCTTTCGTATGGCCCCGATGTTGTTTGGCGTTGGTCTTGGGATTGTCGCTGACCGACTCAACCGAAAGTATTTCCTGGTTACCGGTATGGTTCTGCAGGCGTTGATTGCTGCTGTTATGGCTGCTCTATTGATTGCCGATGTTCTTGTGTACTGGCAGTTAGCAGTAGCCACCTTCTTGTCCGGCATTATCTGGGCTTCCGAATTCCCGGTGCGGCGAACTCTGATTGGTGAACTTGTGCATCCTGAGCGGTTGGGAAGGGCAATGAGTGTGGATTCGGCCACGAACGCGTTTAGCAGGATTATTGGTCCGTTCGCTGGCGGGGTATTCATGGCTACTATTGGACCAGAAGGTGCGTATGTCACAGGAATAGTCTTGTTTCTGAGTGCAGCGATTGTAGCGACTACCCTCACCTATAGACGACCAGCGGTGACGACCTCAGGTGCCGGTATCTTTGCGGACCTTGCTGAAGGTGTCCGATACATTCGTGTCAGTCAGTTGATGGTAGGAACGTTGATAGTAACGATGCTAATGAACGTCTTTGCGTTTCCCTATATGAGCCAACAACCGATCATCGCACGAGAGACGCTTGAGGTTGGTGACGTCCTTGTCGGGTTGCTCAACTCGGTGGAAGGACTGGGCTCGGTTATTGGGGCAATCTTAATGGCCAGTTTTGTATTGCCACGTCACTACTCGCGAATATACCTTTACGGATCGATATTGTTTCTAGTCACGATTTTGCTGTTTTCGCAGTCTCACTGGTACTGGGTGAGCTTTGTCATCGTGTTTATAGGTGGATTTGGTATGTCTGCGTTCGGAACGATGCAGAGTACGATCATGGCATCGGCGGCGTCACCTGAGATGCGTGGACGCGTGATGGGGACTGTCGCAGTGTTTATTGGCACGGGCCCGATCGGACAGATCAACGTTGGGATTATGGCGGGGGTGTACGATCCGCAAACTGCTGTTTTGGTTACCTCGCTTCTTGGTTTTGCGACAGTGTTTTCGGCTGCGCTGATCTTCCCGATACTTCGAAAGCCAGGTTCCATGCGGATAGACAGTCGGTTACGCGCGATGAATAGTGCTGACTTGCGGCGGGTAGTGGATAGTCGGGGCGGAAATTAGCATAACTTCTCCAAGATATTAGCCGTCGGGTGGAGGTTGTCCCACCCGACGGGTTGCTTTGCTGTTAGTCCCTCGGCCCCATTGGAGGGAACACTCCGTCCTCGGTGTAAAGGTTTGCTTCCACCACATCTTCATCTAGTTCGTAACCTATTCCAGGGTCGGTCGGTGGGATGATATATCCCTCTTCCCATTGGATGGGTTTCTTCAGAACATCGGCGAAGAAACCGGTAAAGTTCTGGATACTTTCCTGTATTAGGAAATTAGGGCTGCAGGTAGCGACCTGGATATTTGCTGCTGCCTCTATCGGTCCTGTGTACAGGTGGGGCGCCATCTGGACGTAATTTGCCTCCGCCATTCCTGCGATCTTCTTTGCCTCAAGAATGCCTCCGACGCGTGCAAGGGCAGGCTGAAGGATAGCGGCTCCCTGTTTACTGAGTAGATCCCAGAAATCGTACTTAGTGACGAGGCGTTCACCAGTTGCGACAGGAATGGTAGTCATGCGGGCTACACGCGCCATCTCATCACGATTCTCCGGCGGCACAGGCTCTTCAAACCACAAGGGGTCGTATTTCTCTAGCCGCTTCGCAAGTCGAATGGCGCTCGACGTGGTCATTTGGCCATGGGTTTTGACAAGGAGGTCGACTTTATCGCCAACAGCTTCGCGAATGTTCTTCGTGACGAGTTCGGCATTGCTGAGTTCTTGCAGGGTTAGCTGACGAGGATCTCCCATTGGCATGACGGGGTCGTATCCGACCGCAGTGAAGCCCATATTCATATAGTGTTCGGCTCGCTTAGGTGCAATGTCCGGGTCACCATGAATGTTTGCGACTGCCATTTGTCCGCCATCGGTGGTATCCGGGTACAGGTATGTGTATGACCGAAGACGTTGATTGAACTTGCCTCCCAGAAGGTTATATACCGGCTGATCTAGTGCTTTACCGACGATATCCCACGAGGCGATCTCCAATGCACTTAGGATTCCTCCTACGGTGAACTCCGGATGCTGGTTGAAACCAGAGCCGTATATGGATCTCCACATGGTCTCAATTTCGAAGGGGCTTTGTCCGATGAGGTACCGTTCGGCGACGTCCTCTATGAGGCCACATACTTTTCGCGGCGCAAATGGAACCCCATAGGCTTCGCCATATCCAACGATGCCATTGTCTGTGGTCAGTTTGACGAAGACCCAGAATGGCCCTCCAAAGTGAGGAGGAGGGTTAGCTACTGCCCAGGTTTTTACGTCCGTGATCTTCATCGGAATTCCCACTTTCTAAGGGTGTACTTTATCGACGAAGGGCAGGATGGCCCCAAACACGTATGAAAGCAAGATGGAGTGGCGTGTATCAGTAAAAGGGCCCCTATTGCTGTTCTCTCCACCAGTTAAAAAAGGATAGGTCTTCCCGTAAGGTCGAATTTAACGTCATTCGACCCTCTTTGAATTTAGGGGTGCTAACTGTCTACAAAAACGTCAAGCAACTGTCTTCAAAGTTACAGGTGATTTGGATCAATCAGGTGAGGTTTATCTAAAGGCTAGTCCTTGATACCCCGTTTAATCAGATCCTGGTTTAAATTGACTCCGAAACCAGGTTCCTGTGGGACAACCATGCGACCCTCTGAATTAATCTCACTCGTGTTTTCAAACAATCCGAACGACCAGTCCATGTACTCGACCAGCGTGCAATTAGGCACGGAGGCGCCAAGGTGAACGGCGATCTCAGGAGATAGATGGGTGACCACAGGGCGGAACGCCGCATCACATACGGCTGCGGCCTTGACGAAACCGTCGATTCCGCCGACGTGATGTGCGTCGATCATCGCGATGTCTACCGCTCCATCCTTTACAACATCGAGGAAAAGTCGCCAATCCCATAAGTTCTCACCGTGGGTAATAGCGATATTCAGGGCGTCTACGAGGTGCTTGTAACCGACGAAGTCATGTCGGTTTATAGGATCTTCAAGCCAGTGAACCCGAAACTCTTCCAGATATGGTGCGACTTCCATAGTCCTGGCCACATCCCAGCCCTGGTTTATATCAACGGCAATAGGGTAGTCCGGGCCTACGGCCTCTCGGACTACTTTTGCCCGCTCCCGTTCGTCCAATGCAGCTTCATTTGCTCCCACCCGGAACTTGAGCATTTTGAAGCCGTCAGCCTTAATCTCGGCAGCGCCATTTGCCAAATCCTCTAGAGACCAATCACGCCACAGTTTGTGACTTGCGTATGTCGGCACTGAATCGGTGTGGACGCCGCCGAGTAACTTGTAAACAGGTTGGCCCAGTGCCTTTCCTGCAATGTCGTACAAGGCAAAGTTGATAACGGCAGACACCCACTCATTCATGCCGCCGCCGGTCCAATCAGTGGCGTGATGGATACGCTTGTCTATAGCATTCCGCATCATTGGGTCCATGCCCTCGATCATGGTCGCCACATCGTCAACTGCGTTAGCCAGGGCAGGAAGCATGATGTGTGAGTGTGCATATGCCCATCCGAGGCCTTCGATGCCATCATCCGTGCGCAATTTCAGGACAAAATGTCGCATTTCTGATGTTCTGAACCCGGTGCCGGATACGAAAGCTCTGGGCAGTGGTACGTCCACCCATACGATCTCATGCGAGACGATTTTCAAGGATTTATTCTCCTTTGACTGAAAGGTAAGGGATTCTCGAGACTTATTCGTTGATGAGATGTGCTCTTACAACATCTTCATTCAGTTTGACCCCAAGGCCTGGTTCTTGTGGGACGATCAGTTCACCGTCAGCATTGATATCCATAGGTTCTTCCCATAAGCCAAACGACCATGGCATGAATTCCACGGTTTTAACACCGTTGATTCCGGCGGCAAGATGTACAGCAATTTCGGGGCTTAAGTGAGTCACCACGGGCCTGAATGCACCTGCGGCAATGTCGGCAGCCCGCTTCCAGGCGTCTATGCCACCCACGTGGTGGGCGTCGATCATAACTATGTCTGCAGCGCGGTGATCCACAATTGGGCCAAATGGTTCGTAACCGTAGTTGTACTCCCCGTGTGTGATGGAGATGTCGGTTGCATTAACGAGTTGCGAATAACCTTGAACATCCAGGTAATTGATCGGATCTTCAAGCCAGTACACATTCTGTGCTTCAAAGTGCCGCGCCCCTTCCATAGTTCGTGGGATGTCCCAACCCTGATTTATGTCCACCATCAGGGTGATGTCATCTCCTACTGCGGCTCGCATGACCCGTGCTCTCTCGGCCTCGTCAAAGAGACTTGGTTCCGCTCCACAGCGGAATTTCATCGAAGTAAACCCACGATCGACAAGCCCGCCAGCCGTCTCTTCCAAATCGGCCAGATTGTAATCACGCCATAACCATCCGGATGCATAGGTGGTGACCGATTTGGCATGGGCACCACCAAGAAGCTGCCAGACTGGCTGCCCCATTGCTTTTCCGGTTATGTCCCAGGCTGCAAAATTGAAGACCGCTCGAACGTAGTGAGATAAGCCTGGTCCCGATCCACTTGTAGCGGCATCGACAAGCCTGTCTATGCGTTCTCGCATAAGGGGGTTTTCGCCATGCAGGCTCTCTGCCATCAGGTCCAATGCTTTAGCCAGAGCTGGCCCCATCGGACCAGCCACAAAAGCCCATCCAATGCCCTCAATACCCTCGTCGGTACGTAACTTCAGTATTGTGTGAGGGAACGTGTTCCTTCCCATGAACGCACGTTCCAGTGGGAGGTCAACCCGGATGACTTCATGAGATGTGATCTTCAAAGTACATTCTCCTGTGTTTATGTTTTGTGGAAGACATCGATACCCCTGGTTTGCGACTATGTACCAGAGATAAATTCGAATATGGGCGCAAGATTCTGCCGGATGTTACTCCCCCTTACGCTAGATGAGGATATGTAGCATGGCTGACTATTGGTTCTCATTGACTTAAAGCGTACGGATATTCCTCATTGTTGAAAGCGGTATTTTTACTTGAACACTGTGAACAGAGTTTTAGAAAGCCTAGGGGAACGTCAAACGGTTTTCCGAGTGGTGGTGTTGGACATAGATGGAACGATAGTCGGACCAGATCTAGTTCTCTCGAAACGTCTCAGGTCTGCGGTCGCTTCAGCGCAGCGTGCAGGAACAACTGTGCTTATTGCCACGGGTAGAATCCTCCGTTCGGCACTCGACTTTTCACGGGAACTTAAAACCAACGGTCCACTTATCTGTTTCCAGGGTGCGGTAACGGCTGACCCTTATACCGGTGATGTGGTTCGACACGCGCGGCTCAGTCCGAAGATCGCCTCTGAGGCACTGGATATTTTGTGTGGTGCAAGTGGGGATCTCAGCATGCTGATTGACAATGAGATATACGTTGAGGAACGCTCAGAATGGGCTGTCGGATACTCTGAGAGAATGGAACAACGGCTAAACGTTGTGGACTCATTACGAGACCTGTGTGATGGAGGGCCAACATTGATCTTGGCTGTCGACGAACCTGATAAAACAGGCGTACGCGCCGATTTACTCTCCAAACACTTCGGGCACCGTGCCATGATTACCCATTCACTCCCACATTTTTGCGAAATTGCGAGTCCTGATGCCGGGAAATTGAAAGCACTTGAACTTGTGTTGGAAGGCCTCAGAGCGAATCCGGGACAGGTGGTGGCTTTCGGAGATGGCGTAGGAGATGCGGAAATGCTTGGATGGGCAGGCCTAGGAATCGCTGTAGGGGAGGCTCATCCAATTGCGAAGCAAAAGGCTGATATTTTGATTCCGGGCCCCGAGTCGGATGGGGTCGCTATAACTCTAGAAGAATTAATTGATAGGAAACTACTCTGCGGGTGACCTTTCATCATAGAAGCGGATCGGACTATGTAAGGGAGACAAAATCAGATGGCGCTGGAAACGAGAGTGGGCGGCAAAATAGCCATCGTCGGTGGACTGAATATGGATCTGTTCATACAGGGCGAGAGATTACCGAATCCAGGTGAGACATTTGAAGGCAAAAGCTTTTCGACTGGGGGTGGTGGCAAGGGTGCTAACCAGGCGGTTGGAGTTGCCAGGTTAGCGAGGAACCGTGGGACTTCAGTAATGATTGGACAGGTGGGTGATGACCCATTCGGACGCGAGTTGGTTGAGAGCATGGATACTGAGGGCATCGACTGCCGATTCACGCGTGTGGACTCTTCACAATCATCTGGCGTGGCCCTGATTTTTATTGACGATACAGCGGAGAATTACGTCTTGCCAGTGTACGGTGCCAATGCAACCTGTGGTTCAACGCAGGTTGATGACTTTAAAAGCATCGTTCGGGACGTGTCCGTGCTACTCACGCAGCAAGAAATCTCACTTGATGTGACATTCGAGTGCATGAAGGCTGCACGCGAATCCGGGGTGATCGTTGTGCTAGACCCTTCCCCAGTCAGAGACAGTCAACCCGAGGGTTTTGTGAATCTCGCACACGTAATCACACCTAACCAGCACGAAGCTGAATCCTTGACCGGCATTAAGGTGAGTGATGTCAAATCAGCGGAGAAGGCTGCACTTGAACTCCGTAAACAAGGTACACCAGTAGCTGTGGTGAAACTCGGTGAGGACGGAGCGTACGTTGCTTCCAGTGAGTATGAGGGGTACTTCCGACCATTCAAGGTCACCCCGGTAGCAACCGTAGCTGCAGGAGACGCCTTTAACGCTGGACTATCTGTTGGAATCACAGAAGGTCTTGGTATCCGTGACGCGGTGTGGTTCGCAATGGCCAGCGGGGCAGTGTGCGTTTCTAATCAGGGAGCTCAAGAATCAATGGGTCAACGTATTGATATAGAAAGATTGCTTGCTACCCGTGAGGATTAGCGGGTTATCTTTGTCAGGCGTGCGGCAGTCGATCCGTTCCGGCTGATTCAATAATCTTTAGTAGTCTGCTATTTACCTGACCTGGCAAGGCAGGGCCCTCGTATATGAACGAAGTGTAGAGTTGGACTGCCGAGGCTCCTTCTTCCATGAGTTGCCAGACTTGTTCTGCAGTGCTGATACCGCCGCAAGCAACTAAAACAAATTCTTTTCCAAATTCGGTTCGGGCCTCTTTGACCATTTGGAGCGTGTGATCGAACAGAGGTCTTCCGGACAAACCGCCCTTACCAACCGCAAGTCTTTCATCCTCGGTAGGGTGAGTGTTGGAAATTACCAATCCGTCTGCCCCGGAATTCAGAGATGTTTGTGCCATCAGCATCATCTCAGATTGTTCTTCTTTGCTACGCCATGGCGGTAGTTTTACCAACAATAGACGGTCACTTTGGGCGACCAGTGTGGTCACAAGATGTTGCAAATTTCCAGGTTGATGGAAGGCTTGGAGTCCTGCCGTGTTCGGGCTTGAAACGTTCACCTCAATGCCTGCAACGAGTGGTTGTAACCTTCGGTGGCACTGGGCGATGTCATCAACCTCCGTTCCCGAAATACTCACCATGATTTGAGAACGCTTGTGATCGGGCAGCCTTCGCAGCCTTTTTTCTGCCGCGTTCAATCCATCACCAGGGAATCCAAGTGCATTGAGTAATGCTCCTTGCTGCCTCTTCCGGATTAACCGTGGCTTGGCGTTACCGGGCCTTGGATCGAGTGTGACCGTGCCTCCCGTGACGAACCCGAACCCAACGTCTAGGAGCCCATGGAGGAATTTGCAATCTTTATCCAGTCCGGCTGCCACACCTATAGGGTTGGGCAACTTTATCTTTCCTAGATTTGTTTCCAACCTTGGATCTTGGGTAGACAACATAGGGCTCAGGGCTCGCCATAGAAAAGAAAAACTTAGCGCGTAATTACCAACTCGATTCGCCGTTTCCGGCGCGAATAGAAAAAGCAATGGTCTTACCAGTATTTTGTAGACACCCATATGGTCAGAAATCTGGCCTTCTGTTGGCTCGTGAGAATTGCCGGGCCGGTATACGATACATAACCAAAATGGAAACGACACAGATGGTGCGTGTTGATTACTACGGATCGTCAATCCAATAACAATTTGTCGGACATGACAGGCCTTTGAACAATGGACCTAGATTTCGAACGTGGTAACTCAAGCACTCCACGCGGTCATGCGCTAGTTTATTTTCGGGACAAGATGAACCCGAATTCTATTGCTGCTACATACTTAATTCTTCTGCCCGTTACGGTCGACCTGCAAAAGTATGTTCCGCCCTTTCTTGCTGGCCAGTTGCCAATGGGGAGCGAGGCCGACCTTTCTGCCTTTGCATTTCCTCCCGCACCTGAAGCTGTGGAAAGTTACGAGTACCTGATCTCCATGGTCGAAGCTCGAGGTGATGACCTTATTTTCGCGGGGAGTGAATCGTTAACAAATGCCGCAGGGATGATGGGCATAATCGCTGAAATACTCACAGAATACGGTCAACTGTATCAACTCACGGGACCTCATTCGAACCCAACGATCGCTGATCCTATGCGCCCCGAACACAAAGATGACTTCGGGGAAGATCATAAAAGTTCGAAGTACACGGTTGATGATGTCGTGTACGCGATGATGAACGAGGCTGATCAGTTGAACGAATTGACCAAACTCACTGGTCGTCTCAGGTTTGCGGCAGAGGGTGGTGATCATGAGACTGCAGATGAGGCAACCGCACATATGCGGGCGATCGCCATACACGTGGCCGGTAACCGACACATCGATCTTTTGATTGGCGCTGCCCTGGATTCTTCAGAGACCGGGGGGCAACTGGCGCAACTTTATTTAGAGCGTGCCTACGCGCTGTACCGTGAAGACTACCTACGGGTTCGTTCTCTTGATGAGGACATTGAACGCGCTGCGAATTAAATTGGTGGTCTGAACGATATTTGTTAAAAACCGTTACTCGGCGAGGATGGCACGTAGATGGGCCATTGAAAGATTCCCTCCACTTGCCACCACTACGACACGCTTGCCGGATAAGCGTTCCTTTAGCTTTATCGCTGCAGCCAGTGATACGGCTCCCGCACCTTCGACAAGTGACCTTGCGTGTTCCAGGTAGTGAATTATTGCGGTACGGATCTCTTTCTCGGATACCAAGACAAAAGTATTGATGTGTTCCCGGAGTATCCCGATCGGCAATTCATAAGTGTGCGCAGTCGCTAGTCCTTCGGCTTCAGTTTCCATCGGTGCTGTGACGAGAGAGTCGCTCTCCCAAGACCGGAATACCGAAGGGGCTGCCTCAGCCTGAACTGCGATCACCTCTGTGTGTGGGGAAATGGCATCCGTGACTATCGCTGCTCCTGAACACCCGCTGCCGGCACCCACAGGGACGATCAGGACGTCTACGTTAGACAGGTCTTCGTAAATCTCGAGAGCATATGTTCCGACACCAGCGATTAGATCAGGTTCATTTGCCGAATGTATATGTCTCGCACCCTCGTCATTAGCCATCTTGATCGAAAAATCGTGGGACTCATCAAACGTGTCGGCATGGTGGATCACAGTAGCCCCTAAATCTTTCATCGACGCGACCTTGCCAGGGTTCGCTCGGTTGGGGACGAGAACTGTGACTTTCGCACCAAAGGTTTTACCTGCGAATGCGACCGACTGTCCGTGATTTCCAGTGGAAGCTGCGAACAGACCGCGTGATATTTGCTCAGGCTCTAATTGAGATACGAGGTTGATACCCCCCCTAGGTTTGAATGATCCGAGAACCTGGTGATTTTCGTGTTTTACCCAAAGTTCGGTGCTTGGACCTATGAGGCGCGCTAGGGCTGGATATTGCCGGAGTGGGGTTCGGTGCATGTAGGAAGCGATACGATCCTTCGCGTCAACCACATCCTGGATGTTTGGCGGCTCCATTAATTTAGTACTCTCTGAAAAGTCCGGGGCTAATTCGGTGGAAGTCACATTTCTCGCGGATCTGCCATGGTCAGCGTGTCCGGTCTTAAATTGTACCGTCAAAGAAGTACACAGCCCGGTCGAATATGGTGAATTCCACCCTTTAACGGTCCGCTGCAGGTATATACTCGACTCTATTAATTTGATGATTTCCATCACCTGATAGCCCAGATAAGACAAGTGGGGCAGGTGATCTGCATTCTCGCCCGCGCCTGCATCACGTAACCTTGACGGGCGGTTCGCCAGAGTTCTATTTGTTGGACCTTGTTCGAACCGGAAGTTATCACTGCATTGAGTGTGAATGGCCGCCTCTGAACCGAATCCAGGACGCAGTTCGTCTTCCTCTAACGATGCTATGCCGCCTGATCGTGGTTCTTTGAACCCTGTTCCTTCAGGTGGTTCCTCATCTGGTAATACGAGCGCGGTTTCTCCTCAACCGATACACCACGGTGGAGCTTTCAGATTATTTGCACGGACCTTTGAGTCCCTCAGCAATCGAGATTATCGATGGCTTTGGCTTGGGATGATGACCGGTATGAGCGGAACGCAAATGCAAATGCTCGCTCGTGGCATCCTCGTATATGACATAACTGGGTCTTATGCGTTGACGGGAATAGTGAGTGTCGGTTTTGCTCCGGCAATGATCGTCGGGTCCATTCTTAGTGGAACCGTGACTGAGCGGATCGAGCGTAGGACTCTCATACAACTCACGCAGCTGGGTCAAGTTGTGCTGGCGCTGTCTATTGGTCTACTTGTATTCGCCGATATGGTCATTTGGCAGCACATTCTTGCTGCGTCGATTATCCAAGGGTCGATGTTCGCCTTCATGATGCCGGCACGACAGGTCGTGATCCCGAAGATAGTTGGGAAAAAATTGATGACGAACGCGATGTCTCTCAACTCAGCTGCAATGAGTTTCACAGCCATGGCGGCACCAGCTGTTGGGGGCGTCCTTTACGGAGTCATAGGGCCGGATGGGGTTTATTTTGTTGTTGCGGCGTTGAACTTATTAGCCATAGGCATGACGGGCCTACTTCCCAAGTTTCCACCGGATCCAAACGCCCCACGTCGTTCGATTCTTTCAAATACAGCTGAGGGATTCAGCTATGTACGCAAAAACAGGACACTCATGTCAGTTATAGCGTTTGTAGCACTGGGCACAATACTGTCGATGCCGTTCAGGATGCTTCTGCCAGCTATTTCTAGCGACGTTTTTGATGCCACCGAGTTTCAGACTGGAGTGCTAGTGGCGGTGATGGGTCTTGGTTCTCTGATTGGAGCGCTTGCTATCGCTGCGTTACGTCAGGGGCAACGACGTGGCCTGGTATTGATGGCATCATCGTTTGTGTCCGCATTCGGACTCGTCGTATTCGCAGGTTTGCCTTTCTACTGGGTGGGTGTGTTCGTCATGTTGTTCATGGGTATTGGTGAAGCCGGTCGATTTGCTCTTGGGCAGGCACTCTCTATGGAAGAGACAGATGATGAGCATAGGGCTCGCGTGGCGAGCTTATTCCAGATGACATTTGGGTTGATGCCGATTGGAATCCTACCGGTTTCCTTAGCGATGGAACTATTTGGTGCTGAGCTAACCTTAATGTGGTTGGGAGTTATCTTGTTTGCGACCAGCGTAGTTTGCATAGCGTTCATGAAGAGCCTTCGTCGATTTGGTTGAACCCGTAGAATGCTATCTTTCCAGGACGCCAGTTACTAAGCTCAATTGCATTCCGAGGACGAATGGCAGCTTCTGAACCGAATCAAGGGACCAAACGGCCCTCGAAGGATGCCACTTCGCTTCCTGATCGCGGTCCCTTGATTTCGACTGCTGGCGGAACGGGAATTCCTTCTTCAAGGACGGTCCCAGAAGATAACGACTTGTCTAATGGGATTAGTAAAGTCCTCGGCCGTACTTTCGAATCTCTTCGTAATCGCCATTTCTTCTTCCTGTGGCTTGGGATGATGGCAGGTATGAGTGGGACCCAGATGCAATTCTTTGCGCGTGGTGTTCTTGTTTTCGATATCACTGACGAAAACTTCTTGCTGACAGGAGTGGTCGGAGTCGGATTCGGGCCTGCCATGTTGGTTGGGTCTGTTGTAGCTCCGGTCATAACTATGCGTTTTGAAGGCCGTCTGCTGATTCAGATGGTGCAGGGGGGGCAAGTAATTCTTGCAGCGGCAATTGCTGCATTGCTGCTCACAAACAGTCTTATATGGCAGCACATGCTGATCGCATCCATCATTCAGGGCGGATTGTTCTCTTTAATGATGCCGGTCCGCCAGGTGATGATTCCTCGAATGGTTGGGCGTGATCTGATGTCCAATGCGATGTCACTCAACGCCGCTGCGATGAGCCTGACTGCAATGGCAGCACCAGCGGTAGGAGGGGTGCTGTACTGGAAACTTGGACCAGAAGGAGTCTATATAGTCGTCGCTGGTCTAAATGTTGTCGCAATTCTGGTCACCGGAATGATCGGGAAATATCCACCAAATTCAAATGTGCCCAGACGGTCGGTTCTTGCCAGTTGGTCAGAGGGTCTCCGACATGTCGCGAGCCGGACAATCCTATTGCAAGTGATGATATTCTCAGGAATATCTGCTCTTCTCACGATGCCTTTCAGGATGATGCTCCCGCCTATCGCTATCGACCTTTACGAAGCGTCAGAAGTAGAGACAGGGATACTGGTGGGAGTTGTAGGGGTTGGTTCATTGATTGGAGCCTTGGGTATCGCCAATCTCCGAAGCGGTCAGCGCCGTGGAATGATTCTGTTGATGACATTAGTAGCTTCCGGGGTTGCGTTTGTATTGTTCTCCGGGTTCCCGCTGTACTGGATCGGCCTGATATTGATGATCCCCGTCGGAATCGCAGAAGTTGGCCGATTCGCTCTCGGACAGGCCCTGTCCATGGAACTTACGGATGATGAACACAGAGCCCACGTCGCGAGTCTGTTCATGATGTCTTTCTCGGTGGTTGCGCTAGGAATGCTGCCGCTCGGCATTGCGATGGAAGCATTTGGTGCACAGGCATCGATGATGGGCCTCGGCGTGATACTGCTGGTCACGTCAATGTTTTTTGTGGCTATCATGCATGGCCTGCGTAGATTGGGTTAGTGCTGTGTATCGCGCTCGACTACGATGAATCAGTAGGAGTTATTCCATTTGGTGATTGACCGCCGGGGAGGCTCATCTCCGGACCGGGTTGCCGCGTCCGAGAGTTATAACATAGCACCCGAGGTCACAGTCGCTGACGGGTACTGGCGACGGACTTTTCAGTCCCTTTCCAACAGGCATTTCAGGGCATTGTGGCTATCAATGTTGTTCATGATGGGCGGCATGAACATGCAAATGGTGGCGCGCGGCCTCTTGGCCTGGGACCTTACCCACTCGTACCAGATGATGGGACTGATTTCGATCGGGTTTGCCCCTCCAATGTTGATTTTCGGTATGTTCGGAGGGGTGGTTGCAGACCGGATAGATCGCAAACGAATGATCCAGATCGGTCAACTCGGTATGGTTGCCAACGCAGCGGTTATTGCTGCCGCGATATACACCGATACCATCACAATATGGTATTTACTGGCGGCGTCCGTATTTCAGGGAACACTTTTCGCATTCTTGATGCCCGCCCGACAGGCGATTATCCCTAGCATTGTCGGTGATAAGTTGATGGCAAATGCCTTGGCTTTAAACGGTATGGGCATGTCATTAATGACACTTGGGGCCCCGGCAGTTGGTGGCATAATCTACGCTTGGGCAGGTCCTGCAGCTGCATACGATACGATTCTCGGTCTCAACGCGATCTCGCTTATTTTTAGCGCCATGCTGCCTTCGGTAATTGCAGCTGGGAAGCGACGAAACGTACTCGGGGATCTTGCTGACGCATTAAAGTACGCGGGACGAAACCGGACGGTTATCGGGCTACTTCTTATAGCACTCGGAACAACAATGTTTGCAAATGCCGCTCGAAACTTCTTGCCCGCGTATGTCGATGACCTCTTTGGAAAGACTATTGAAGCTGGCGGACCTCAGGCAGTGGGATGGTTATTGGCTGTGTTTGGTGCAGGAGCATTCTTGGGGTCACTTTTTATCGCAGGCTTGCGAAAGGGTTCTCACCGGGGTCTCTGGTTGATCGGTTCGACTTTTCTGTCCGGGATTGCGGTTGTGGGTATGGGCCTGGCTCCAGCTCTCGCTACGGCATTCGTCTGTCTCTTTTTTATGGGACTTGCGGACGCCGGGCGACGCTCTTTGAACAATGCCTTGCTTATGGAAGTTGTCGACGATTCGTACCGAGGTCGTATATCCGGGATATGGATGATGAATTTCGGGTTCATGCCTATTGGGATTCTGTTGTTCGCCCAGGTCTCAGATATATGGGACATCCGTGTCGCATCAGTAGTGGCAGGAGTTGGTCTCTTACTGACCGGATTGTGGTTTCTATTGATAGATAAGTCCATTAGACGACTCTGACCATGGTTAAAGATGTCCGGCCGTGGTGGGTGATGGCTATACTCAGCGCAAATACGTCTCAACTCCTATATTGAAATTGAATGCCACTCTTGAACTTTTTTATTGATGTCGACTACACCCTTATTTCAGCAAACGGGGCGTTGCGCCCTCATGCTGAAACTTTGTTTAGCCGAGTCACACAAGCAGGGCATGCTATGTATGTCTGGTCGGGAGTGGGAATTCGGAAGTACGAAATGACACGTCACAAAATTGACCCTTGGGTCAAGGACTACTTCGAAAAACCGACTTCCGACTACCGGGCTGCGGTCGAACGTGCAGCGCTCCCAGTTCAGCCAGACCTGGTGGTGGATGATCATGAAGAAATTGTTCACGAGTTCGGAGGAGTGGTTGTACGTCCCTATTTTTTCGCGGATGACACCGATAGGGAACTGGTGAACGTAGCGGACGCGCTTCTGGACTTTGCATCGTCTGGCGACTCGTCTTTCTCCCGCTTCGTTAATCCTCGAACCGGGGCGAGTTAATTGCCGATTCGTTTGCTCGATGATGCCACGGCTGCTCGGATTGCTGCAGGAGAGGTAATTGAACGTCCGGCCTCAGTGGTGAAAGAGCTGGTAGAAAACGCTCTTGATGCAGGTGCGACACGGATCAATATTGAGGTTGAAAGTGGTGGGTCAAACCTAATACGCGTGGTCGATGATGGATGCGGAATTGACCCAGATCAACTTCAACTTGCCTTTCAGAGGTTCGCTACCAGCAAGGTAGATGAAACCTCCGATCTCCTGGGCATAAAGACGTTGGGTTTCCGAGGAGAGGCACTGCCAAGTATTGCGTCTGTGTCACGGATTGAAACTTCCACGCGTACCCCGGACCATGATTCAGGTGAGCGCTTAGTCCTGGAATTTGGTGTGCCGATTGAATCTGGCAAGATTGGTGTTCCGATAGGCACTGCGGTGACGGTTCAGGCTCTTTTTTCTAATGTCCCGGCGCGCAAGAAATTTATGCGCTCCCCAGGTGCAGAAATGGGTCGGATTCAATCTCTGGTGACGTCTTACGCGCTTGTTCGCTCGGACGTGGCGTTCAGGCTGACAGGGGACGGAAGACACCGGTTATCGACGCCTGGCGGAAAGGATCTGAGAGGCGCAGTCGCGGGGGTCTACGGCACTCAGATAGCTGATGCTATGTTGGATATCCCCGAATCCGGAGCATCTCCCGGAGAAGGGACTCAAGCGTTTTCTGTTGGAGGTCTGGCCGGCACCCCTTCGGTAAGTCGGGGTAATCGTGGTTATATAACGATAGGAATTAACGGGCGTTGGATCCAAAGTCGGCGCATAACGTTTGCGATCCAACAGGCCTATCACGGTATGTTGAAGGAACGGCGATTTCCGATAGTTTTAGCACTGGTTAACACCCCAATCAACGATGTAGACGTCAATGTTCATCCAGCGAAGACGGAGGTCAGGTTCCTCCGAGAAGATCTCGTATTCAGCGAGGTGCAACGTGCTGTAAGGGGGGGGTTGGTTGGGAATGCTCCAGTGCCCGGGTTCAAACCGTCAAGTATCTCGCCAGTTTTTACAGGCACCAAAAGTAAGATCGGTACGAGGAGTTCGCCGCCAGTCATCTCATATGAAACCGACATCGTGCAGAACCCATTGTGGCCATCCACGAGCGAGGATGAATCTGTAAGTGTCGATTTACCGTCGGGCACGAATCTTGAAGGTTCTGACAACGTTGCGACTGGGCAGGTCGTATCCAACAACCGGACACAACGGGAAACCTTACCAGTACTTCGGATGATCGGTCAGGCACAAGAAACGTACCTGCTTGCTGAAGGTCCTGACGGGGTTTACATGATTGATCAGCATGCCGCCCACGAACGCGTACGTTTTGAGGAGATAACGTCTGCATTAGAGACTGGAACGCCAGACGCCCAGCAGATTCTCGAGCCCGAGTCAGTGACCTTGGAGCCTCGCCAGGAAGAGTTGCTTAACCTTCAGGCCGAGGTTATCGCAGGGATTGGGTTTGTCGTGGAACCCTTTGGCCCTGGTACGGTACTGATTCGTGCGATACCTCGAATGCTAGCAGATCGAACGTCTGCGGCTGCGGACGCGTTGAGGAATTTGTTGGATGAAGTGGCTTCGGGCGGCCGACACGACGCATGGAGAGATCGAATGATTGCCACACTTGCATGTCACTCTTCGGTCAGGGCTGGTATGAAAATTAGCGACGAAGAGGGTAGAGCGTTATTACGGAGCCTGGAGCATGCCGCCCAACCTCACACATGCCCGCATGGGCGGCCCACTATGATCCACATGAGCAATTCCGACCTTGAACGGGGGTTTGGGCGTCGCTAAAGGGAGACTTGCTAATCTTGTTTCCGAATCAGGTAAACCTTAGGCGCGACGCACCAATATCGTCATTAACTTGGTTGGTGACACTGATGGATCTCGTGAGACTGGACCCGTGTAATTTTTCATTATGGTCTGTTGACTGCCGGGGAACTACGATTTAGTATTTCGTACCACCGACCGACCAGTCGGTCGGTTAGTTTTCGTGAACTGAAAGAGCTAATGACAGTCCAGCGCGAGACCACTCGAGATCGAATCCTTGAAGCGGCCGAAGGCGCTTTCGGCGATAAGGGATATCACGAAACACATGTGGACGAAATCGCCGGTCGTACCTCGCTGTCAAAGGGAGGGTTCTACTTTCATTTCCCAAGCAAGGAAGACCTGTTTTTTGCGGTAATTGATCGGCTTGCTAATCGTCTTACAAGAAGAGCGGAAGCTGCTGCTGCCGCATGCGAGTCACCGCTGGCTGGCGCTGATGCAGCCCTGTCTGAAGTGTTGAATCGACTCGGCCGCAGGAGACGCCTGGCCAAAGTACTTCTCGTACAGGGCTACTCTATGGGATCCGCGTTCGAGCAAAAGCGGGTCCAGGTGTTCGGACAGTTCGCAGCTGTTATCCAGGATGGGCTTGATCGTGCTGTAGAGCAGGGCGAAATATCTCCCACTAACACTGAAGTCGTAGCGAGGGTGTGGTTAGGTGCTGTCAACGAATTGATCGTTAACTGGATCTATCGTGGTACTCCAACACCGACCGAAGCTCTGCCTACATTGAGGCAGGTGCTCCTTGGTGGGCTGGCTAGGCCCGAAGACCAAGCGGGGAAACCGAATGGTTAGCCTGTCCCCAAATGAACGGGCCTCTTCATGGGCACGGATCATGTTGTTCTTTGAGACTATCAAGTTTGAACACTCGATCTTTGCTCTTCCGTTTGCGTTAGCCACAGCCTTTCTTGTAGCGGATGGATTCCCGGACTGGGAGCCACTCCTCTGGTTAGTTATCGCAATGGTTGGAGCCCGTACATTTGGCATGGGAGCCAACAGGGTCATAGACGCCGAAATAGACGCTAGAAATCCTCGTACCGCGACCCGGGCCATCCCGGCTGGACTTATCTCCTCACGGCAGGTATGGGTCTACATGTCGGTCGCTGCGATCGCATTTCTTGTCGCTGTTTTTCAGATGGATCGACTTGCCTGGTATTTAAGCCCGATAGTTATCGCTGTCCTTATTGTCTACCCGTACACGAAACGTTTTACATGGCTCGCCCACCTGGCCCTTGGTGTGGTTTACGTCATTATCCCGCCGGCGACGTGGATAGCCATGACCGGAGAACTGAACTGGGGTGTCACCTGTCTAGGGGTGGGGGCGATGTTCTGGGTTGCCGGCTTTGACATCATCTACGCAACTGCTGACATCGAGATAGACCGAGCACAGAAAATCCATTCGATACCCGCTCGGTTTGGCATACGAGGAGCACTCTGGATATCTCGTTCGTTCCATCTGGTCACCGTCATGGCCCTAGCGATAGCGGGCATGCTGCTCGACGTTCAGGCATTTTATTTTGTGGGTACAGCGGCGGTTGCAGTGTTACTTGCTTACGAACAGCAATTGATATCTCCTAAGGACCTTTCAAAACTGGGAGCCGCTTTCTTCACGATGAACGGTGTTATAGCTGTTGTATTCGCTGGATTTGTAATCGCTGGAACGTTGGTTAATTGATGTCAAACTACGTTGTTGGGGTCTCGGGTGGCAGTGGTGCGCCGTACACCAAGCGGGTTATAGAGGGCCTGATAGATGCAGGGCATGATGCCAAACTGGTGATCACGGATGCTGGCCGGCGCGTATTTGATATTGAACTGGGTATTTCACTTAGTGGAGATCCGACGGAAGACACAAAAACACTTACGGAAAAACTGGACATAGGTGGGGCGCCGGGTTCACTGGAATTGTTTCATCAATCCAACGTTGCATCGACCATTGCGAGTGGTTCATATGAGTGCGCGGGTATGGTCGTTCTTCCGTGCTCCATGGGAACACTGGCAAGAATTGCGACTGGTGTCTCTTCCAACTTGCTTGAACGCGCTGCTGACGTGGCAATCAAGGAGCGCCGACCCTTGATTCTCGTACCGCGTGAAACACCACTGAGTCTCATACACCTGCGCAATATGACGTCCGTGACGGAAGCCGGAGCAATTGTCATGCCTGCGATGCCGGGTTTCTATCATCACCCGAAGAAGGTTCAAGATCTTGTAGACATAATTGCAGGCCGCGTCCTTAACGGTCTTGGTGTCGATTCAAGACTACTGCGCCGCTGGCAGGGAGTCGAAGACTAAATATGGCCTTCACAGACCTGAGGTCATTCTTGGACCACTTGGAACAGAACGGGGAATTGCACCGAATTTCGGTTCCCGTTAGCCCTGAACTTGAGATCACTGAAATTGCTACGCGATCAGTGCTCGAGGGTGGCCCCGCTATTTTGTTCGAGAACGTTGAGGGGTCACCATATCCTGTTGCCATAAATGTTCTGGCATCTCGAAAACGTGTTGAGATGGCGATTGGTGCGGAACCTGAGGAAATGGGTGAGCGGCTACTCCATTTTCTTCAGGATATGAACCCACCGTCCTTCAAAGCGATCTGGCGTAATCGGAGGATGGCCAAACGCCTTATGAACTTTCGTCCAGCAAAGTCTCGTAAGGCTCCGGTCCAGGAAGTTATCGAAACGAATCCTGATCTTGGCAATATGCCAATACTCAAATGCTGGCCGGGTGACGGTGGGCGTTTTGTAACCCTGCCACTGGTACACACGGTTGACCAGGAAACAGGCATACGAAATATAGGCATGTACCGAATGCAGATGTTCGACGGTCAGACAACCGGTATGCACATTCAAATACAACGCGGCGGCGGTGTTCACCACTGGCAGGCGGAACGAAACGGGAAACCACTTGAAGTAGCGGTTGCTCTGGGTGGTGATCCGGCTATGTGGCTGGCGACCGTCGCAGCGCTTCCGGAAGGTTTCGACGAAGCTGCCTTTGCCGGTTTCCTCCGTAACGCTCGTACACCCATGACGTCCGCAGCTACCTTGAACATGCAAGTTCCGGCGCAGGCCGAGTTTGTGTTGGAAGGGGTGCTACCACCGAATGTGAGGCGAGTAGAGGGTCCCTTTGGTGATCATTTTGGCCATTACTCTGAAGAGGCTGAATTCCCGATTTTTCAGGTGAGGACCATTACCAGAAGAAGGAACCCTATATATCCAGCCACGGTTGTTGGTAAACCACCGCAAGAAGATAAGTTCATCGGGGATGCGACCCAGGAAGTCCTGAAACCTCTATCTAGGCTCATACACCCGGAACTGACCGATCTATGGGCGTATTTCGAGGCAGGTTTCCATAATTTGCTGGTGGTATCGACAGAGACCCGGTACGAACGTGAACCAATTAAAACAGCGCTCGGGTTGATGGGGACGGGACAACTTGCCCTGACCAAGGTGGTCATTCTTGTAGACCCGGAAGTCAACGTCCGGAATTTCACTCGCGTTGTTCAGGCCATACGGCGCAATTTTGAGGTTCAGCGTGACGTACAGATTATTGCACGTGCACCCGTGGATACATTGGATTTCACCGGAGGAGCCACCACGCCAATCGGTGGCGGGAAGATGATTATCGATGCTACTGGCAGAGGGCCTGCGTACGAGACTGTCGGTTCGATACCCAACGATCTCTCGGTGATTGCCCCTGGCGTTATGCGTTCCAGATTCATTGAAGAATCACTTCTCGTAGTCCAAGTGGAAAACGGAGCCAGATTGGCACTTGAAACCCTTGTCGACTCACCGTTGTTATCGCAAGTGAAGATAATTGCGGTGGTGTCTCCCGATATCGACATCGACGATGACACTTCCCTTTTATGGGGGATATTCACGAGGTTTGATCCGGCGCAAGACATATTGTTCACTGAAGCCAAATTACGAGGACCGATCCCTGCCTACGCGGGTGTGATGGGTATTGATGCTTCTCTCAAGACCTCGTACCCACGGCCGCTTGAAATGGACCCGGAAATCATCCAAAAAGTGGATCGCAGATGGAACGAATATTTCAGATGAAACATTTCGTGGAGCACAAAGAAAGCAGGAACAATTGACCATACAAACGCTGGACGTAAATGGGATCCAGTTCATAGATAACTCCCTGGCTCCCATATGGGAAAAGGTTGTTAGTGGAGAGCGTCTGTCATTTGACGATGGAGTCGCGATGCTCCAGAGCAATGACTTCCCAGCACTCGGGAAAATGGGTGATTACAAAAAACGACAAGTTTCAGACGACAAGGTGTATTTCGTACTGAACAGGCATATCAACCCGACGAATATTTGTGTGTTGAGTTGTTCGTTTTGTGACTTCGCGAAGAAACCAGGGGATCCTGACGCATACGAGTTGTCCACGCAGGAAATTTTGGACTCGATCGACCCAGAGATGGGTGAAGTTCACATTGTGGGCGGTCATCACCCCGATTGGTCGTTTGAGCATTATGAACAGCTGATTAGGGATATTCACGCTGAGTATCCGACCGTAAATATCAAAGGTTTTACGGCATCAGAGATAGATTACTTCCACAGACGATGGAAAATTGAACCTGAGGAGTCGCTGGCCCGCCTTAAGGAGGCAGGACTACGTTCTATGCCGGGTGGGGGCGCGGAAGTGTTCTCGGAGCGGGTGCATCGTGAATTATTGCCGGGTAAAGCTAATGCAGCTCGTTGGGCACAGATTCATCGGACAGCCCATGCAATGGGAATCAAATCGAATGGCACCTTGTTGTACGGTCATATCGAAACGATGGAAGAGCGGGTAGACCACCTAGTAAGGCTTCGAGAAATCCAGGACGACACCAATGGCTTTCTGGCTTTCATTCCGCTCGAATATCAGGTTGGAACCACGATGCTAGTCCCGAGACACACGCCACCGATGGACGACCTGAAGATGATCGCAGTGGCTCGCCTTATGCTTGACAACATTCCACATATCAAATCGTACTGGGTCATGCTCGGGGAAGCCACGGCTGCATTGGGTTTGCATTTTGGTGCTGACGATATGGACGGCACAATCGGTAAAGAACGGATAGCACACGCTGCATTGGCCGACTCCCCAGCAGGGTTGGCGAGAGAACGCATGGCCCGATTGATTTCATCGACAGGACGGGTACCGGTAGAGCGTGACGCCCTTTACAACGAGTTGAAGGTATACGGTTGATGGGTCAAAAACTGCGTGTCGGACTCATGCCGTATCTGAACTCGGCAGTCTTTTACAAAAGCTTGACTCCAGGAACGGTTGAGTTGACAGATTACGTGCCGCGGGAAATGGCGCTTGCTGTCGAGCGCGGGGACCTTGATGCCGGCCCATTGCCAGTGGCCGAGTGGTTCAGGATGGGTGCGTCTCTATGTCCGGTAGGAGACTACTGTGTTGCGACAAAGCAAGCATCGGTGAGCATTCTTCTGTTCAGCAACATAATGCCGGAGGAAATGGAAGGCGCACGAATAGCTGTCACTGAACAGACGGCAACCACGGTGCAGTTGATGCGAGTACTGTTCAAAGAGCACTGGTGGGTCGAGCCAGGCGCGTTGGTCACCAGGGATGAGGCGCACGATGCCATTCTTCTTATAGGAGACGAAGCTCTCCGGAATCGCAGTGGCATTGATGACTATCCATTTGTGCACGACCTCGGTGAAGTATGGAATCAGATGACGGGGCTACCCTTCGTCTACGCCCATTGGCTTGCGAGGACTGATTGCGACATGAATGCTCTCGCCGCGCTTGAACGGTCCCTTGGAGATGCTCTAGATAAATCTCTGGCAGACCTGGACGGGATCACCGCTGGTGGGTGGCCTTCAGCTGACATGACCCAGGAAGAGGCAATTTCGTACATCGACCAGTTCATCTACCGGATGGGAGATCGAGAACGAGAGGCTATAGAACTCTTCCGAACCTATTACGACCGATTACCCGAGTGGCGTCCCAATGTCGCTACTACGCAGAACTAGATCTGAGGACGCCGTGTTATTGAACATCCGACAGAAAGTGAACGCTGGTGAGCGTATAGACCAAGAGGAGGCTCTCTTTCTGCTGACTGAGGCCGAATTACTTGATTTAGCTCCAATGGCGCAACAGGTGCGATATCGACACAACACGGAACGAAGAGTGACATTTGTTGTTGATACGAACCTTAACTACACAAACGTTTGCGATGCTTACTGCACCTTCTGTGCGTTCTACCGAGCCGATCCGGAACATGAGGATGCTTACACGTACACAGTTGCACAGATGATGGATCAGATTGATCTGGCCACTTCAAAAGGAGTGACAACGGTCCTGATGCAGGGTGGTTTGAATAGCGCATTGCCTCTCGAATATTACGTAGAACTGGTCAGTGAAACTGTGCGGCGTTACCCGCAGGTCACGCCGCACTTCTTTTCAGCACCTGAAATCATGAAGATGGTGGATGTGTCAGGGAAGTCGATTCGGGAAGTTCTCGAGGCACTCAAGGATGCGGGTTATAGATCATTGCCAGGCGGCGGGTCGGAAATTCTGTCTAACCGGGTTAAGGCGGAGATCAGTCGGTTCCGCCCGAAAGGCACGGTTGACGACTGGACACGGGTCCATGAAGAGGCACATGCCATAGGACTCCGCACCACAGCAACGATGATGTACGGACATATTGAGACACCGGAAGAAATCGTTGAGAGTCTTGGCCATATTCGAGATGTTCAAAATAAAGCAGATGCGATCGGGCAACCGGGATTTACAGCTTTCATTCCGTGGAGTTATAAGCGTGACAACACCGGTTTGGCGCAGAAGGTTAAAAACGAGTCAGGTCCAAATGAGTATCTGCGCGCAATTGCACTATCCCGCATCTTTCTCGATAACGTGAAGCACATTCAAGCCTCATGGTTCTCAGAGGGTCGAAAGACCGGACAAGTTGCCTTGCACTTTGGAGCTGATGATTTCGGTGGAACGCTCTTTGACGAGAATGTGATGCAGGCGGCCGGGTTCTATAACCGAACCACTGTAAATGAGATCAAAAACGTGATATCCGATGCGGGTTTCACGCCGGCTCAACGCACGACCGAATACGAAATTCTTGAACAATTTGATAACCACATGTCAGACGAAGCAAATTTGGCCCCTTTAACGGTAATTTCACGTTAATCGACACAACCGGTAAACATTACGAATCTCACTCAGTCTTTAAGAGGAAAAACACATGTCAGACCGAAGGCCACTTTTTATTGGCCATAGCCCCGATGCAGACGATGCCTTCATGTTTTACGCGCTAGCTCACGAACACGTCACAATACCCGGTCGAGAGATTCAGCATGTTATGGAGGATATTGAGTCCTTGAATAATCGGGCCGTCACAGGCGATCTCGATGTCACGGCTATCTCTGCTGCACAGTACCCACAGATTGCTGATAAGTACCGGATCATGGCTTGCGGCGCCTCGATTGGACGTAACTACGGGCCCGTTATCGTATCCAGGTCCGAAATGTCCCCGGCTGACTTAGCTGGCAAAAAGATTGGTGTACCAGGCGAATTCACAACTTCCTACCTTCTATTGCAGATATTTGTGGACGTTCCGTTCACACCCGTTTTTCTGGACTTTGACGCAGTTGGGGGAGCCGTCGATGACGGAACGGTTGATGCGGGTATCCTTCTACACGAAGGTCAGATTCTTTACGAAAGGCAGGGATACCACAAAGTTCTCGACCTGGGAGTCGAGTGGTTCACGGCGACCAACCTCCCTATTCCTCTCGGTCTTGACTGTGTCCATCGCCGTATGGATGAAACCGAACAGTCTGCCGTCGCCAAAGGGCTACATGACGCTATCGTATTCGCCCGAACCAACGAGGACGATGCACTCGACTACGCATTGCAGTATGGTCGAGGTATTGAGAAAGAGGACGCTCGTAAGTTTGTTCGGATGTATGTGAATCAGGACACAGTAGATATGGGCGAAGAGGGGCGCCAAGCTCTCGAAAAGCTGTTTGGCATGGCGGCGGAGCGCGGGATTATATCCAAAGTTCCAGAGATAGACCTAGTTCCAGTGAGTTGATTCTCTCGGTCAGAACCTCACCTGAGTCACAGGTTATCTTTGGTCGACGGAATAACTTCGTGAATCGTCTATCAACCTGCTACTTTCCTTTACCCCGGTACGTTACATCTGGCTATTGATCAACGCCGCTTCAAAACAGAGAGGCACGTTAAATGGGGGACCAGGGGGCTGAGAATCCAGAGAATACTCAACATCCGAACTGCTCGGTACCCGAGGTTATTGGCGATGGAGGTCGACGGTTGCAAATTTCAACATTCGTTTCGGTCTTACTGGTAGCGGCGGTTTTTCTTATATCCGCATGCGGTGATGATGAGATCTCAACATCACCGTCTGTAGATGACGGGATTTTGATCCCGTCCAACATTTCGACAGATCCTGCCGAGGTCCTGCCTGCGATTTCAAAATCTATGGATTCCGCTCGAACCTGGCAGGTCCAGGCACGGCTTACGGTAACGGACGAGACAGAGGTGGTAGGACAGTCACTAATCAGTACTATCGACGCTGCGAGGTCGGCTCCGGACTCTAATATTATTCTCACCAGCAATGAGGTGATTACAGGTTCAATTACAGGGTCAACCAGTTCAGAAAATCGTGTTGTGAGCGGCGTGAAATACAGACGGGACCCGAATAGTGGTGAATGGACTACCAGTGATGCGAAATCTGCATCTCCTAGTCTTACTGTAGATGCGGCTGTTGTTGACCAGCTTGAAGTTTCTTCGGCGGAGTTGACAGTCGAAGATTTTGACGGTGAGAAAGTTTTTCACATAACTGGAACGATACCAGGAGTAGCTGCGGCCGCTGGTGTGGATATTTACGCGGGGTATGATGATTTTCTCGTTCGCATGATTAGGCTGGAAGGAACGGCGCATCCAGAGAATTTCGGTGGCCTGCTAACGTTGAACGATCGACCATTGCCTCAAATCGTCGAAGCGCGGTTTTTTAATCACGGCAGGCGTATAGCAGTTCATATTCCTCCTTCATCCCATGAATCTACGGGGACAGGTGTTCAGACTTATCTGAGCACGATTAACCCGTTCAAGATGGTGTTGCCATCGGCGCTTAAAGCATCACCGCGCACGGAATTAGGAATGGAAGCCTTTAAGGCGTCAGGCGGAGAAGCACTCTTTATAGTCGAGGAAGATCTCGATGTAGATTCAGCTTATGTAGGCGAATTGGAAGGGGTTAGCCCCGACACAAACTCGTACGCTCGGCGATTTGAAATTGATCTTGGTGTATCGGGCCAGTACACCGTTCTTTCAAATGAACCATATACAACGGATTCTGGATTGGAAGCGCGGCTTATTCAGTTCACTGAGGCTGAAGGTGATATCAGATGGATGCACCTTTCTTATCTACACGAGGAAGACTTCGGATTCGGCGCATCTTACGGAAGCTCTAGTGACCGATTCCGTGATATTGAAGGCGAAATTCTTTCAGCATTCAAGTCGTTCGACATCATAAATTGAGGGTTGCGTAGACCTAACCACGGTGATGTTCCGCATTGTCGGAGGGAGTAAATCCGAGCACCTTCCAGCTCGAAGGTGTGTCGTAGATTTTCCATTTGTTGGCAGAGGCACCGTAAACGATCTCAAATCGAATTCCTGGCTTTTCTACGCACGCAGCGAAGAATTCGGCGAGATCGCGATGACTGAACCAACTCACGTAGCCGCGTGGGTCATCACCAATAGAATCGCTATCGGCGACGGTCCCAAGTCGCACGCAAATAACTTCCATTCCTTCGCAATCTGAGTAGTAACGGCCTAGCGACTCGCCCAGTTGTTTTGTCGCGGCGTATCTTCCATCCGGACGCGCTGGCATATCGGCAGTGACCAGAGGGACGCTATCTGGGTCTAAACCGTCATAACGGCCTGCAGCGATGGAAGCCCAAGGGTCATCTGATTCGTAGTTTCCTGCGACGTGCATGGAACTTGCAAATACGAAACGCCGTACTCCTGCCGCGTGTGCAGCGTCGTAGACATTGGCCGTGGCTATGACGTTTGTAGGAAGAAGAAGGTCCCAGCCGATATCTGGGGTGTGGCGTCGTTCCGCAGCTAGATGTACCACGGCGTCTACGCCTTCAAAAAATGGTGAAATGGCGTCGATATCGGTAAGGTCGGCGACCGAAACGCCGGCGCGATTAACCGGGCGGATGTCTATGCCCGTGATTTCGTGACGGGTTGACAGTGCATCTGCGATAACGCTGCCGATTGTTCCACCGATTCCGGTTATCAGGATCTTCAACTTCACTCACTCCAGTGCCTGAGATTGAATTAGGTCGGTATTTGACCTGTGTCGTGCATGGCATGAGTGTAGGCTCATACAAGCATTATTTGTGGTGGTTTAATTATCAACACACCCCAGAGCGATCTGGGTGGTATAAACCGGGTCGTTTCGCTCGAGGGTCGAGTAACGGTTAATATCGCTCCCGTAACTTGTGCAACACAATATGGTGTGAGTCCGACCAGCGGAGGAAAACTGAAATAAATGATCAAAAAGTTCGGGACACTGTACGCGGGCCACATCGATTTTGAAGATATTGGTTTTGCAGCCACAGCAGCTAATGACCGCAAGTACACGAACGAACAACTGGTCACTGCTTATGACAAGGCGGAAGCGATAGCCAAGGTCATGGATCGTACTGGATATGACACTTTCTGGATGGCTGAGCACCACTTCCAGCACGAGGGTTATGAGGCTATCCCCAATATCCTGATGTTGGCGACGCACCTCGCTGGTATAACCAAAAATATACGGTTCGGATGTGGCTTCAACGTTTCACCTATGTGGCATCCAATTCGTCTAGCAGAGGACTACGCTATGGCGGACGTGCTGACGGGTGGGCGAGTAACCTTCGGCATAGGAAGGGGATATCACACTCGCGAGGTCGAATCGTTCGGAGCGCCTCTGCGAGATAAAGACGCCAACCGAGATCTGTTTGAAGAACAAGTGGACATTATGTTCAAAGCCTTCAACGAGGAAAAATTTTCACACCACGGAACTTATTACGACATCCCGGCAGATGTGGAATATCGAGGTTACCCGCTTGAAGAGGTGACGCTCGTACCAAGGCCACTCAATCGACCTGTGGATTGTTATCAACCGATCCAAAGCGGATCCGCACGCGGGCTCGACTTTATGGTTAAGCATGGAATCAAGGGACTCGTTGGTGGTGGGGCCGCTTCAGGAGGGGCCCCGAGCCCAGTAGTGCAGGGATGGAGAGACGCGCTAGCGCGGGGAGGCAGAGACACAGAACTGGGGACCGATTTAATTGTAGGTGTCTCTGTGTATATCGCCGATACAGAAAAACGAGCGATGGCCGAAGCGAGCAGGTACTTCGAGGAGAACATGAAAATGTTCGGCCCTTTGACTCTCATGGGTGCATTGGGAACAGAAAAGGTCGAGGCGCTGGGTGATCCGAAAAGGGCCCCATCCGCAGGATTGCCTACTATCGAAGATGCGGTGAAGTCGGGACAATGGTTGTGCGGGCCGCCCGAGTTGATCATCGAGAAACTTGAGGCTCTGCAGCATTTATATCCTGGCCTTGAGTTCGTCAATGTCGGCAGTGTAATCGGCACTCCCCAGTCCGTGTTGATTGAACAGTTGGAGTTATTCTCAAGTGAGGTAATGCCTCACTTTACCGGTAGTTAATTCGCTGCCTTAAACCACACGGGGTTGGAATGGCCCAATCCAAATATTGAATCGGGGAACCTTGTCCACAGAAGAAACTTCTGATCCTTCAGACCGAAACGAGAATTCGGACCCATCCGATGTAGCCGTGCAACCAAGAGAAGGCTCTGCTCTTATGTACGGGCTTTCAGCTGGTCACGGTATTAAACACTTCGGCCAGGGTGCCATACTGATCCTTGTTCCTGAGATTAAAGCGACACTAGCTCTTTCTGACGTGGCTATCGGAGGAATGTTCGCAGCGCGTGACGCTTCCATGGGTCTAGCGAATGTTCCGGCTGGCATTCTCACGGATATGTACCGTCACCGGGTTCCTATGTTGTTGGCCGTAAGCATGTCGTTTGTGGCTTTAGGCTATCTTTTAATAGGTATGTCTTCCTGGTACTGGTTGACGGTCCTTGCGTTGATGGTTCTGGGAACCGGTACCTCACTTTGGCATGCCCCCGCTTTTTCTGAATTGGCGATCCGGTACCCCGAAAAACGTGGAGTCGCCATGGCGGCGCACTCCACGGGAGCACAGGTCGGAAATACCACGGCCCCAGCCACTATCGGTTTGTTGCTGGGAGGTATTAGTTATCTAGGACTTGAGTGGGCTGGATTGGGATGGAGGACCGTTGCTTTTCTACTCGTGATACCGTCCGTGGTAACTATTCTGGTAATCGTCACCCGCTTCAAGGGTAAATCTGCACCTGATGGTAAAACTGTTTCTTTAAATTCCTATATGGGGTCCGCCGCTCGTCTGATTGGTAATCCTGCGGTTTTGGCCATGGCACTGATGCACGCTTTACGCGGAGCGGCGCACAACTCGATCCAGTTATTTCTCGTCATCTATATGTCTGATGTCTTGGATTACAGTGATCTTGCCATTGGGATTCACGTTTCTTTACTTACGCTAGCAGGCATCGTCTCAACTCCCTTGCTAGGTATGCTTTCCGATCGATTCGGACGTCGACCTGTTATTGCGTTCTCCATGGCATCAATCACGGGGCTGGTGCTTCTGTTCCTGGTCGCCAATGAAGGTTGGAGTCTAACCGTTACGATGGTTCTGCTCGGTGTATTCCTGTTCTCGATCATGCCTGTGATCGTAGCCGCTGCTATGGATTCTACCGAGCAAGGTTCCGAAGGCACGTCTATTGCAGTTTTGTTTGCAGGCGGCTCTTTGGTCGGAGCTATCGCTCCGATCCTTGCCGGGGCCCTAAACACTAAATGGGATTTTGATGCGGTCGTCTTATTTGTTGCGATCGTTGGAGCTGTGGGAACTATTCTTGCGTTGACTGCACCGATGGGACGAAGGGGGATCAACCCTACTTAGCGTTTAGGCGATAACATTTGGCTAGTCACATCAAGAAAATGATTGATGTGTTGCTAGGAATTACAAATAACAAAGTCGGGGATGAGTATGCTCGAACGTTTCAAGGTTCCGGAGGCTGACCGGGTTTACGTCTTTGAGGACAAAATCCGAGAGGCTACGAACGCCATCTTCCTGAGTATGGGTCTTAGCAAAGAAGACGCACGCCTATCGACCGACGTTTTGATTATGAACGACCTTAGAGGAGTGGAAACGCACGGTGTGTCGAATATGCTCCGGTCTTACGTGGCAGCCTACGGTACTGGTGCGCTTAATCCCTCTCCCAACATAAAGACGGTCAGAGAATCCAACACTACAGCGACGTGGGATGCGGATCGCGGGCTCGGTGCTCAGATCGGTCCCAAGGCGATGCAATTAGCAATGGAGAAGGCGGAAAAGTACGGGCAGGGGGCGGTGGCTGTGACTAACTCGGGGCACCTAGCTGGTGCGGGGTATCACGCTGCGATGGCTGCCGAAAACGACATGATCGGAATGGCTATGACGGGCAGTGGAGGGGTTCAGGCTGTTCCAACATTTGGTGCGGAGCCCAGATTCGGGACGAATCCCATTGCTTACGCTGCCCCGGCGCGGGAAATGCCTCCATTTCTATTTGACGTGGCTACTACCCAGGTCGCTGGAAACAAAGTCCGTTTAGCGCGCCGGGTTGGCGCTGGTTTAATCCCTAACTGGGTATCGGGACCGGACGGCACAATTATTGGGCAGGAAACCGATGGGATTCCAGACGAATATTTCATGCTGCCATTTGGTGGGACACGTGAAAACGGATCGCATAAGGGCTACGCGTTTGCTGCCGTCGTCGATGTGATGACCGGCCAGTTATCTGGTGCGGGACCGGGCTTTATTAACCAGAAAACGGCGCACTATTTCCAGGCATGGAAGATCGATGCGTTTATGGACACAGAAAAATTTAAAGACGATATGGATGAGTTCCTAGAAGGATTGGCGAACACTAAACCGGCTCCCGGCCACGATCGGGTCTTTTATCCTGGGCTGGCCGAGTTTGAAGAAACCAATAAACGTCGACTTGAGGGCATCCCATACCACTCTGAAGTGATTGAATGGTTTGGGATGGTGTCATCAGAATTGGGTTTGGATTTAGATCTGTCGTAGTCACCGGGTCCAGGTTCTTCAAGATAGAACTGTTTCCCAATGCGAGTACAGGATTAACTAACGAGTCGTTCCCTGCAGGTTGGTCCAGAAGCTAGACTATCGTAAATCACATACCACATACACCGTTCAGGAGGCTTCCATGATGTCCTGTACTTGTACCGATGCCGGGTTGATAACCGTCGCTGAAGATCCCGCCTGTACCCGGCCAGGCGATACAGAATTGATTCCCATCGATACAAAACCGGTTGTTGGCGAAACCCCACCGGCGGCTTTGCGAAGTTGGCTCACTCCAACCCCTCTTTTTTATGTCCGGAACCACTACACTGTGCCTACGATTGACCCACAACATTGGTCGCTATCAATTGATGGTTCTGTGGCTAACCCTGTAGAGGTCACCTACTCGGAATTGTTGCGCCTTCCAAAGAGAACGCTTCCTTCCCTTCTGGAGTGTGCCGGAAACAACCGGTCTGATCTCGGTTCGGGTATCCCCGGGAACCCATTTGAAGATGGAGCTCTGTCCAACGCGATATGGGCGGGCGCACCACTTAAGCCATTTTTGCAACAGGCCGGTATTAGTCCAGATGCTGTTGAAGTCCTGTTCGAAGGAGCAGACAGCGGAGAGCCTGCACCGGGACGAGACGTGGTCCCATATCAACGAAGCCTGCCTCTCCAGGTCGCTCTTCATCCAGACACGATGCTTGTATACGAAATGAGCGGTGAAATACTGACACCGGACCACGGGTTCCCCGTGCGTCTAATCGTGCCCCGTTGGTATGGAATGGCATCGGTCAAATGGTTGACACGTATACGGGTTCTTGAAAAGCCTTTTGTTGGGTTTTTCCAAACCGAACGCTATGTCATGGAAGACCAGGCCGGGATTGATCAACAAATCTCCCGGATCGAAGTCAAATCATTTGTTAACTGGCCCGAGCACGGGACCTCACTTCCTACAGGTAACCCTATCGCGATAAGTGGGATGGCGTGGTCAGGAGATGGACCTATACGACGCGTCGACGTGAGCCTTGATGGTGGCGATACCTGGCAGGACGCCCATCTTGATGAAAGCGCGCTGGGCTACTCGTGGCAACAGTGGCACGTAGACTGGACACCTCCATCAGCAGGGCACTATACGATCCTGGCGCGTGCAGCCGACGATTCCGGGAATATCCAACCGTTGGAGACGCGGTGGAACAAACTCGGTTACTGCGTAAACGGTGCCAAGCCAGTCTGTGTCACTGTGACCTAACTTTTTTGACACGGGAAAGGTTGGGGTGGGGGCCAGTTTCAGGCACTAGCACTAGATAGTATCCAATTAGGTAACCGTATCCGGCTGTGGATTTCGGTATCCACACAGTCGCACTAGTCAGCCAACAGGTAAGAAATCCGCATGAAGATCACGGACCTCAAATGTGCCATTATTGGCCGGAACCCCGTAGTGAGAATTACAACTGACGAGGGCATTGACGGGATAGGTCAGGCAGAACCGGCTAAACAGGATATGAAATGGCTGTTCCTGTATTACAAAGACATGATCGTCGGTTTGGATCCTACTGACGTTGAACGAGTGATGCAAAAAATCCGACCCTTAGGTGCATTCAAACCCTGGGGAGCTGGGGTGAGCTCCATTGAGATGGCACTTTGGGATATCGCAGGCAAAGCCGCAGGAGTACCCGTTTACAAACTTTTAGGTGGAAAAGTCAGGGATAGGGTGCGAACTTATAACGGCAGCGTACGCCGCTCGATGTCGGATTCTCAGCCCGAGGACTACGCGGAAGAGATGCGCTGGATGAAAGCCAGGCCCGAAGGATTTTCCATTATCAAACAGGCTATTTCATTCCATGGACAGATGGTTCGAGACGTTCCCGACTATTTCTATGGAGAGGTGAATGAGTCTGGTCGAGATAGAAACAAAGGTCTTATTACGGAACGGGGAATGAAGCATACGATTGCCTGTATCGAGGCGATGAAGGATGTGTTGGGTGATGAGGTCGGATTGGCCCTGGATTGTGGCCCCGGTTTTGGCCCAACTGACGCTCTGAAGTTAGCGCGATCTGTCGAAGACCTTAACGTGATGTGGCTCGAGGATATGATCACGGGTGACTACACGCCCTATGTATTGGCCGACCTGTATCGTGAAGTGACTCCATACACGACAACCCCAATCCACACTGGCGAACAAATATATCTACGACAGAACTTCATGGGGCTTATTGAGAAAAGAGCCGTCAACGTGATTGGGCCTGACCTTGCCGATGTTGGAGGTCTAGCGGAACTGAAGTGGATATCTGAGTACGCAGATATGCACGGCATATCTATCGCACCACACGGTACTTTTGATGGTCTTATAGGTCTTGCGGCACAAGTACAGGTGGCGGCGACCCTGCCCAAGAACTACATCGCATTTGAGTACTGTATCGGAGATCCAGACTGGTGGTATGACATCGTAGAAGGTTTGCCTAACCCAATCGTTAAGGATAGTTTTATCGATGTATGGGACACACCCGGTCTTGGTGTAACGCTAATTCCTGAGGTCACGAAACAGTATCTGCGCGACGAAGATCTAGACTTTTTCGACTGAAAGCCTGTGTCGGCGACTGGATGGGTGTGTTAATACCAAACGCAAAGTTCCTACGGGTAAATGTATTCCCACCCTTTTACGTTGGTTTTTCGGGACGCAAATATGGTGGAACATTTCATAATGTTATTAAAGCGGTCCCTCCGACAGGGAACGGCCGTGTAAAAACAAAAACTGTGGTTATGGTTGAAACAAGCATTACGCCTTAGGGAAGAGTGATTTTGGAAACCCTGATGATCGCCCTTGGTGCGGTTGCCGCGCTGGGAGGACTGGCATGGCTTGCTTACGTGGTGTCAGTTACCACTGGCCCTAAGGGCAACGCCCTTATAGGAGGGTCGAGTTCTGTCTTGGTAGGCGTCGCTATGGTATTACTTGGGACGTCCTTGTCAGATGCCCCAGATACTTTTCAGGAAGTGGCCTTCGATGGCTCAGGATTTGCAACTGCAACACCTGAGGTGCAGTCCACCGCTACACCGGTGGTTGCACCTGAAGAGATATACAGGCAACAAGCGAACGAACTCGCAACCCGTGCAGGCAGTGACCTGGCTCGAGTCATTCAACTCATGCGTACCCCTAATTCTGAGAGCCCTATCTGGGTGAGCGATATCAGGCAAACCTCAGAAGGATTCGCAAGGTACGCTTCACGTGCTGAAGAATTGGTTCCGACGAAAAGTCAAATGGAACTCCATGCCACTCTCTTGAGTGTCACAGAGAACTTGAAAACGGCAGGTCGCCAGGTCAACGACTCACTTGACGCAATCGTGTTCCAGAACGTCACGGCTGCCCAAGATGCTATTGTCGAAGCTTTGGCCACACTGAGAGAATCATCAGACATTATTGTTGGCATAGTCGATCAGACTACCGCAGTGGCCGAATAGCACAGGTGATACACACACTCCGCGTATAGTGTGTATCACCTGTTTTCATGCCTTGATGATCGGATTCGATGGATAAACACTTTTGCTCCTGCGGGCTGCATACTTTTGATATCTTCGATCCCAGGGTGTCCTCCAGAATTCTTGCCTAGAAGGGCAGGCATCTTCATATAATTCGGTCCAGATCCAATAGATTCGGTCCCTACGAGCCAACATCGAGCCTAATACCAGGGAGGCTAGTGCACTTATGCCACGGCGCCGTTCCCGGACGGATAGATCCTCTCCATCCAACCGAATGTGGACTGAGTGGATAATTGAGGCCGCTTGGTTAGTGGGTCTGGTTGCTGTGCCACTGGTATTCAACCCTCGTGGTTGGCTGTCTTTTTATAACGATCCCAAGTACTTCGTACTTCATGCAGTGGCGCTCGTGATCGTGACTTCATGGGCTTGGGAACGTGCCATTTACCCTGGAACGGTCGGTTACCCTTGGATTAGTGATGTGCGGTTTTGGCTTGGTCGACGACCGGAGAGATGGGCGGTCGCGGCTGTAACTATTCTCGGGATTACCTCGGTTCTTTCTACCCTTTCATCACCTGTAAAATCGGTCAGCCTATGGGGGCGTGACCCTACTGATCTTGGATACGACCTTTATTCTTTTCTCGCCCTGCTCGTAATATTTCTCGCTGTGGCGCTGCGTATTAGAAGCGAACAGCAAGTGAAGCGTGTGTTCTTCGCGTATGTTGGTGTTGGCGTAGCTGCTGGTCTATACGGACTCGTTCAGCATTTCGGTTGGGATCCCTTGGGGCCAGGTGCCCGAGGTGGGAGTCGGGTGTTCGCTTCGTTTGGCAATCCAATTCATTTTGGATCATTTCTCGTGATGACTGCGCTACTGACACCAGTATTCACTGCGTTCCGACTTCCCGGTCCTAAGTCCTTTTGGCTTTTGGCTGGCGCACTCTTACTTGGAGTCCAATTAACAGTCCTCTGGTACACCGGTAGTCGAGGCCCCTGGATAGGTTATGCGGTCGGAGTATTGGTGTTTGTAGTGGCCGGACTAATTTGGACGGATCGCCGTTGTTTGGTTCGAGGTGTATCGATCGTTCTTGGTGGGGTTGTGATCGCATTCATCATTACCCAAAGTCCTGTTTACGAACAAGAAGAAGGAAGTCGAGGCCTGGCGGACATCGGAGAAGTTTTTGCCTTCGATCAACCGACGGCCCAGTCAATTGGCGGGCGGGGAATAATTTGGGAGTCCGTGCTCAATGTTGTGGTAGATAGGCCATGGTCTACATACGGATCGACACAAACATTCCTCGTGTGGTCACTTTTGGGATACGGCCCTGAAATGTTCGCATATGCCTATCCCCTGGGAGTAGCGATAGATGAGACCGGGACGATCGCCCAACAGGCTCACAATTACCCGTTTCATATCCTGATTGAGTTGGGATTACTCGGATTTACCCTGCTGATTATCGTCTTCCTGCTGGCTCTGTACGCAAGTTTCAAAGTACTCAACACCCTACAGGTCAGTGGTGGTGGTGGGGATATGAGCGCATCTGCGGTGATAGTTGGACTGTTGGCGGCACTTGCTGGACGTGGTGTGGAACAAATGGCAGGCGTTGCCCGCGTAGGCGACCTAGTACCTTTCTGGATACTTTTAGGGCTTTTGATAGCAGTACTGGAAATAACACGAGGAACGGTCACAAAAGGTGGAGGTAAATCCTTATATCGTCATCGAAAAAACACGTTACGAAATTTCCGAGTTAATTCCCATTCATACATATACCTGGTAGTGGCCGTCGGGATCAGTATTTCGGCTATAGGTTTGATGTATTACAAGGATGTCAGACCGATTCAGGCAAGTGCATCTGCGAGGCAAGGATTTGAGCTTATTCAAGATGGCATGCCTGACGAGGCACTGGCTAAATACGAGAGAGCCGTTGATTTGAATCCGAGCGTAGAGGCATACCACCTCGCGGTTAATGATTTGTTTAGGAAGGCGGCGAGCAAGGAGGAATCCGCCGGGAATGCAGAGGTTGCTATATTCGGTTGGCGTTCCGCACTTGCAGCAGCCCAACGGTATGCAGATCGAAATCCGAATGCGTTTAACACGCAGGCACGGATTGGCCAGGCACAGTCTAGATTGGTCGGATTAGGTCAGGACGAATTTATCGACCACGCCCGTGATACGTATATGGGTATTGCACGAGCACAACCTTCATTTGCCAATGTTCAAACGACCACCGGTCAGGGGCTCATAGCTATTGGAGATGATTCCTTGGGTCTTACGTATATCGATAAAGCGATATCTATGGAAAGTGCGACTAAACCGAATCCTCGTGCATGGTACCTGCGCGGAGTTGCACTCGAAAATCTTGGAACAATTGATATGGCTGAGGTTGCCTACCAGACAGCGATACAACGTGATCCGAAATCAAGTTATGCGCTCGACTCACATCGTCGACTAGTCGAAGTGTACGAAGCGCAAGGGTACTTTGATAAATCGGCAGAGCAACAGGCGATAATAAATGAGTTTGAGTGATGGCAGGGTCCGTTGGGTGGGGATTGCTCATTCTCTGTTGCGTCGTACCCATAACTACAATTTTAACAAGTGTTTCGAGTCGTAATTCCCTAATTCACCGTTAGAATCGATGTCACGGATACTAGTGGGACTACATTGCCACTGAATTCTGTCCCTAGCGATTATTCGAGCACCCTACTTCATAGCTGCCTGGTCTTTACACCATGTCGTTTTACGTTGACTAAAAAGTCGTTCGGGCTGGAGAACATATCAACCCATGGCCTCTTTGGACATGTTCCTGATTACAACGATCGGTCGGTCGATAATGGGTTTGCTCGCGTCCCTGATGTTGGGGCTCGTAGGTTACCTCTTCTGGTCGGTATCTGTTCCACCTCTTTCTGGCCTGACATTTCAAACGTTTACCGTAATTAACACGATGGCACTGGTTGTGACTTTCGCTACATCTGTTGCTTGGTTCAAGTTGGAAGCGGAATGGCGCACAAGGCTAATTGCCATCTCTCTCATTGGAATCGGGGCGTTTGTTGGGGGATGGGTTGGTTACGACTACGGGTTTGACAGAGGTGTTGCTGAACTAATCGAGCTTTACGGCCACATCCCGGGTGGTGAGCTTCGACTACCGACTACAAACGGTATTCGATGGTCAGTGGGTGGAGCTGCGTTACTTGCAAATGGACTGGGACTAGGTCACCACGTATGGAGGCTTTGGCGTTACGGGGATTCTGGGGACTACTAAGGACCTAAGGAAATCCATAGCAATCTAACCCTTGGTGTGATGGGGTAGCCGTGAACATCGCAGACTTAATTGAAATTTACTTTCGTATGCTCCCATTGTTCGAACCTCGGCCATAGCTTTAGTCGATCTGTATGGGGATAAACATCACTGCCGGTTGTTTATCCACGGTGGCTTGATGAAACGTGAGCAAACGTCTGTAATCTCCCTCGGCCAATGTAATCAATCTATTAGAAATTCCATGCTCGATTTTGGTCGAGATAGGTGAGGCCCATTGTCCAACCTCTCGTTTGCCGTAGTTGATATGGGATCCATCGTCAGAGATCCAGGTCAGATAAATTGACTGGTCTGTTGCTGTTAGAGATAGATCTACTAGTCCGGTGACATCATCTGCGACGACTGTTTCACCTCGTATTCCTGCTGATGTGGCTTCCACACTCACCAACCTGGATACATTGGCATTTGAACCTTCGTTCCAGACAACAAGCCCAACTCCCGTAGATTGCATTATCACGCTCACATCCGATAAATCGCTACGATCGATTCCAATCACGTTGGCGGGGCTCCATCGTCCAAGACTGTTGAAGCTCAATCGGATAGCTTTTCCTAGATCTGGAGAATTTGTAACTACTCCGATTACTGCTGAGCCGTTTGCGAGTGATAACGACAGCTCAGAGATAGCGCCTGGCGCTGAAATTACCGGTTGAGCTGGTGTCCATCCATTTGAGACCCAATCGGATGTAAATATCACGATGTCATCTGCGGTTAAGACATTCCCGTCCATATCTCTTGCCCAAGCGACTACGATTCGACCTTCTCCGTCAGAGGAGAGGACAGGAGCGAAGTCCGCACGGTTATCTGCGGTAACGTATTTGGGGTCTGACCATGTCCCTTTATCTGTCTCCAACCGCGAATAGCGTAGTTCTGTTTTTGTGGCTTGGTAAACAAATGCGCTAGCGTCTTCGCTCGGGTTAGGTATTTCGGACCATACCAAAAGCAAATCACCCCCGGGCTCTACGATCATAGATGTGTCGGTCACCACTCCCCCCGAAACGAACTCTAGAGGGGAAGGTTGGGACCAGTTGACTGAGCTCGGGGCTGCCTCCATGAACGACAGCCTTGAGGTGGCTGGATGGGTGTGTTCAGTATCCAAATGTGTGGACGCTAGGAATAGTCTACCGTCGTGGCTTCTGGCTGCAGAAAGTCCGGACCTTGGACTGCCACCCATGGCGACGATTCCACTTGTCTGGGGCCCTGGGGAGGAAACGAACGGTGTAGGGAAACCAGGTTCCCATGTGGTATCACCTTCGATGCTTGTCGTATCGCCCAAATCAGAGTCACCGAACATGCGGTCAAAGAATTGATACTCTGTTGAACTTTGTGTGTCCTGCCAGAGGGACCACAGTTTTCTGGTCATAGTTATCGGCCCTGAGGTAATGGCTTCCACTTCGCGTAAGTCTCCACTACCGGTCTGTTCGGCAAATTTCGTGGTGGAATTTGCGGCAACATGGCCATCGACCGTGAGATGGCTCATCACATGTGTGTGGTACTCGAACTGATTAGTTGAAACCGTTTCGAAATGAGCCCCTGAAACCACTCTTCGCTCCCCGTAGATAGGTGACTCATCCAAAGTTGCAGGTGATGGAGACAATTCCCAGGAACCATCCACTGTCATATTGGTCGTGACGGTTCCGTCAATGTTGGTAAGCCCCAAGTCTGTCAATACGGACCGAAGAGGAGCAGGTAAATGTGAAACCTCCACAGAGTTTGAGCGCGTACTACTTTCTGTCGTCTCTATCATTTCCATCCAACTCTCCTGATTCGATGTGGATGGAGAGACTCTGCTCTTCAGGCTAAACAGATTATCCGCAGCAAGAGAGTAAGGACCGGACTCTTCAGAATTGACGCGTATGTCTAAAAGGCCCGATTGGCCATCTAGAACTGCATTTACTGTGACGGTTTGTTCAGAAATGACCGCAGGTCCACCCTCTGAAAGGTCCTCGATTAATCCGTCTTGGATTGGCGATCCGATGCTCGTATCTACGACGATATTGGGTATCTGATATTTGAGGTACTCGCCATTTCGATCGATCAATAGACTTCCTGGAGTGGCCGACATCTTCATGTCCGCACCATATGGACTCCTGACAGGATCAGTGGAAGGAACTGAATCCAATTGCGAAAGGCCAGTTAATAGTGAAAGAGGGTAACGTTGCTCTGACGGCCATATTGGCCAATCAGCACCGTGTGTCGTAAGGGATCTAGAGGTACGCGCTTCGATTCTCCAACCCAATGTCCCACAGGGCAGTTCTGATGCATCGAATTCTCCACCCCAGGTGCCAACTCCGTTAGGACTGCCAGACAAAAGCTTGCCAGATAAGTGCAGGGTGCCAAGTCCCTCGGCGGATCCATAAGAATTTGGGCAAGACTCGAGCACATTTGTAACCAGGTTCACAGATTCAACTGGATCAATGAAATTGTCCCGGAGGTTTTTGGCAGCGCTCCTATCAACACTTACCATCCAGGTGGTATTTGTAGCCGGAGCAGAGAGCCCGTGTATTACATAGCCCTTAAAGGGTCGGCCGTCTGATGTATTTACTATCTGGAAAGTCTCAGGTTCGATCTTTGGAGGAGGTATTCGTTCCAATTGCATTGTTTTTAATACCTGCATCGGTTCTCCATCAGATGACGTGGGTATCTGGAGACTTGTAAGGTAAGGATAATGACCAGGCGCATCCACTCGTACGGTGGTAACCCCTGTCGGTATGTTGAACGAAACTAACCCATTAGCGTCAGTGTGAAGATCTGCACCAGTAGGCAGCAACGTGACCTTGGCTTGAACCACGGGCAAGCCAAGGTCGGGCCGTAATCCTGTTATAGGCGTCGCTTCATCTGTGGAACCAACGATCTGCACATTCAACTTGTTAGCGGGGACGAGATGGAAACTCTGGGGGCCGTCGAAGATTCGGATGTTTTCCTCGGAACCGGTGTTCGTGAGGGTCTCATAACCTGGTGCTGTAACGGTGAAGTACCGGTCTTCACCTTGCCACGACCATTGGGTTAGATCAGCCCCACCGTTACTTGCAGGTATTTCGAATTCCATCTGATATCGACCATTGGGACCGGATGGTCCAACAGCCTCGAACTCGCGAACGAAACCTGTGCATGTGTCGGCGCAATATTGGGTGAGTACGGGAAACTCAATGGATACTTTTGCGTCGGGTACTGGTAATCCGGTAGCGGCACTGTAAATGAAACCCGTTGACTGTACGTGGCCAGCCGACGTTGCTGCGATCCCGCCATCTAAGCTGCATTTGACGATCCGGTCGGAATCCCCGCAATTGAACGAAAGATTTAGTGTGTCAACATCTCCACCGACACTATTCCAGAAGTGATCGAAACACCTTGGCAACCCTATTACGTCGGGGCAAACGCGGGCGCGGTATTGGCCAGGTCGGGCCCGTATGGACAGAGTGTTTGGTATTTCGACTGTCTCTGAATTCAGGCTGAAACGTGCGTCATAAACGTCCATTGTCCGGAGGTTCTGCAGACTTTCCAATGTTCCTACGCCCGCTGTCGTCCACCCATCTTTGTCGGTTACAGAGATCGAAATGTTTAGAAATGCGGCTGCCGCTAGCTGAGGCATTTTTCTATCTATAGTGACTGCACCTTCAGCATTCGACAGGAATACTTCCTCAGTTAGGGGCAGATAATCGGGATGGGAGATTTCTAATTGATATTCCGTTTCGGTAGTAGATCCATCCACGACGAGTAATGGTAGATCCTCAAACGAAAATACTCCTCTGGAATCTGTTTGACTGGCCCAAGACGCGTCGCCTTTCCGTAGTAATACGTTGGCCCCGGATATGACAAAATCTGCGTCTGTAAGATGAGTCAAATCTTGAATGGCAGTCCCAGTTACACGTCCTACCAACGCAGTTGCAGCCCGCTGTAACTGGATGTCATTGGATATTGATGCGGAGGTGACGTCCAATGTCGTTTTGTGTGTAACGTACCCATTACTGCTCACCGCAATATCGTAATTACCTGGAGGTAGAGAAAGTACATAGTTACCAAATCCATCAGATATGGTGGAATTATTCTCTGGGTAGAAAGTTTGGTCCCCAAACTGAGCCGATGTGACCTCGATCGTTGCTTCTGTAAGCTCGTTCGGCAGATAGCCAAACGGCGTGTGACTATCATCACCGGGGGATTGAGATACCGTACGCAATAGCGTGCCTATACGAGTCTGTCCGGCTTTGTCTCCCCCATAGATAAACCCATGTACATCTCCGGGGATTACTCGTAAATCCGCGTGAAGTGCCAAAATATCGGATTCACCAATAGTCACGGTTCGGTGCAATGGATATAGGTCAGCAATATCGGTTTCTGATTTGAGCTTTGGTTGTGGAGTCCAAACGTCGTATGTTCCGGCTGGAATGTTGACGATCGAGGCCAATCCGGTAACGTCAGATATGGTTTCAAGAGAAACTCCCTCGGATGTTCCCCCTCCGACACCTTGTATCCGAACGGTGGCTCCCGTCACGGGAATGTCGTTGTATGTGGAGGAAGTCAGGTTTACCAACAAAGAGGAGCCGTTCAGAGGAAGACTAAAATTTAGCTCTCTCGCACTTCCACCCGACAATTCGACTGCAACCTCGGACGATTCGTACCCTGTGGCAACGGCTTCAACCTTATAACGTCCGGGTACCAGTCCATTGATGACGTATGCACCGTCAGAGGCGACTCGTGAGGTGGCTACTGCTCGGACTGTGCTCACGTCTGAATCTATATCGATTACTCGGACACTGGAATCGATTGGGACTCGTGATCCATTTGGACCAGATCCCGAGATGTGCCCACTAATAGTCGAGGGCTCTGCCCTGAGGAATACTTCAAAGGCTACGTCACTTTTGATGTCTACCACGTCTAATTGGACCGGGTACCCTTCCGAGGTGACCGATACCGAGTAACTGCCCATGGGAGCAGCGGAGATTACATACGCCCCCGAACCATCTGCAGACGATTCGATCGTTACTTCATCTCCAGTCGCAGAGATCACGGCGTTGGGGATTGGGATTCCTGAATCTCGGTCAGTTACCGTCCCCACGACATCGAATACGTGACGCGTTGCAATATCTCCGACGACGTTGACTGAGAAATCGTGTCTTGTCCACGTTTCAGAATCGATTTCTATTGTTATGGGTTCGATACGGTACCCGGATATATCAAGCGCATGACGACCGGGTTCTAGGCCTTCAACGCGGTAAAAACCAAACTTGTCAGACACTGCTCCAGCGCCGGTCTTACGCTCCTTAATCTCCACCCCTCGTAATGGCATTCCATCCTTACTATCTAACGCAAAACCTGAAATTGTGTGGCTGAGATTAGCATCGTTGAAGTTGACACCACCAATCTTTGGTTTAACGATTACAACAGGATCAGTAAGTTGAGTATCTAAAGCATCAACGGGTGCGGAGGGTGAAGTCTGTGTTGTCTCATGTTTAACCTGGGGAGTTGCGGTAGGCTCTGACGCTGCATCTCCACCATCTGAGCAGGCGAGGCTAAAGGCCACCGTCGCCGTAAGCGATAACAACGCTATTTCGCGAATTCTGATCCGTGCAGTTCTTATGCCTCTAAGTCGCATTATTAACTATGTATCTCCATCCGCGCGGTTACAGGCGATATGTCTGACAACGGTCGCCAAACTTAACTGGCGGACGAATTGCACGATCAACTCTACAAGTTGGTCGACTAGGACTGGTAGCGGACGCGAAAACACGTTGCAGCGTATTTCTCTGACAACGCGCATTACTCAACGGATTATTCGAGCGAATCCCAACCAGTGAATGTTGTCTATGAACTGTGCTTTGAGATCCGTTCACGGTCATGATCTGTCAGATGCGGTTGGAGCGCTTCCACTATCTCTGCAAGGGTTTCATCAGGGGTCGCGTTACTTGTATCTACCTTGATCACGGGGCCAATCGTTGAACGAGCCACACCTTCTTCAAACTTTTGGAGAACTGTTGGTATGTCGGCTTCTGTGACAGGGCTGTTCGTATGTTCAGGATGATTTTTAAGCTCTGTCATGCGGCGTGCCAGGACCGTAGGGGATGCTGTCATATGGACTATCACGATCGGATCAGCTGATATTTCCTTTAATCGAGTTTCAATTTGCTGAGTAACCAGATCACGATCGTATTGGGATCCAGGCAAGCCATAACCGTGATACATCGGGCCGTATATGGCTTCCTCGATGTGGAATCCGACACTCATATCGTCTGCACCGCGATAGTGATGTACGTGGTAGTAGATGTGATACCGGTGGTACATCTCTTTCAACTTGGGAGTTAACCCGAGAATTTGCTGCTGTTCTTCTAATGTAGTGTCGTCCGGATGACCAGATGTGTGCGGTAGTTTTGAGTGGTCGTGAAGGAGAGAAAAGCCTTCTCCCATTACCGACTCTTTCCATTCAGAGAGTTTCCTAGAAATCGTCGTGGTTCCGACATACTCACAACCGACGAGGAGAATTTTCAAAGCACTCAACCCCATATGTGACCCGTTTTATTGCCCGGCAGACAGTCCTGCGGGGCGCGACGACAGTAAACGTGCTAAGTCATCAATGGTCAAGCAGTGTTTAGAAGGGACAGCGGATTGGATGAGTCATGCACACCACTGAAGACCTGCGTGCAGACGATCATGGCAAGTTTGCTAATAAGAAGTCGTGTGGCGTTCTACGAGTTAACGGAATACCGGTTTTAGATTAAACGGCTACAGATTGATCTTGGCCAGGCAGTCGAGGGTATCGCCGGCGCGAGAGATGTTCGATTGGAGATTCTTTCTGAATATGCTTTGTACGGCTGCACTGTATGCATTTAACAAACGTGCCGTACACGTCTGCATCAACCATGACGTCCCCCCCGCATCTTGGGCAACCCTTGTGCAGAATCATTTTGTACCCCCTTGGAAACTCAGAACGTTCCGGATTCAGAGGACTTGTCCTCCAGCGAATCCAGGACGGTGTAAATTCATTTCTATTAATGTAGGACTGTTATTAACCGGAACCGTGTGAACTTTGCCACTGACATGAGCAACAGGTTTTCGTGAAAAACGTTTAGGTCTTCGGTTACGACGTTTGCCTACCACAAATGGCTTGCCCAGCTTTTACCGTCAACGTACCCTGCCGTCACAGGACTTGGCGCATCGATTCATACCAATCACTGGAGACGTATTTGACTGAAATGCCACTAACTTCTGAGGCGATCGAGGTGGAAACCGCTCAACAAGCTATGGAACTCTATGCCGAGCGTGGATGGACCGATGGTCTTCCGATAGTTCCACCAACAGAAGATCTTGTCTCTCAGTTTGTAAAATCCCTTGGCGTATCCCCGGACACTGTTCTCGGAGTAGAACCGACTAAGGGGGTGGTGATTACAGCGGAGAAAACAGCTATCAATGCCGTGATGGCAGGGTGTAAACCGGAATATATGCCAGTGCTAGCGGCTGCGGTAACCGCAATAACGGACCCTGATTTCAGTCTTCATGGCATTTCAGTAAGCACGATGGGGTCGGCAATACTACTGATTGTCAACGGACCCATAGCCACGGAACTCAACATGAATTCGGGGGTTTCAGCGTTTGGTCCGGGAAACCGAGCCAATGCATCTATTGGCAGGGCGATCAGGTTGATCATTATTAACGTCCTCGGGACTCGGGCCGGAGACCTAGATAAAGCGACCGTGGGACACCCAGGCAAGTATTCTTGGTGCATCGCTGAAAACGAGGCCTTATCGCCATGGGTACCTGTCCATGAGACACGTGGAATACCCGTCGGCACGAGTGCAGTTACTGTCGCGCCTGGACTTGGTCCATTTCAAGTAGGACAGCACCACGATGATTCTCCCGAACGGATCCTTGATGCATTTGTGGATGCCCTTTTCGCCATGGGGCCGCTCATGACAGAGGTCCTCTTGGTCCTTTGCCCTGAGCACCTTGAACATTTTCGTGCTGCAGGATGGGAGAAGGAACAGATAGGTCAATACCTGCATGAACATGCCCGCCGTTCGGCCAACGAGTGGGCATCCGCCGGTCGTCCAGTCACAGGGTCAGAGGGCGATTCCGACCAGATGGTGAGTGCCTTAACTTCCCCTGAATCCATGATTACGGTCATCGCGGGTGGAGGTGGAGGTGCGTGGAGTCAAATTATTCCTACTTGGACCCATGGATCACGTGCAAAAGTGGTAACCAAACCTGTCTTGGGTTAAATCTGCGAGACTATGTCCAACTCTTGGAGGTTAATGTGAGTACGCAACCGAAAATGCGGGTCCTTGACCCGACGGGCCAACCGACTGTTGTCCATAACGGGATGGCGGCACGGCCAGACACGCTTGATGGCTCTGTGGTCGGGCTACTGGCGAACCAGAAACTCAACGCTGAACCACTGCTCGAAGCGATCTACGATGTATTGTCTGAACGCTTTGAACTCGGTGGAAGAGTGTCAGTCAATAAAGGTGACGCCAGTCGTCCCGCGACCCCGGAGGTGCTGGATAGCATCGCATCCGATGTGGATGTTGTAATCACGGCGAACGGAGACTGAGGAAGCTGTTCATCGTGCAGTGTGCACGATTCGATCCAGTTGGAGCAGCGCGGCATTCCTACCATAGCGATCTGCACAGAACCTTTTGAGTCTGGGGCACGTGCTATGGCCAAGTTGGGTGGTATTCCGGACTACCCATTTGCCTTAATATCGCACCCAATCGGTAGCCTAGACGAGGCTGGATTAAGGGCGAGGGCGATAGAGGCTTTGCCTCAGGTAATAGGTTCTTTACTGGCCAGATAAATAAACAACTCGACTGGGAAAATCTCTAGGCCCGTCAGTCTGTGTACGCGGCAAATCACGTTTGGAGCCTAAATTGGCCAGATTGATTGAACTTTCGGATCGCGACTCTTTGCCTGTCGATGCGCAAACAGCGTATGACGCCGTAGCGGGTTCACGTGGATCAGTCCGAGGTCCATTTGCTATGCTGCTGCACAGCCCCGAAGTAGCGGAAAGAACGGCGCATCTCGGCGCCTATCTCAGGTTCGGCTCACAGTTACCTGATGCTGAGCGAGAATTGGCGATAATAACAACGGCACGGGCATTCAACTGCGACTATGAATGGGCGGCTCACGCTGAGATTGCCAGAGAAGTCGGTGTCGATGAACAAACGATTGAAATTATCGCCAATCGACTACCTACATCCGGCCTGTCAAATGAGTACGCGAAAATTGTTGAGTTCACACGCGAGTTACTTGTTGACCATCGAGTCTCGGATGAAGCGTTTGACGCTGTAAAAGGCAGGTTCGGCGAAAGTGGCATCATTGAGCTCACATCCACAGTGGGTTACTACTCTATGATCGCTTGCGTTTTGAACGCGACGGAAATCCAGCCGCCAGCGGGATCACCACAGCTCCCGTAGGGACTCTCAGTGAATTAATACTGAGCAAATTACTGTGAGACTTTCTGGGACGTCTAAGAGACGTCCTTTCCGCGTTAAATGGTCCCTCTAAATAATGGTTTTGTGGACTCGTATGCAGAGTTCGGTGGTTTTGCCAGTGCGAACCCAGCCATGGCTATGGAAAGGAGGATCAAGGTGATCGCAAATGCCATGTCGTAACTCCCTCGATGGTCGAAAATGAAGCCGGCCATAACCGGTCCTATAACGGTTGGGATTATCACTGCAGGACGCGTAAGCCCGATGATGGCGCCAAAGTTCTTTAGTCCGTACATTTCTGTGATGGTTAATGGGCCAAGCGCGCCGACACCACCCATTCCAAGACCGAAAACTGTAAGTCCTATCCAGGTGAAAACTTCTCCATCCGGGAACAGGATGATGGCAAGCCCTGTGATTTGCAGAAAGACTACGATCACGTACGACCAGCGTGCCGTAATCCATTCACTAACGGTACCAAACAAGATTTTTGACGTTACTGCAAAAAAAGCCAGTAGCATTAACCCAATGGCCGCTTCGGTTTCGCTGAAACCTATCTGCTGGAGATGTGGGAAAAATTGTGTGGCGACAGAAGTTCGAGCGAACTGCTGGAGAGCCATCCCGATAGACAGGAACCAGAAAGCTCTGGTGCGAATTGCGTCACCGGTTGTAAACCCCTCTAAAGCTGCTCTGGCTGCCCTCCCTGCATCACCCGTGGGAGTCCAACGCTTTTTGACTTCTCTTTCCACATCTTCCGGGCGGTCTCGAATCACTAGAAATATTAGCAGTAGGAGACCGACTAACAACAAGGCTGTGGTTGCGAACCCCCATCGCCATCCCCCGAAAGCGATGACTGCAGTAATGATTGGCACGGAGATCATTCCGCCGAAGTTGTTTCCCGACGCTATGATGCCCATCATGCGGCCGCGTATGGTTGGGAACCACAAGCCTACAAGTCTTCCGACAGGTAGCATTGAGGTGCCAGGTGTCGCAATGAAAATGAGTGCACTGAACGCGTAAAACTGCCACAGGTCGGTCATGACGGCGCGCAGGAAAAAACCAACTATCATCAGGATCATGGATACCACCATGATTGGGCGGGCGCCGTACTGGTCCATGAGTCGACCAGCGAACGGAGAAAGCACGCCCATTAGAGCCGCCATGGTCAGCGACAAGTTGATCTGAGTACGGGACCAGCCGAACTCTTCCTCAAGGGGGATTATGAATATCCCGAAAGCGAATTGGCCCATCCCAACAGTCGCGCCCAGGGTAAGAAATACGGTGCCCGCAATGGGCCAACCGCGGTAAATTCCTGAAGGACGCGGTTCGGCACCTTGGCTTTCTTTTGTTGATGGATCGTCGCCATCTAGAGAATCAGAGATCTTGAGTATCCTCAGAATTAAACGCGAATGTAGGCGGATGCGTATCTATCGAATGTTCCGGGGTTGGGAACATGTCAGGCCGGGGGGTAATCAATCCTCTTCAGGTTCGGTGTCCTCATCGAATTTCAACCAGTCGTACTCACGGGCTGGCCCTGTTAGCCAGCGTCGGAGCAGTGTTGACCTTCCGGGAGGAGGCTCAACTCCGAGTCCCATCGTTACACGGTTCGAAAAATTGTACTGGCAGGTGATCAAGACTACTGAGATGATCTGTTCGTCACTGAGGCCGCGATCCCGAAGAATGGTCACATCGTCTTCTGTCACATCTTCCGGATGGCGAGTGAGTTTCACCGCATAGTCGCACATGGCGATCGTGTCAGAATCTAAATTTGAGGTTCTGTAGTCGTGAATTACCGCGCTAGCTAATTCCGAATCATGGGATTGATGACGGAGGAACCCCCCGTGACCCAGAGTTCAGTAACGGCAGCGGTTAGAGACCGAAACTGCAGTGGCAATGGCTTCCTCTTGCACCCGATTAAGTGCAGAACTGCCAAAGGAAATGGCCATCGTCATCTCATAGACAGCATCCATCGCACGGGGGAGGAGAGAAAGGGGTTTGACCATATCCGTGTAGTGATCGTCTACCGGGACTTTTCGAACCCAGGTCATATGATCACTCCGATGTTGATGAGCAAAACTGTGCCTTTCGTGGCCCCAGAGCCATAGTCACTGAAGTTCCGTTAATAATGCAGCTTAATGAGACCATTTTAGAGGTACGCAGTCCACGATTGCGGCCGTTTTGTTCGGAATTGGATGGTGATATCCATCCGGACGCGTTCACAGGAGATGCCTAGAACATAAGTTGTGAATGTTTGGAAATCGTGTGACACGCGTCTAATGGCATAAGAAAAACGCATGGTCATGATGGAATTATCTTTTTGCAACTTTAGAGGTGTGGGAAACTGACCCCACGGAGCATAGAATCCAAATTCATCGATGCAACTTGATGGAGTGACGCGTACACTCCCTTGCGGTGTGAGGCGGGTAGCCACATAAACTGGGTTACTTGTATGTGCAGAGGATAGCGGGTCGGTTAATAGTAGGCCCGCACGGGATTCAAAGTATTAATAGGAGTAAGCCGTGGCGATCCGTGGAACATCGAATTTCGGTCTGGTTGGAACTGACTGGCAACAGCGCATCAACTGGGAGCGACTCCGTAACTATCGGTTGGACCGCGCTCGAGCAGAGATGGAAAAGGCCGGTCTGGGCTCCATGCTCGTGATGTATGACGAAAATAACCGATATATCACCAGCACTGTCACGCCAGGTTGGTGTCGGCTTAAGCCCGGACTTCGCTACGCGTTGCTTTGTCGAGGTGGCGAACCCGTATTGTTTGAACAAGGCGACATCGGAACCCAGATCAACCGTCACTGTCCGTGGCTGCCCAAGGAAAACGTGCGGTACGCATACTCCTGGATCAAAGGAGCTGTTGGACCTGCGGCGGAACAACAGGTAAATAAGTTCACCAATGCTATTCAGGAAGAGATGGAACGGCACGGTGTGCAGAACGATCCACTTGGCGTGGACATGATCGATTTGAACATGATCAATTCCTTTAACGCCAAGGGCATTGACTGGAAAGACGGAATGACGCCGATGGTTGCTGCCCGTGCCATCAAAAACGAGGATGAGCTTGAGGCGATGCGCATAGTTGCGGCTATTTGCGACGGGGCGCACACGGCGATAGCTAACTACATGCGTGCCGGCATGCAGGAACATCAAATAACTGCGTTCGCTATGGATTACCTGTACAGCATTCCGGGTATTGAAGACGTAGAGGACATAATTGTCTCCTCTGGGCCCAATAGTTGGCCAAACTGGCGTCACTTTTCAGACAGGATCATTCAGCCTGGTGACCTGGTGATCATCGATATGGCTGCCGTGACATGGAATGGCTACAAGAGTTGTCAGTACCGAACCTACTGTGTAGGCAAGCAGCCCACACAGGAGCAGAAGGATTACTACAAGATCGCGTATGAATGGCTGTATGAGGCCATCGATAAGGTCCAACCGGGAGCCACAACCGCTGATGTCGCCGGTGTCTGGCCATCTGCGAAAGAGGCTTGGGGTTATGACGAGGAAGATCAAGCAGCTGCAAATCTGTGGGGCCACGGACTCGGTCTCGCACAGTACGACTCGCCAGTGGTGTCCCGAATCTACTCTCTAGACCATCCGGTCGAGATACAACCTGGCATGAGCTTTGCCCTTGAGACTCAACATGGCAAACCGCTTGAGTGGGGAGTACGCGTTGAGGAAATGATGGTCGTCAATGAAGATGGCCCGGAAATCACAACTCAGTTTCCAATTGAAGAAATCACGGTAGTCGGGACGATCTAGCGATTGGGTGCGTTTGCCCGGTTAACAAAGGACTTTCATAACGGTCATAGCCGATAGTAGGGGTGGCTGGGCGATGCATGAACCCTCCACAGAATCGAGGTCTACTTGAGCGAAAACACGTCAAAAGAGATTGGACTCGCGATTGTCGGTGGCGGGACCATTGGGCGAATCAGGGCGATGATCGCGAAAGATCATCCCGGTGTTGGTTGGATAGGGATATGCGATATCAACGAGGAAATTGGGCAGAAGCTCACAGAAGATTCGGGAGCAGACTTTTTTACCGGGTCGTATGAAGACTTGATGCGGAGGCCTGAAGTCAATGCGGCGATTATCGCGACCGATGAAAATTTTCACGTAGGCCCCACCCTTGCTGCAATCGAGCAAGGGCATGACCTGTTCATAGAAAAACCACTTGCCACGGACGCGGATGAGTCGCTTACTGTTTTAAAAGCGATTGAGGCCAGTGGTGTCGACGCAGTTGTGGGTTACACCCAGCGGTTCCGCCGCCGTTTCTTGGCTACTAAGCAAAAGTTGATGACCGGGCAGATCGGCGACGTTACTGCAGTTGTGACTAGAGCCTTCATGAACCAGATGGTGCCAGTGGCAACAACCCGCCGTACCGATATTCGTAAAAACCTGACACCTATGGTCGTGTCTGGTACTCATGCACTAGATATGTGCATGTGGTTGATGGAAGGCCGTGAACCGGTATCGGTGTACGCACAATCTTCCGATAAGTTATTGGGAGACATCGGCACTAAAGATGCCACGTTTGGTGTGTTCACAATGGACGATGGGACAATCTGGTCCATGAATATAAGCTGGGCGCTACCGGTGGTGTGGCCTGGTGCTGTTTACGGACTTGAGATTGGGATCGTCGGGACACAGGGTGTAATCGATATAGAGGATACACACCGTGACACCGTGGTTGCATCTGAGAACCCACAAGGGGCTGGTTACAGCCCAGACGGCTTCAAACCGGCATTCCAACGACACGTCGACTTCATGACAAGTTACCCCCCGGGTGACATGTACGACGGTCAACTTTGGGGTCCAATGCGAGAAGAGACGAACTCCTGGTACGCACGTGTTGGTTCAGGGATGAAAACCCATCACGCGACGGCATCTGATGGCCACAGAAACCTCATGTTGACCATGGCTATGGACCTGTCTGCTGAGCGGGGAGAACCGGTGTCGTTACCTATAGACCCGAGTGAGTTCAAGCGTTAATTCATTCTCCTACGGGTACAATGCCCAGACTATGAGAATTGATGTACATGCCCATTTCCTACCGGAGAGTTGTTCTGACCTGATGCCGTCCGGGTCCGGCAGGAATCCGTTTGGTCCCGCGGCCAACTTAAAGGATGATCCGTCCAATCTGGAATACCGAATGCGCGCTATGGATGAACGCGGTGTGGATATTCAACTGGTATCTGGCCCTAACTGGTTGCAAAATGCGGATCCTGCGCAATGTGCACGCCTCAATGACGCTATAGCCGAAGCAATCGACGGAAACGATAGATTCATTGGACTTGCGAGTGTCCCCATGCAGGAACCTGATAGGGCTGCAGCCGAGTTAGAACGATGTGTCAAAGATCTCGGCTTTCGAGGTCTTGAAATGCTGACACACGTAGATGGTGAAAATCTGGACTCACCTCGGTTTAGTTCCCTCTACAGGAAGATGGAAGAGCTTGATGTTCCTGCGTTTATGCATCCCAGCAACGTACTGGGTGCCGACCGGCTAACCTCATATTTCTTAAACAACCTTATTGGGAACCCAACTGATACTTCGGTTGCGGTGGCGAGTCTCATATTCGGTGGAATTCTTGCTGAAATGCCATCTTTAAAATTCGTTTTATCCCATGGTGGAGGAACAAGTCCCCATCTGCGCGGTCGATGGGAACACGGATGGCGACAGGGTTTAGTAGATGCCCCAATCACGCGTCCACCTTCTGAGTATTTCCGACTCCTTTATTTTGACACTATTACCCATAGTGTTCCGTTATTGAACTACCTGGTGGAGACGGTAGGACCAGACCGGGTGATGCTGGGCAGTGACTACCCATTTGGTATGGGTGACTACTCTCCAGAGGAACAGGTGTCTGCATTGCCTCGTCTGACGGACGACCAGCGATCAGCTATCAATAGTGAGAACGCTATACGCGTGTTTGGACTGGACTTGTAATTTCTGGTGTGATTCGGAGGCCTGAAGTGACTGGAATCGATAGCAGGGAAGAACTAAGACGATCAGCCTTGAAGCATTTATGGATGCACAACCGCGGCTGGTCGGAGATGGCTGAACGTGGGGAACCAGCCGTCGTGGTGTCTGGTGAGGGTGTTCACGTAACGGACAACACTGGCAAACGATGGTTAGATGTGAACGGCGGATACATGTCAGTGAACATCGGTTACGGCCGAACGGAGGTAGCAGAGGCCGCTTACGAGCAAATGAAATCACTGGCTTACTTCCCACAGGCTACGACTACCGAACCGTTGGTAAGACTGGCTCAAAAGCTTGCCGATATTACGCCGGGTGATCTTTCCCGAACCTTCTTCGTCAGTGGGGGCTCTGAGGCCAACGAGACGTCCATCAAAATCGCACGGGCGTATCAGCAGCGGATGGGCGAGCCAGGCAGATACAAGGTAATGAGTAGGAAGGCCTCGTATCACGGCGCACTTGGACTGACGATGTGGCTGGGTGGTCCGGCATCGGGTGGTGTGCGTTCTGACTACGGCCCAGAATACCCTGGCATGATTTATTTGCCTCAGCCGAATCCATATCGATGTGAATTTGGTGGGGAAACTCCAGCTGAGTGTGCAGAACTGTGTGCCAACGCGGTGGAAGATGCGATTAAGTTCCACGGGCCACAATCTATCGCAGCTCTTATTGCAGAGCCTGTCAGCGTGCCGGCTTCGGTGGCCGTGCCCGGCGATGAGTACTGGCCTCGTCTTCGCGAGATTTGCGATAAATACGGAGTCGTCCTCGTAGCTGATGAGGTCATAACGGGTTTCGGACGAACCGGCAAGATGTTTGCGGTCGAACACTGGGGCGTGGTGCCGGATGTTATGTCAGTAGCAAAGGGAATCGTTTCAAGTTATATGCCACTTGGCGGAAGCATCGCTCGGGAAACCATAGCTGATGCCTTTGCAGGTGGAGACGACAGTCGTTTCCTTCAGCATGTTTTGACATTTGCCGGGCATCCAGTTCCAGCGGCGGCTTCCCTTAAAAACATCGAGATACTGGAGACCGATAAATTAATCGAGAACTCGGCAGAGACAGGTGCTTATTTCCTGGATCAGCTGGAAGAACTCAAACCCCGCCATCCTATGATCGGAAATGTTAGCGGACTTGGATTACTTCTAGGGATAGATCTGGTGAAGGACAGGGATTCGAAAGAACAATTTCCGAAGTCAGCGAAGGTGTCTGAGCGACTGATGAGTGAATTCGAAAGACGTTCTCTGATTCTTCGGCCGACGGATGCATCGATCACCATGGGGCCGCCACTGTGTATCACTCGTGGCGAAGTGGATGAAATAGTCAGAGGGGTTGATGAGGCCCTCACTGAGGTAGAGGATCAACTGGCGGTCTCCCGCTGAATAAGATTCTATGAAGAGTCGCTTTGTGGAAGTAAGTCACGTGGTGAGTGAAGAGGACACGGCATGTAGAAAAAGTGGCCTTTACCGGGGCTGGACCATCGCTGTAATTGCCTCGGTTGCCAGTGGCCTGACGATTGGCATGTCAGGATACGCGTTCGGGGTCTTCATTGATCCGCTGGAAACGGAGTTTGGCTGGTCTCGTACCCAGACCAATTTTGCGTTGACCATATCGGTTATCTCACTGTTGATCGGACCTTTGATTGGTCGATGGATAGATCGATTCGGATCACGCCCGGTAATGGTTGTGTCACTGGCGTTTGTGGCGGTCGGCTTTTTCATGTACTCAGTGATGACGGAACTTTGGCAGTTTTACGCGGCCAGTCTCCTGCTGTTTGCGGGGATGCCGGGATCGACAATGTTGCCATCTGGCCGGCTTATTTCGGTGTGGTTTGCCGGGACACGGGGACGAATGATGGGTATTGTCACCGCTGGTAATAACGCTGGTGGATTATCGATGGTGGCGCTCAGCACTTTTGTGGTCGGCGCAGCTGGATGGAGAATGGGTTACGTCGTCTTCGGGGTCATGATCGTGGCTATCGGATTACTTGTAGCGATATACGTTCAGGATCGACAGAGTGACGTGAGAGCCAATCGTGGCAAGCGTTTGACTCCAGTACTCCCTGCAGGAGCCTCGCTTGGTGAAGAAGAAGGGTTTACCTTGAAAGAGGCCCTGCATACGAAGACGTTCTATTTCCTGGCCCTTGGCCATGGTATCCCTGCCTTCGCTTACGGATCGGTTCTGACACAACTCATCCCACATATGGAATCGAAAGGGTTCTCTGAGGCGGGTGCGGCGTTTGGGATTATGTTGTTGGCGATTTTTGGCATAGTCAGCAAGATTGTCTTCGGACGACTCAGTGAATCGATTACGGCCCGTTGGGCGATGGTAATTAGCCTGTTAATTCAGGCTGCAGGACTGCTTCTTCTGGTCGTCGCTGGAGGTTCCAACTTTGTCTGGGTCGTGATTATTTTCTTTGCAATGGGCTTTGGGGCTATGGGCGCACTAATTCCACTGACCGTTACAGAATCATTTGGCCTTCGCGCATATGGAACGATTCTGGGTGTCACCAGTTTGGTTGGCGCGGGGCCCTTAATGATTGGCCCAATCATGGCCGGACGATTGTTCGATATCTACGGAACGTATGATGCGACCTTCGTAATAATCGCTATCGCATTTGCTCTGGGCGCAATTTCAATGGTTATGGCGCGTCGTCCAGAATCTGCTAAACCGGCCCTGCCGTGACCTTTGGAGATATCGACCGTCTCACGAATTGACCATCACCAGCCGAACTCAGTAATTGACCGTTGTGAACCGCCACCTTTCCACCTAACAATGTAGTAACCGGCCACCCAGCTATATCGAACCCTTCCCAAATTGAATAATCTTCCAGGTGGAGGTCGTTCATTGTCAGTTTTCGTTTGATAGATGGATCGATAATTGTGATGTCGGCGTCGCTTCCCGGAGCAATGGCGCCTTTTTGAGGATACATACCAAAGATCCGTGCAGCATTGGTAGAAGTGACATTGACAAACTGTTCCAGTGACATACCCCGGTTAACGACACCTTCGGTATACGCGATGCCGACCCTTGTCTCAATGCCGTTATGACCTCCGGTAACATCCGCAACCGTCCTGAATCGTATTTTCTCTTCCCATGTCGTGGAGACGAGATCGGTTGCGACTGTGGAAAGTGTTCCGTCGACTAGAGCCTGCCACAAGGCCTGGCCGTCTGACTTGTCCTTCAGGGATGGGTAGGTGTGGTACTTCATTCCGTTCTCTTCAAGGTAATTCGCAGCGCTGAAGCTTGCGTAATTATGAAGAGTCTCCCCGTAAATTGGCATTCCCTCGGACCTTGCCCTGGCCACCTCTTGGATACCCTCAACGGCGCTCACATGGACGAAGTAAATGGGGCAGGATTTTAATTCTGCCAATCGCGTCACTCTACGGAAAGATACATCCTCAGACTCTCGGGAGTGGATATCATCCATGTGCCACCACTCGTACTTACCCTCGGCGGCAGCTCGCTCATAGTTGTAGTGCACCATCTCGTCGTCTTCGGAGTGAACCAAGAGTATCCCGCCATTTTCGGAAACCTTTTCCATAATCGACCCCAGTCGACCAAAATCAGTCTGGCGGTCTTCCATCTGGGGACTCGGGGGCCTAATGCTGGTAGTAAAAACTTTGAAACTTGGTATGCCCGACTGAACAAGTTCGGGGATCTGGCCTATAGCCTCCTCGCTGGCTCGATGGGCAAATATGGGATGATAGGCATAATCGGTATAGCCATTTCCCTTCCAGCGCTGTTCAGCCTCGTCTACAGCATGCAAAAGATCGTGTCCCTGAACCTGCGTCGCGAAATCCAGCACCGTCGTGGTTCCACCAAATATGGCCGCCTTCGAAACGGCTTCGGCTCCCGATCGCTCGGGCTGACGCGGTCCTCCTATGTGAGCATGTGGTTCGATTCCACCGGGAACTACTATCTTCCCTGTGGCATCTATGGTCTGCTTCGCCTCAAAAACGCCTGATCCAGGCACCGTCACCGCGACAATAAGCCCGTCTGAAATATGGACATCCATGATGTTGGCAAAGTTCTCGGGGTTTGGGGTCCCGACGAACTCGTTTGTGCCGGAGTTACTGCGTGCCCAACTCGCGCCTGTTGGCGTGACCACTGTCCCACCGCTGATAGTGATATCAATCAAGGGGATACTCTCAATTCTGTTCGTTGGGTCAACGTTCTCGCTGAGTGACCGTATTTGGGTTCCAGCCCGATAGATATAACTCTTTTTTTTTTAACTCTTGATCCTGTCGCGTTCTCTATTTGCAGCTGAGGCAAATGCGTTCGCTTCAGCAAGCGCTGTCTCGCTCTGTCGGATCAATATGTTAGCGGGCTCAGTATCTGGGGCCGGTAGTTGAACTTGTCTGCTCATCTCTTCAAAGGCCTGCACGGCGAAGCTCATACTGGCGTTGGATCGTTCCAGAATCTGAGTGACCAGGTCGTAGTGGATTGCGAAATCAGATGGTGGTGTTTGTGCTTCCCAACGAAAGCGAAGGGCGTTGAACTCCGCAGCTGCAACCCTTAATTCTCCGACGCGAATGGTGATTACGGTTTCAGCAGGGCCTTCGCGAGGATCGAAGGATGGAGCTGGCCCTAGTTTAATTTGTGTACTGGCGTGCTCTGCGATTACCTCAGCAGACAGGTCCCAGTAGTCCGACTTGTCACCCGAACTTGACCCGGAACAAGCTAGCACCGCGATCGTAGCCAGCATTAGAGATAGGAAAACTGATTTTTTGTACATATGGAGAGTGATTCAGGATTACATTGGCGTCAACATTAAAATGTTGACAATTCACTAGTTGGAATCTCGGACGCCGATTACAGCGCCAGCCAGCCATACTGGCGTTTAGACCCATAAGCTGACTACGCAAGAATGTCCTTGTCAGCAGAGCCCGGTATCAGACTGAAATTATGACGTTCGTTCCATTTGGATGCAACAATACCTAAAGAGGGTCTCGATTATGGTCGTAAAAAAGGCAGGTGAAATATGCCCGATCAATTAGGTCTAGGGATTATCGGCGCAAGCCCGACTGTTGGTTGGGCGTACAGGGCACATCTTCCGGCCGCACGCGCTGCCGTTGATGTGGAACTGACAGGAGCCTGTACGACGCGTATGGAAACAGCTAAAGAGTCAGCGCGACAGTACGGAGCTCGTATCCCGTTCGACGATTACCACAAGATGTTGGCCCATCCGGATATCGATGCGGCCGCAGTGGTGTTACGAGTGCCGACCCACTATCAAATCACGAAAGACGTGATCAATGCTGGGAAGCATGTCTTTACCGAGTGGCCATTGGGCAAGACCACTGATGAGGCGCGTGAACTGGCGGCACTGGCTAAGGACAAGGGTGTCAAAGCGATTGTTGGTTTGCAGTCCAGGGCAGCGCCTGCTGTTATGCACATGAAAGAACTTGTGGAAACAGGATATATCGGAGAGGTCTTATCCTGCTCACTACGACAGATCGGTGGGGGTGTCCTGACGAGAGTTTCAGGACGGACATGGCAGCGTGACGTGGAACTTGGCGCAAACACGTTGACCATATCTGCGGGTCATGCAATCGATGCTCTGCGTTTTATAGCCGGTGATTTCATCCAAGTTTCTGCTCAGGTCTCAACACAGGTCCCCCAGTGGCATGAAGTAGATACTGACAAAATGGTCGATGTCACTTCTCCAGACACGATCCTTGTTAACGGCACTTTGGATAATGGGGCTGCGGCCTCGATATACGTATCAAGCATTCCGTACGCAGGTAGTGGACTCACCATGGAGGTCTTCGGCACACACGGCACGTTGAAAGCGACTTCTGCAGGGTCCACAAATATAGGTAGTTTGAAGTTGGAAGGGGTGCAGGGTAGTGATGACCTCACCGAGATAGATATCCCGGAACGTCATATCTATGTGAACGACGAAATGCCAAAAGGAGCGCCGTTCAATGTAGGGCAACTGTACGCGCAGTTTGCAAAGGACATCAGTGGAGAAGGCGGGAATTATCCTGACTTTGATGTTGCCGTTGATCTTCACGTCTTAATTGATGCGATTCGACAGTCAACTGCAGAGGGTAGACGCGTGGATGTGCCAAGAAGTTGACCTAAGTCCCTTTTAATGGACTTGTGACATAAAAAAAGGACCGGGTGATACTTAACCACCCGGTCCTTTTTGCAATTGTTTGCTCGCTCCTATACCTAGGAGCACGTATCAATGCAATTCCTACATTTGACTTCTGGTCTTAGGAATATTTCCCTGTCAGTTGTGGCGTAGTTCCGTCAATACCCTTGGCGGCCATATCGTGCCGGGTTTCTCGGGCCCAGGTTCGCTTGAGGTCGTCTTTTATATTGATCGTCAGTTTTCCGATCTTTTCGATCTCCAGGGTGATGACCTCTCCATCTTGGAATGGATTGAGTCCACCGTGGTTCGTGCCTGTGGCAATGATGTCGCCTGCCTCAACAGGATGGATCGACGTGATCCATTCGACGCAACGTGGAATCAGGTGAGCCATGTCGTCTGTGTTGAAGTTTTGCTTAACCTCGCCGTTGTTGGTAAGTACGACCTGTAAATTTTGCGGGTTCTCGATTTCGTCCTTGGTGACAAGTACGGGACCTATCGGGGCGAATGTGTACCGACTCTTCATTGTCGGGAATCCACCCTCTGGAAGGCCTCTCGCGGACCCGTCGATAAAGCAGGTGTATCCAAAGATGTAATCGAACGCGTCAGCTTCTGCGACATTCGAGCCGTACTTTGACATCACAAGAGCGAGTTCAGCCTCTCCCTCGAAAATGGTGGACGGCACGTCTGGAAGGATCATATCGTCGCCGTTTCCGATGATGGCGAACGGGGTCTTGTAGAAACTGTTGATCTGTGCAGGTGCGTCTCGAGTGCCGTCTTCCATGTAGTTGACAGCCATGCAGTCAATGTTGGTCGACTTGGGTAGGGGTGGTCGTAGTCGAACGCTGGATAGGGGTACGCCTTCGGCCGCGTCAACAGCTGCTTCAAGTTTACCCTTGTACGAACCCCAGTTTTCGATGACGCCACGAATGACGTCCTGTGGGCCGATTCTTGGGATGTCGGCGGTTTCAGCCGACAGGTCAACTACGCGGTCATCACCCTTGAGCGCTCCAAAAGTGAAGTCGTCGAAAAATAGCAGTTTCATACGTGCACTCCCTATGGCCGGTGCACGGTCAGCGTTCGCAGACGTGGGGTCCGGCTTAATGGACGACGGAGACTATAGCAAACCTGTACGCGTTGCGGGTGACCGGTGTAGGAAAAAACGACCCTTTTAGGGCACCTTGTCAAGGTAGACGGGACGGCCCTACTCATTGATAAAGACATAGTCTGACTCTTCATATAGATTAGGGCCGCTGGCCTTTATTCAGTTCTAGAGGAGATCTCGATTGACGTCCAACAGCCCAATCAAGTGTGACCTCTTACTAAAGGGCGGTCATGTTATCGATCCCATTAATGGCATCGACGGGCAGATGGATATTGCCATTTCTGGAATCAAGATCGCGGCCGTTGACCCGGACATACCGTCCAGTTCGGCCGCGCGAGTGGCGGACGTGACGGGCTGCTACGTTACCCCGGGCTTGATCGACCTGCACGCGCATTCGTGGGGCTCCGTAGCGGCAATGTTCCCGGACGAGATGTGTCTGCCTTATGGGGTAACGACGATGCTGGACGTCGGGGGTGCCGGATGGCGCAACTTTGACGACTTCAGGAAGGCCCGTATCGTCCCCGCGGTGACACGCGTTTTTGCTCTCCTAAACATCGTAGGGGCCGGGATGGCTGGTGACGATGCCGAGCAGAATGTGTCGGACATGGACGCTGGCGCGACAGCGGAGAAGATCCTAGAACGCAGGGACATCCTTGTAGGCATTAAGACGGCCCATTTTCGGGGTCCTGGATGGGAGAACGTAGACCGAGCGTTGGAGGCGGCCGAGCGTTCGGGCACATGGGTGATGGTGGACCAGAACGCCGTTGAAACACGAACCACAGACCAGTTACTAGAGAAACTACGACCCGGTGATGTTGTAACGCACTGCTTCGCTTGGAACAAGCCTATTATCGGAAATGATGGCCAGGTGAAATCACATTTCCGTGAAGCTCGAGATCGGGGTATTCAGTTCGATGTTGGATCGGGCAACAACAGCTTCTCGTTCGCGATGGCAGCACCGTCAATCAGGCAGGGCTTTTTGCCAGACACGATATCGACTGACACACGTCGCAAGAGCCTTCTATCCACATTTGCGACTATGCCGGAGACGATGACAAAGTTGTTGGCTGTCGGGATGTCGCTCTCAGACGTCGTGGAACGCTCGACCATCATTCCTGCTCGTCAACTTGGTCACCCTGAACTCGGCTCGTTAAGTGTCGGGGCCGACGCCGACATCGCAGTCCTGGAGCTTACTACGGGTTCCTTCGGGCTAACCGATGGCGGACGCACGGGCTTCAGGGTGATGCAGGCAGATCGCAGGCTCGTGCCACAGATGACGGTGCGAGAGGGCCTAGTGGTGTGGGACCTGAACGGCAGAAGTCACGAGGACTGGACTAATACCCCACCGCCGGACAACCGGCTGCCCTAGGATTGGCACATGGAGCGAAAAGACCCTGAGAAAACCGAGGTCTTTTGACAAGTATAAATTAATTTTGGTGATCCGCCTCGGACTCGAACCGAGAACCTACTGATTAAGAGTCAGTTGCTCTGCCAATTGAGCTAGCGGACCATTGTGTAGTTACTTATTTTCTGACGCTCAATTCGATCACGAGGTAGTAGGTGTGTCAACAGGTGATATAGAGGTGTGGTTGTGACTACACAGGTAGTTACCCAGGTGACTTAAGTCGTTACTTGGCTAACCCTTCTACTACGGTGACGGTCGGCATTCTGTTGAAAACGTCTGGGTCGATTTTTACCTTGGCGGATCTACTGCCTCCACCAAGAATCACATAGTCGAGGTCCATGATTCGCCTGTCTACGTAGACAGGCAGGTCGTCTGGCAGGCAGAAGGGTGTTACTCCACCAATCATCATTCCGGTTAACTCGGTGGTTTCAGCTGCACTAGCAAATGAGAGTCGACGTACGCCCATGAGATCGCGGACGGAGTGGTTCACATCCAGACGTGTATGCGCGAGCGCTATACAGGCTGAGTACTTCTTTTCGCCTCTCTTTGAACCGATAAGGATCGTGTTGCCGGATTGTTCTGGTCGGAAACCATATTTCTCACAAAAAGCCGCCGTATCAGCGAATTCCGGGTCACACTCGACAATCTCGTATTGGACGCCGATGTCGTCTAAGACGCGTTTCACGTCGTTCTCGCCGGGCATTTCAGGCGTCCGACGCGAGTTTGCCAGCGGTTGACCAGTTGGTGGTAGGCACATCATGGATTACCACTTCGGTCGCCTCGGCCGGTGCCCCTGTATTTTTCACAATGGCAGCTGTTATGTCCTCTGCAAGGCCCCGTTTCTGGTCGACAGTGCGGCCTTCGTGCATGTAAACGTGAATGCTTGGCATATTGGATTAAGCTCCTGAGTCTTACAAGAGGGTGAGTAGGATGCCCTGATTATAAGCATGGGTCTTAGTGGGTGGAATCCATTTGAATCGCTATACACTCTGGGTGTGATAACGAATCTTCTTCAAACTTCCGAGGCCATGTGAGGGAGGCGGATTTTCGTGCGTTATAGAACACATGGATGGTCGATCGTGTATATCGACTGTAATGCCGCCGCCTCGAAACTATAATCGACGGATGGTTTCTGATGGTATCGATAAAAAAGCTTCTTCCCTAGGCGAATTTGGTCTTATTGAGAGTCTCGCTAAAATCCTGTCCGGTTCAAGTCAGGATGCAAAGGGCGTCCCTGGGTTAGTTTTAGACATAGGTGACGATTGTGCCGCGGTACGCCGTGGTTCCGTTACTGACGTTTATACGACAGACACCATGGTGGATGGCGTTCACTTTCGTACCGGTGAAATTCCCTGGAGAGATCTAGGCTGGAAGTCAATGGCGGTTAATTTGAGTGATGTGGCTTCCATGGGTGCAAGACCCATCATGTCCCTCGTGACACTTGGGTTGACTGGTGAGGAGTCTCTTGCTGACCTTGAAGAATTATATCGAGGGATCGCCGACATAACGGATGAGTATGGAGGGGCCGTTGCGGGCGGCGATATCGTACGTTCTCCGGCACTTTTTATCACGGTGGCTATGACTGGTCAGGCGACAGTTACAGCCGGTGGGGCCGCATACAATCGTGCCCGGCTTATGGCAGGTTCTATGACCGGGACTAATGCCGGTGCTGGATACCCGACGGCTGCATCACAGCTTAAGTTCGACGCAGTCACAAAACAGAACCCGGATGACGCTGCATTATTGAGACGGGATGGGATGGTAGTTGGAGACCAAATCGCCGTTACGGGAACTATCGGCGACTCTGGGGGCGGAATGCGTGCGCTCGCCGAAGCGATCAATGGAGATGTCTCTGAGGTTTTGAAGCGCGCCCATTTCAGGCCGGTCCCGCGTATGGCTGCCGGTGTCGCTCTCGTCACGCAGGGCGTGCAGACGGGTATGGATGTCAGCGATGGCATTGCTGCTGACCTAGGTAAAATGTGTAAAGCGAGTGGAGTGGCAGCCCGAATACGCATGTCGGCCATCCCTGTTAGTGATGCACTGAAACAGTGCTTTCCAAACGATTACAAGAAAATTGCCCTTTCGGGAGGAGAGGATTACGAACTTCTGTTTACCGCACCGAAGGCTGTGATGGCGGCGATATCTCCATCGTTAGACGTTCCAATGACTGTGATAGGAGAAGTCGTTGAAGGCACGGCTGGACAAGTCATCATTACAGATGAGAGAGGCAGATCAATTGAGATGGTCGAGGACGGGTGGGATCACCTGAATGGCTGAATGTTCATCCGGAATCGTAAAAATAACTTCGACCTCTGAACGGCAAACTATTGCAGTCGGTAGGGTTGTTGGTGCTGCACTGGAAGAACGTGATGTAGTGCTGCTGAGTGGGGAACTTGGGGCTGGCAAGACCCGTTTCGTTGAAGGCATGACGCGCGGTATTAATGCCGATTCTGAGACACGCAGTCCTACTTTTGTTCTAGTTAACGAATATATTGGCCGACTGATGCTGGCTCACTGTGATCTGTACAGGCTCTCTGGACCAGAAGAGATAGGTGAACTGGGGTTAGATGACTACTTGGCCCGGGATGCCGCTCTGGCTGTTGAATGGCCGGAACGCGCTCGTGGCGAGTTCCCTGTTGAAGCGCTTGAGCTGGCGTTGGATTTTGGTGACGCCCCCGATGACCGGGTCATTACCGCTAGAGGCATGGGTGAAGGTCCTCAGCGACTTCTTAATGCCATGCGTAATGCGTTTGAAGAGGACACCATATCCGGAGGGGATCAGTGACCTATCTGCTCGCGATAGATACAGCAACTCGATTTGCCACTGTGGCGGTCGGAACGAGAGATTCTGTAGACGCGCATATCGTTGGGGAGACGTGGCATTCTAAGCACAATCACGGCGTCGAACTGTTAGCCAAGGTGAACGAATATATATCCGATGCGGGCATCACGATTTCAGATATCACGCACATAGCGGTTGTGACCGGTCCGGGGAGTTTTTCAGCTTTAAGGGTCGGGCTGGCAACAGCCCAGGGCATGGCATTAGCACAAGAAATTCCACTTCTTCCTGTCCCCACATTCGAGTTGGAGGTAGAACCATGGTCCGACAGGGACGTCCCTGTATGCGCTGTTGTTGATGCTGGATCAAGTGGAGTGGCGTGGGGACTTTCTATCCCCGGGAAAAACGGACGAGTAATAGAGAGAAACGGCCTGGATACTTTCGAAGACTGTGCGGCCGTCTGTCCCGATGACACTTTGTTTTGCGGGGAGTCGGCCCAGAAAATCACCGATAATGTATCTCCTGCACGTATTCTCTCCCATGGTGCACCTACAAGAAGTGCGGAATCGTTAATTAATCTTGCGTTCAGGAAACTCGATGGCGGACAGGCTCTAGATCCTTCAAAAGTAGAGATCACCTATGCCCGTGCTCCTTCAACGACGACTCCAAAGGTACGACTACCTGATGGGAGTCGACCTAGAAAAACGGATAAGAAATAACAGATGCATAAGGAAGACCAATTAAATGGCCAATGAAAAGACGCTGATCTTGGTTAAACCCGATGGAGTACAACGTGGAATCGCTGGAGTTGTCATTAGCAGGCTTGAAGCCACGGGGTTGCGCATTGCAGGTATGAAATTACTTCAGATCTCGGATGAACTTGCGGCTTCCCATTACGGTGAGCATGTGGGTAAGCCGTTCTACCCGGGTCTCGTCGGGTTTATAACGTCGGGTCCGGTTGTAGCGATTTGCCTGGAAGGTCCTAACGCCATATCGATTTCGCGAAAGGTAATGGGATCGACGAATCCTGCAGAGGCGACACCGGGCACTGTACGTGGTGATCTTGCCATTGATATCGGGCGTAATGTGATACACGGATCAGCCAATGAAGAAGATGCAGCGCGCGAAGTTGCGTTGTACTTTGGAGAAGATGAACTGATCGACTATGTAAGGGCTATCGACGACTGGATGGTCGAGTAAACATAACGGGTATCGAACTCAGTTAAGCCAATTAACAGCGGCCTTGTAGCGATCATCCCGATTTGTCTACTGTACGCGTACTATCTCGGGTGCTCTGGCCCACAGTTCTTCCAGTGCATAAAACTCTCGGGCCGAACGCGTGAACAAATGGACCACGATCCCGTTGAAATCAAGCAGTACCCATCCACCAGATCCTGTGCCTTCACGGTGGTGTACGCGCAGCCCGTTATTACGGAGGGCCCGCACAACGTCATCGGCCATACCTTCGAGGTGGCGGGCCGTTTCACCGCTGGATATCACGAAAAAGTCAGCGAACTGGCTGATTCCTCGAAGGTCTAACAGGGCTATGTCAGACCCAAGCGCTTCCGACGCTTCGTCCAGTGCCATGCGTGCGTAGTCTTCGAGACCTAGCATTTCTTTTTGCGATTTACTTTCAGTCATCCCTCTTATTGAAACATACGAATGATACGAACTGGGATCGAGTTCTCGTTATGTCAGGTGTGCGTGATACGCTATTCCGATGTCCGAACTGTTTTTAAACGCTGCGAAAAAGGTCGCCGATATTGATTCCCGACAGGGGAATAGGCCCAAGCGTGTTGTTGTTGCGATGTCCGGCGGAGTCGATTCGTCTGTAGCGGCTTACCTCCTTTCAAAGCAGGGCTACGAAGTTATCGGTGTAACGATGCGGCTATTTGCGGTGCCGGATGAGAGTGCTGCCAAGTTAAACCGTTCTTGTTGCTCTATAGAAGATGTGGATGATGCACGGGCGGTGTGCCGTTCTATAGGAGCCAAGCACTATTTCCTGAACTTTGAGAAAGAATTCAAAAAACATGTGGTTGACTACTTCGTATCGGAGTACGAAAAAGGCCGTACCCCGCATCCGTGTCTGGCCTGTAACGACAAGTTAAAATTCGAATTCTTGGTGCAGCGCGCAAAAATGATGGACGCAGACTTTGTTGCGACGGGTCACTACGCTCGAATCGATCAAATCGACGGTGAGTGGCGTCTCAACAGGGGAGTAGATCCAACCAAGGATCAGTCATACGTCTTGTTCACGCTTGGCCAGAAGCAACTTTCACAACTCCTGCTTCCGGTCGGTGAGTATGACAAGGACGAGATTCGACGCATAGCACTTGAAGCACGTCTGGCTGTAGCGGACAAACCTGACAGCCAGGACATTTGTTTTATTCCGAGCGGTGACTATAAAGCGTTTGTCGAACCGAGACTGACTGTGCGCACGCCCGGCGTGATCGTTGACGCTGACGGTGAAGTGCTAGCGAAGCATGACGGAGTACACCGTTTTACTGTGGGTCAGCGTAAAGGTCTGCCGCTTCCCGGAGGATCACCGCGTCCAGTATTTGTCACCGACATTGACGCTGACAGTGGTCGCGTAACCGTTGGATATGCCGAGGCCCTAATGCGACATCGACTGTCAGCCGGTGGTGTGACATGGGTGGCTGGGACCGCCCCGTCTGATGGCACTCGGATTGAGGCTAGAATTCGTTACCACGGGGCCGATCTTCCAGCGGTCGTTAATGCGAATAACAACGAGACAGTGGTTGAATTCGAATCACCGCAGCGCGCTATTACTCCGGGACAGGCGGTCGTGTTTTACGAAGGTGACCGGGTTCTCGGTGGCGGTATGATCGACCGTGCTCTACCAGAGCTACAGTGCGATCCCGTTATCGCTCAAATATAGCCCGGATGTGTCGGGGATATTGATCCGTAAACCCAGTCATATTCTGTTGTCCTGACAATCGCCGCCCAGTAATGTTTATTCATTGTTCAGACCGTTTAGTCAGAGGCTTGAAAAAGGGGCGTATCTTATGGATCACAGGGATGTTGCACGTAACGGCTTGGACGAAACTTTAAGCGTTTTGAAATCGACAATAGATGGTTTGACGCCGGTCGAACTTTATTGGCAACCAGCGCCGAACTCTAACCATATCGCCTGGACCGTGTGGCATATGAGCAGGGCGGAGGATCATTGGTACAACCGTTACATTGGGCAGGGTGAGCCAGTGTGGACATCTGGAGAGTACTTTACGAAACTGGGGTTGCGCGAGGGGAGTAGCGGTTTCGGAGATAGTGCAGAAATTGTTGCGAAGTTTCCGGCACTGGATATCGCCGAAATTCTCGAGTACTCGGATGCCGTGAGAACGGAAAGCCTGAAAAACCTTGACCTTGTCACGGCCACACAACTATCAGAGACGCGGGATGGCGTCCGGGGTGATCCTCCGACGATTGCGTGGGTTCTGGGTCATGTTCTGGTAGAACAGGCTCAACACCTTGGTCAAATTGCCTATATCCGAGGAATTCTCCGAGGACTTGGAAACTAACTGTTCTTAGTTGCCGGTATGGGGTTGGGACGGATGTTTGGCTGAAATCGAGCATGCATAGTGTGGGGGAACACGTATCCTCGTCGAATTGAAATCGCATGCGCCTGCGGTTAGGCAAGTGGCTGATTGGTAATGTTTACTCTGTGCCCAAACGAACAAAACGAACACCTCCAGACGCCTCATTCGAACTGTCATTGCGAACACGAGGGTTTGTCGCGATAGCGGGTGTTGATGAAGTTGGGCGCGGGACACTCGCGGGCCCGGTGGTGGCAGGCGCAGTTGTGCTTCCGGCAGATCTTCCGTCTGATGGTTTGGAACTAATACGGGATAGTAAGCAACTAAGTCCTGCTCAGAGGCTCCGTTCCGCAGAGTACATCGAACGGTACGCTGTTTCTTTTGCCTGTGGTGCCGCGGATGCTATGGAAATAGACCGGATTGGCATCGTCTCAGCGACGCGAAATGCTATGGCTCGTGCGGTAGACCTACTTGAACCCGCACCTGACCATCTTCTAGTAGATGCACTCGAGTTGCCTGGAATCCCGCTTCCACAGACCTCCGTGATCAAGGGCGACACCAGGTGCCTCAGTATCGCAGCCGCCTCGGTTATCGCTAAGGTCACCCGTGACAGGGTGATGACGACTGTCTGGGAAGACAAATTTCCCGGTTATGGGTTCGCTGCCCATAAAGGTTATGGGACTGCCACACATCTGGAGGCGTTGAGAGAATTGGGGCCGATCGCAGGCCACCGGCTGACTTTCGCACCAGTGCGGGAAGTTGCAGCAGTATTTGGTATAACGGCCGGTCGAATTTAGTTCCCTGTAGTTTCGTAGTTTGACACGCCGCGATTTATGAATCGAGACGTTGTGGGCAGGGAATCGATTCGGTTTAAAACACGGCTACTGGATTCACGGGCGAACCAGTCACGTTATTCAGCCTCAACGGAAGTATGTTGATCAAGAACTCCCAGCGACCTCGTCGAGCGCATTCATCGGCCAAATCATCCAGCCAGGCGTTATCTAGAATCCACCCACCCATGGCTGGTATGAATACCTGATGAACTGGGTTAGTGAAGATATCGGACTGTGTCGGCGTGACATCGTTGCCGGTGTCTGTACCCATTACAGAGATGTCGCGTTCCTTGAAAAACGGTAGCAGTTCTGGGAGTGGCCCAGAGGAACCAGCGGTAGTCACGTTAACTGGACCACTGCGTTGGCGCTCTCCAAACTGGCCGGTTCGCATCAGAAGTACATCTCCCTTGCCGACTTTGAAACCTCCATCCTTCTCCGCTTTCTCAATGTCGCTTAGTCCAACTCCGTCACCGCGTTCGATGAAGTCGACACCTCGACCCCTCGCCGCGTCCACGAGAACTCCACGGGTGACGATCCCCTTGTGAGCCACTGTTATGTCGCCCTCCGTCGCTCCTTCCATGATTTTTACGGACGATGATGGTCGGCCGTTATACAGGTGTCCGTCCCACATGAAATGGGCATGACTATCTAGGTGTGTAACGGTGTGTCCGTGAAAAATCAAACCGAAAAAGTCCATGGCGACTTGTCGGCCTGGACCGTCACCTGGTCGGTAAGCTTCACCCGCACCAACCATGTAGTGAACCGGAGGACGGGGGACGTCTAGCTCAGCTTGATTAAAGGATAATGGCGCAGCGCAACTGACAGTTGTACCGTCCTCGACAAGTGACAATGCGTGTTTGGTCAGTTCCGGGGAGAGATTATTAAGCGTTCCTAGCTCGTCATCGTCGCCCCAGCGTCCCCAGTTGGATAGCGAATTAACCCATCCGAGTAATTGACTTTCGTTGACCTTGTAGTTTGACATGTTATGTGCATCCATTTGATGGTTTCAGTTGCGTTCATGTTGTCATTCATATGCGGACCGACTGTCGCCACATGCTACACTCCCCGCCCTCCAAAGCGATCTCAGATCATTTCCACAAATATCCTTCAGATAAAGGCTGGCTCGAGATATGGGGAATAGAGACGTATCTAAAAGTCTTAATGGTCTCTACGTTATCGTTGACCCAGAGCACACTGATGGTCGCCCGCCTGAAGATATTGCAAAGGCGGCTCTGTCCGGTGGAGCGAGTGTCATACAACTACGAGACAAGATTTCTGATAAGGGACCGATGCTCGAGGTCGCCACTCGTATTACCGAGTTATGCAATGAGGCAGGCGCCCTTCATATCATGAACGATCACGCTGACATTGCCGTCCTTAGCGGATCCCATGGCTTACATGTTGGCCAGACTGATTTACCGGTATCGGGCGCCCGGCAGATAATCGGGCCCAGCCAACTCATCGGCACATCCAACCACGCCATCGATGAGGCCAGGGTCTCGATATCCAATGCCGTCGACTATATTGCAGTTGGCGCGATCTACGGAACCGCTACCAAAGACGTCACGGTATCTGCAGGCTTGAAGACACTCGGAGAAATACGCACAGAAACAAGTTGTCCGATAGCAGCCATAGGAGGGATTAACGCCTCCAATATCGCACCTGTTATTGAGGCAGGTGCTGAAATGGCATGCGTGATTACGGCGGTCGGAATGGCTTCTGACCCCGAGCGTGCAAGCCGGGAACTAGTCAGGCTGATACAGCGGGCCCGATAGGACGCGAGGGCGCCCAGATACTACGGGCAACCACAAACGTGGAAAATTTAGTAATTCGCTAGCTGAATTTATTGACCCTTGAACAGTGACGGTGATAGCGTTTCCAATTGGAAATCATGAACGCTCCGAGACAATGGAGCGTTGCAAACTGGTACTCGATTCGTGGGTGCCAGAAATCCCATGAATGTCCCGAAGACAAGGTACACGTGTCTTCGTTGGTTTAAGGGGAATTACTTTTGGAGCCGATGAAAGACGCTCCCGAGCTTCTTCTGTTCGCAATTGCTGCCGGAGTGATAGGCCTGATAGCGGCCATCATTACGGCGGTGGGAGTGCTACGGAAAGATCAAGGCTCGGACCAAGTTCGCGAGATAGGTGAACTGATCAAAGAAGGTGCAAACGCCTTCTTGAAACGCGAATACATGATCCTTGCGGTATTCGTTGTCATCGTGGCGGTCATAATCGGTCTGTTTGTTGACTTCAATATTTTGGACAACAACAAGATCGGTGAACTGAATGACATAGCCCGTTCTAATGGAGTGGATGCTTCGGGGCCATGGACCGCGATTGCCTATCTCCTTGGGGCGATCGGGTCAGGACTTGCCGGCTATGTAGGCATGAGTATTGCGGTTCGGGCGAATACGCGGACTGCAACAGCTGCACAGGACGGGTTGAACCCGGCTCTCCGAGTCGCGTTTGGCAGCGGCACCGTGATGGGACTGACCGTCACTGGTATAGGTCTGCTAGGTATCGTTATTCTCTGGACAATCTTCAAAGACCCGAACATCGTAGCTGGCTTCGGATTTGGAGCTTCCTCAATCGCGCTATTTGCACGAGTCGGAGGCGGGATATATACAAAAGCAGCTGACGTGGGTGCAGACCTGGTTGGTAAGGTAGAGGCGGGTATCCCAGAGGACGACCCACGTAATCCAGCCACAATCGCCGATAATGTTGGAGACAACGTTGGAGACGTGGCGGGAATGGGCGCCGACCTGTTTGAGTCATACGTCGGTGCGATGATTGCATCTCTGGCTCTTGCCGCTATTGGGGCAGGATTCTTCGCGCTTGAGGCAGGTGAATTCGACTCCGCTTTACTGGTACTTCCGATGGCTATTGCCGGTATCGGCATCATCGCTTCTATTATCGGCACCTTCCTTGTAAGGACCGGGCCAGATGCGACTATGGGCCGGCTCCTCTGGTCACTTAGGACAGGTATTTTTGGTGCCGGGATTCTCGCCCTTGCTGCGACAGCCCTGGTAATCAGCGCCCTGGACCTGAGTTTTAACCTGTTCTGGGTCGTTGTCACAGGACTGGTCGTTGGGCAGGTAATTGGGACTGCCACTGAGTACTTCACCTCTTACGAGAACAAGCCTACCCAGTGGATAGCGAAACAGTCCGAAACCGGTGCAGGATCCGTAATCATAGCCGGCATAGCTATGGGACTTTTAAGTACGGTTATTCCCGCTTTCGCGATAGTGGCGGGTATCCTCATTGCCGACGAACTCGCCGGGCTGTACGGAGTGGCTCTCGCCGCTGTGGGGATGCTTTCTACACTTGGCATCACGCTGGCGACGGATGCTTACGGGCCCGTTGCAGACAACGCTGGTGGTATTGCCGAGCAGGGACATCTTGCCCCTGAGGTACGAGAACGGACAGACGCGCTAGATGCGCTTGGTAACACTACCGCAGCAACCGGCAAAGGTTTCGCGATTGGATCAGCTGTTCTTACGGCTCTGGCGTTAATGGTGGCATACGTCACTGTTACCGACATCGACCCTAAAGACCTCTCAATTGTCGAACCTCAAGTGTTAATTGGAATGATTCTGGGCGGGATGTTGCCATTCTTGTTTGCTGCTCTGACCATGCAAGCAGTAGGTACCGCGGCCAATGCCATGATCGTAGAGGTACGACGCCAATTCCGTGAAATCCCCGGATTGCGTGAAGGGCAAGAAGGGGTCAGACCTGACGCCGCACGTGCCGTTGATATCAGCACTCAAGGTGCGCTCAAGGCGATGTTCCTTCCAGGATTGATTGCTGTCGTGTCACCGGTCTTGGTTGGGGCATTAATTTCTGCTGAGGCACTTGGCGGATTGTTAATTGGTTCGATCGTTTCGGGTTTTTTGCTTGCTATCTTCATGGCGAACGCTGGTGGTGCATGGGACAACGCTAAGAAATACGTTGAACTAGGGCATCACGGTGGCAAAGGCTCGGACGAACACGCAGCGGCAGTAGTAGGTGACACCGTTGGCGACCCTTTCAAGGACACCTCTGGTCCGGCTATCAACATATTGTTGAAACTTATGGCTGTTGTGTCAGTGATCTTTGGGCCACTGTTCATCTAGTAACCAACGGTTATTGGCGCTATAAGTGCATGACAAGGGGCGGAGTTATTAACTCCGCCCCTTGTTGCATATGGAAGAGATGCGTTGATATCGCTTCATGTCTATACGGGAAGGCTCCTTATTTTTCGTCGATCTCATTTAGCGTTCGAAAATTATGAAGCTTTGACTGCGCAGCAGAAGTATCCGGAGGCAAGAAACGAGTAAATTTCTAAATGGAGCGATTGGATACACCAATTGCCACTGTGGGTATGGACGATACTTTTGGTGGAGGGAATACACTGTGCGGAGGTTGTAGTCGGTCCTGTTACCCCACATAACCATTTGGTTGTGCGGAATTGCGGCGGAGAGCACCGCAGAGAACAACGATGGAGTAACGCTTAAGGGTTTAAGCATCAACCGAAATAGCGTAAATGCGGTTCGGCTAAAGCTGGCCGAATTGCATGGCTATACTCGACAGTGATAAGGCTTGAGCAGACAGCCATATCCTTGCCCGGGAGGAATTACTTTGCGGCCGATTAGTGACGTAGCATCCGATCTAGGACTGGCCGCGAGCGATATAGAACCGTACGGAGTCGATAAGGCAAAGATCCCACTGGATTCGTTTCCTGCAAGTAACTCGCCTGGTCAGGTTGGCAAACTTATTGTGGTCACAGCGATCACTCCGACCCCGGCAGGAGAAGGGAAGTCCACCACTGCCGTCGGACTCGTCCAGGGGTTAGCGAAGATAGGGAAGCGATCAGCGTTGACTATCCGACAACCTTCGCTTGGCCCTGTATTTGGTCAGAAGGGGGGTGGCACTGGTGGCGGTAAGGCGACCGTACAACCGGCGGTCGATATTAACCTTCATTTGACCGGCGATTTTCATGCCATGATGTCAGCGCATAATTTGTTGGCAGCGATGACCGACAACGTTGTGTTCAGGCATCAGATCCATGGCTTTGAACCGCAAGGAATCACCTGGCGGCGGGTAACTGATGCGGAGGACAGAGCGCTGCGCAACGCGGTTGTAGGCCTCCATGGTGATGGGCCAATGCGGGAGGTCGGGTATGACATTAGTGCGGCATCGGAAATCATGGCTATTCTTGCCCTTTCAGACAGCTACCATGATCTTCGAGAGCGACTCGGCGACATAGTTGTGGGATGGACTAGGGACCGCAAACCGATCACGGCTCGAGAGATCGGTGCGGTTGGTTCTATGATGGCCCTCTTGAAGGACGCATTGAAGCCGAACCTCTGCCAGACGTTAGAAGGACAACCTGCTTTGGTCCATATGGGCCCTTTTGGCAATATTGCCCACGGCTGTAGTTCCATACTTGCCGATCAGTTCGCTATCAAGACTGCTGATTATGTAGTAACCGAAGCGGGGTTTGGTGCTGATCTTGGTTTTGAGAAGTTCATGGACATCAAAGTCCGACAAGGTGGTCCAAAACCGGATGTCGGAGTTGTCGTTTGCACGGTACGTGGATTGAAGTATCACGGTGGAGTTGATCTCAAAGAAATATCCTCCCCGAACCTGGATGCAGTTAAGTCGGGTACAGATAATCTCAGGAACGCAATTAGAATCGTCAATATGTTTGGGCTTAAAGCTGTGGTTGCGATTAATCGTTTTCCAGAAGATACGCCGGATGAACTCAAAGCCATTAAAGTGGCTGCGATGGATGGCGGAGCAGAAGCGGTTGCAGAAGCGAACGGATTTGCTGACGGTGGGGACGGTATGAAAGAACTTGCAGAGGCGGTCGTGTCGATAGCAGATATCGGATCGGATACATCGTTTATTTATGACGATGACGCTTCCACGATCGACAAGGTCGAGTTGCTGGCGGATAAGATATATGGTGCAGACCGTGTTGTATGGGGTCGCATGACCCGGACCACGGCCAGACGCTTTGAATCCAATGGTTGGAAGTTCCCGATTTGTATGGCCAAGACGCATCTGTCGGTATCATCCGAAGCTCGGTTGCGTAATGTGCCTACCGGACATGTATTGCCTATACAGGAATTGCGTGTTTCGGCAGGCGCGCGCCAGATCATCACACTGGCTGGTGACATAATGACTCTGCCAGGACTTCCATCTAGACCGAATGCTCTGGATATTGACCTAGACGATCATGGCCAGATTGCCGGAGTAATGGGAACGTGATACCCACCGCAGATCGTTTAGAGACACGAAAATGATGACTTCTGAAACAAGCATAGGCACGGTAGACGTAAACGGGGTGAAGGTGCCTAATCACCCCGGCGGACGGGTACTTGCAGTACTACGCGATGCCGGGGCCAGTGTACCCACGCTTTGTTATGACGATCGGTTGGACCCTCAGGGAACTTGCCGTATGTGTCTGGTAGAAGTAGAGGTCAATGGTCGCACTGAGACGGTTGCATCATGTACTGCGTTCTCCGAACCAGGTATGAAGGTCCAAACGCATACCGATGAGATCATTGAGTACCGCAAGACTCTTCTCGAGCTCCTTTTGTCAGAGATCTCCAACCCGGAGACTGATAGCAAACGGACTGCCCTGGGCGATTATGAATTTCAAGCCGCTGTTCGAGAGTACAGTGCCGAACATGATGCATTCAGGCCCATACAACGGCGCGAGAAGGTCGAAGATCCAAATCCTTTTATAGCTCGTGATTACGACATGTGTATCGCTTGTTTCCGTTGCACAAACATATGTAACGACTGGGAACAAGCATCGGCGATCACGGTAACAGGGCGTGGTCAAGATTCGACTATCTTCAGTAAGTTCGACAACCTGCTAATGGATAGCCCCTGCACCTTCTGCGGACAGTGTGTAAACACATGTCCCACTGGCGCACTCACTAATCGAAAACTTGTCAATGCCATCAACCCTGTGAATATGAATTGGGAAGATGAGCGTATAGATATGGCACCGGTGTCGATACCGGGTCCATCAGGAGACAAGATTCCACTTGGGCCTGAAACATCTGTTGATCGCACCAAGACTATATGTCCCTATTGCGGTGTTGGCTGCGGTATCAATCTTCTTGCTCAGGAGGGCCAACTGGTAGGCTCTGAGCCCGACTTTTCGGCTGCAAGCAGGGGGTCACTTTGTGTAAAGGGACAGTTTGGGTCCTGGGACTTCATCAACAGTGAAGAGCGCCTGACGACGCCATTAATAAAGAACTCTGCAGGTCAATTCGAACGTGCAAGTTGGGATGAGGCCCTCACACTGGTGACGGACCGTCTCAAATTCTATCGAGACACAGCTGGTCCCGACTCTACGGTGTTTTGGAGTTCAGCTCGCACAACATCGGAGTCGAATTATCTAGCGCAGAAGTTTGCCCGTGTGGCCCTGAAAACCAATAATATCGACAACTGTTCACGTACCTGACACGCTCCTACGGTCGCCGGTCTGGCGGTCATGGTCGGGAAAGGCGCAATGAGTAACTCTATTGAAGAGATTGCTGGCGCCGACATGATCCTAACGATTGGGTCCAACACGACTGAAGCACATCCGGTAATCTCCTTGCGCATGAAAAAAGCGGTGCGTAATGGGGCAAATCTTGTAGTCATTGATCCACGCAAGATCGAATTGACTCGATGGGCGAAACGACATATTCAACTCAAGATTGGTACGGATATACCGGTCTTGAACGCCATGGCTCACGTAATAATCAAAGAAGGTTTGTACGACGCTGAATATGTGGAGAGTCGCACTGAGGGATTTGAGGCACTTAAACGGCACGTTGGCATTTACACTCCTGAATTCGCTGAAGAACTGTCCGGAGTGCCCGCAACCCAAATAATTGATACTGCCCGTGAGTATGCTGCAGCTTCACCTAAAGCGTCTATTTGCTACACACTTGGTATCACCGAACACTCCTGCGGTGCCCATAATGTCCAGGCTGTCGCAAACTTAGCGTTATTATGCGGAAACTTTGGGCGTGAGAACGCCGGGGTTAATCCCCTGAGAGGCCAGAACAATGTTCAGGGTGTCTCGGACATGGGTGCTTTGCCGACTGACCTGCCCGGGTACCAGAAGCTTGAGAAGCCCGAAGTCCTCGAAAAGTTTGAAGAGGCGTGGGACACACCTCTTCCTAAACGGCGGGGAATAACGAAAATCACAGCGCTCGATCAGATGATTAGGGGCGAGGTGAAGGCCGTCTACATAATGGGCGAAAACACCGTTATTTCAGACCCATGTGCAGGCCACAGTAAGAAGGCGTTGCAATCTGCGGAGTTTGTCGTCGTCCAAGACATTTTCATGAATGATACGGCTTTATTGGCCGATGTAGTTCTACCTGCCGCAGCGTTTGCTGAGGTGGATGGCACTTTTGCTAACTCTGAACGACGGGTTCAACGTGTACGCAAGGCGGTTGAGCCTCCAGGTGAAGCCAGGGCTGACTGGCAAATCCTGTTGGATATGTTCGAATATATGGGGGTGCCTCAGAAATTTGAATCTGCTTCCGACGTGTGGGATGAAGTTGCGCGGCTTGCTCCGATTTTGAGCGGCATATCCTACGAGCGCCTTGACCGAGAAGGCGGCCTTCAGTGGCCCTGTCCCACAGCAGATCACCCCGGGACTGTCTTTCTACACCAAGATGAGATGGATTCGGGCTTGCCTGGACAGTTTGCTCCCGTTGATCACATTCCACCTGTCGAGGAACCAGACAACGAGTATCCGCTTTTCCTGACCACTGGGCGGCGACGCTCTACCTATCACACTGGTACACAGACAGGTCGGGCTAAAGGATTCGATAAACTTGTCCCTCACGAACTGGCGGAACTTAATCCGATGGATGCAGAAGGGATGGGAATCGAAGACGGAGAGATAGTTCGCGTGTCGTCACGCCGGGGGGCTCTTGAAGTCCATGCAAAGGTGACTGATCGGTCTCCTCGTGGCGCTATTTTTATGGCCTTTGCCCATCCGGAAACGGCACCGACCAACATCCTCACCAACGATGCCTACGATTTCATAACCGAAACACCAGAGTTCAAAGCCTGCGCTGTGAAAGTTGAGAAACTAACGGGAGTATAGGTAGCCAGAACTAGGTCGTTATCTAGTACCGGGCAACCTATGTCAGATAGGTTCGTGGTTAGCTCCCCGCCAGATGAGCCTTTACGGAGCGCATCTGGCGTGGCATCACGGCATTAGATTCCCAAGTCTGTATCACACCCAGGTTAGTGGTTATGACGGGCTTGACCTTAATGCGAACTAGGATCGGACCGTCCTCGGCCATAATTCTAGGCATTTCGGTTGCCATCTCTTCAGTGTCTTCAAACGAATAGGCGGCTTTGTAGCCACTGCCCATCGCTATTGCTGGCCAATCGATCACTCCAGCTCCGGCAATGGGTTGTCCGCCCGTGATCGCATAGACACCGTTGTCATAAACGACATGAACGAGGTTCTTTGGAGACTTATTACCGACGGTGATCAGACTGCCTAGATTCATGATTAGGCTGCCATCACCATCCATGGCAATGACTTTTCGAGTTGGTGCCCCTAACGCGATTCCAAGAGCTATGGATGAAACCTTGCCCATAGAGTTGTTGGTCGGTATGTCTAATTCAGGCCTGTCGGATGCTTCTTTCCAAAAACGGGTCTGTGTCATCGCCGACACGACCACAGCGTCGCCGCGGTCTCGCTGAATGGCGGCTGCAACATCTTGGTACTCGATCATATTGACTCCTGTCGATCTAAGAGATTTTGGGCGTCTTGATACGGTTCTATACGCTTACGTATTCAGCACCGATCAGGACTGCAACAGGTTTGGACGTCTCTGCCGCCGTTTCGAACGCCAGAGCTATACGATCTAATTCTTCGTCTGTCTCAACGATCCAGTACGGGGTTTGCCATGTGTGAAGAAATGGTTCAAGGAACTGGGCAGCACTATCAGGAGTGTCACCGTGACGTGTGTACCCTCGGTAACCAATGAACATGACCAAAGGGAGGTCAATCCCAATACCGAGCCCACGGAGGGCATCGCCGGATTCAAAAAGTCCGGAATTCTGGATCATTATTGCCGGTTTCTGGTTGGCAATCCATAATCCAGCCGCGATTGCGATCGCTTCCCCTTCACGAGCAATCTGTACTACTTCCATGCCACTCTCGGTCATGTTGTCGTACATGAAATTAGTCTCGCTGTCAGGCAAAGTCACTACATGGGTCACACCTTGAGCAGCAATCGCCTTGACCATCGTTGGGGCGGTCAGACCGGCTGTTGTCATCCTGAAAGTCTCCTGGGCCGGTGCAAATGCAATCAGCCCCTTAGTTGTACAGACACCACCTATCGGCAGCAGCACAAGCGTAATCGTAACTACCGTCTCGGGCAACAATACAAATTAATCGTCTACAGGGACTAGTCCAGGGTCTCCATGCTGGGGTACGGGAGGTTGATCAGGAGCGGGGGTGAACAGTATCAGAACAGCGGAGACTGCAGCGAACGCTGTTAGTACCGGGAATACCGCCCTGTAATCTCCTGTTACGTCGAAGATTAATCCTGCACCTAGGGCCCCGGCAGCCTGTCCCACTCCCACCCAGGGTTCGACAAAACCTCTCACGGTCCCAAGCGACCTTCGTCCGAAGTAATCAGCAACAACAACCGCGGGAACAACTAGCAGCCCGCCAAGCCCAAATCCAAACATCGTAGCGACGATGAATGCCAATGCCGTGTTGTCCACAATCAAGAACAGCATAGCTACGGCACCCATGAACGCAGCAACGGACGCGTAGGCAACGCGTACGGGTAGTTTTTCGGCAATAACTCCCCAGAAAATACTGCCAATAGCCGATCCGGCTGCCAAGGAGGTTAGTGCGGCGGCAGCGACCGTTGCGTCAATGCCTTGGTCTCGCAGAAACGCAGCCTGATGGATGTTCACACTTGCATGTACAAAAAAAAGTAGGCCGCCGGAGAACCCTATAATCCAAAGTGCAGGGGTTCTGATAGCGTCACGAAGTATCCATCCTTCAATTGGATCCCTGACGGCGGGAGACGTGCCCTCTGCTGTTATGACCGGATCAATGACATCTAGTTCGCCGTCACCATCTGGCTTCAGGCCCGCGTCTTCAGGTTTGGTTATTATCAAGGTCCAGAGGGGTGCAATAGCGATCAGCCATACCGTTATCCCAAGCCAAAACCATGCTTCCCTCCACCCGACAGTATTGATCAAAATTTGGGCGAAGAAGGGCATGAAACCCATTCCCACGGAGTGAGTGGACGCTAGTATCCCGTTTGCTCTGCCTCGTCGCCGCACAAACCAGTTAGAGACGACAGTTCCGGTTCCAATCTGAACGGGCGCTGCAAAAATCACCCGACCTATTCCGAAGAGGACGTAGAAACTGATAGGGGTGATCCACCAGCCGATAGCCATGGTGGTGAAACCGAGTAAACCAGCTGCTCCCAGCAACACTACACGAGGTCCAAATTTGTCGACCAGATAGCCGGATACAGGAGCGGCGAACATGGCAGCGATCCCACCAGCACTGGCTGAACCGGCCAGCAGGGTTCGACTCCACCCCAAGTCTTCTGACATGGGGAACATGAAAACGCCTAGTGTCAGTGCAGCAGCGGCATTGCGGACAAAAACTGCAGTGCCGGCTGAAAATAAGATCGCCCATCCGTAGAAAAATGGGGTGTTGCGGGCGAGTCGATATCTAATATTGGAGGGATTCAAGAGAGCCAATCAGTTGAAATGGTACAGGCAATAATGCCTATAGCGGCCCGCGATGTTACAACGTCAATGTATCGGACAGGGTATTCGTGTCCGATACGTTTTCTCACAATCTCGGGCGACATAACCACAATTACAAAATATTGAGGATCCAGATGGGCATCATCTACGAGAAACGCGATAAGGTCGCATACATAACCATAAGCAACCCCGATAAAGCCAATATTCTAGACAAGGCGACTTCAGATTCGCTCTCCGACGCTTGGAAGGAGGTATGGGAGGATCGGGACATCCGCGCGACGGTTCTGACGGGTGCTGGCGACAAATATTTCTGTGCAGGGCACAACCTTGCACCTCGACCTGATGTGACAGAAGAGGAACGTGAGCGCTTAAGGATGCAGCGTACATACTGGCCTCTTTCCGGCACTGTTAATGGTGCTATGACCGGTGTCGATGGGAGGATGGGAGATCACTATCCACAGATCTGGAAACCGGTAGTAGCTGCAGTGAATGGTTGGGCGGCTGGGGCTGGTTTCTATCTCGTACTGGGATCTACGGATATACGGATCGCATGCGAGGAGCACGCCCGTTTCAAGTTCGCACTACTCTCCCAGGGATGGGTAGGGAATGGACCTGGTGCGACTCTGTTGACCCGGCAAGTAAATTACGCCGATGCAATGCGAATTCTGCTTATGGACGAACCATTTGGGGCTGAAGAAGCTCTTCGGATTGGGTTGATAAACGAAGTCGTGCCTCACACTGATTTACTGGCGCGTGCAGATGAGATGGCGCAGCGTCTGGTATCTATGCCACCGGTGGCTGTACGTATGATGAAAGAATTCGTGGTGCGATTTAGGGAAGCTCCGGTAGATATGGCATGGCAAGTTCAGACCTTGATGAATACTCTGCTAATCCAGACAACGATGGACGGGGACGAAGGTAGAGCGGCATTTAACGAGAAACGTGCAGCTAACTTCGCGGGAGCATTACGCAAAAAGGGCGAAGCGTTCCCCGACCCGGCCGTCGAAGAGATTGAACGTTTGGACGAGCTGTACAGGAGCGGTGAGTACTAACCCTGAATGTTTGAATGTGTGGCCTTCCAAGAAGCGAATACTTTTCCGCGATGGTCCATCTTGTTTGGGTAGTCGCAAAGATTTCGGCTTTGACCCGCCGTTCGGTTATGACGGTGCCCTACGTTAGCGCGCCCGAATCGCGGAGCTTAGCGATCTCTTTTTTGTTCAGTCCAAGGACCTCGGAGAGTACCTGGTTGGTATCAGATCCCAATCCTGGTGCCGCAGACAGATCAAACCGGCTACCTTCGACCCACCGCCAGGGCAACGTCGGCAGGGCACGTTCCTGACCGTCAATGTCTGGCGAGGCCCTGTAAAAACCCCGCTCGTTCAAATGTGCGTTCACAAACATTTCTGTTGAGTCATACGACGGTGCTGCTGAGATACCGACTGATTGGAGTATTACGGTCAGGTCTGCGGCGGAGCGCTTTCGTGTGAAGTGCGAGATGATCAAATTTATGTTATCTGCATCTTTCATGCGGCTTTCAATCCGGTCGTTCTGTCGGTCCTTAAGTCCGGGTACGACAGTGCATAACGCCGTCCATGCGATTTGACTGTTAACGCTTATAGCGATCCACTTATCATTTCCGGAACATTGATATACGCCGTGGGGAGAGAATTTCGGATCATCATTTCCTGCGGGCATTGGAACGTGGCCCGTTAACTGGTGCTCAATCAGAGGTGCGGGCATGGTCGCCAGTAAAGACTCAACCATTGAAAAATCAATGTGCCCTCCCTTACCTGTTGTCGCTCGACTGCGTAGGGCAGCACCAATAGCGAAAGCCATTCTGAGACCACAAAGAGGGTCCGCCCATGCCCATCCAACTCTCGGAGGAATATTTGGATAACCGTTGAGGGATGCAAACCCGGTATAGCACTGGATCAGGGTTCCGTAGGCAACCCTGTTGGCGTCAGGCCCGGTTCGACCTAGACCAGATGCGGACATCAACACAATGTTGGGACGCATTTCGACCAGTGCGTCGTAGCCGAGCCCCAAACGATCAAGGACACCGGTGGCGAAATTTTCGACAACGACATCACAGTGGGCCACCAATCGACGTGCTATATCCAGTGCTTCAGGCAGCTTTAGGTTGAGTGTTATACCGCGCTTGGATTTGCCAAGAACCGCGTGAAGTTCGGATGTCCTACCTGGGTCGGATCGTTCCGATGTCTCCACCTTAATGACATCGGCCCCCAGTTCAGCGAGATACCTAGTGCAGGTTGGCCCTGCGATAACCCAGCTCAAGTCCAGAACTCTGATACCTGAAAGGGGTCCGTTTTCCGTCCGATTCGTTGGCACACTTTCTTGTGTGGGTGTCTCGGATCTATGAATTACGTAAGGAGTTCCCGGTCGTTGGATTGTTTTCCCGTTTGGATGTCGAAAGTCTGAAAAAAATTCGCGATGTAGGAGTTGTGGCGAAGATAGAAGATCACCCGGCGTGGCAAGTGGAAACGATGGTACATGAGCATCCTGAGCTGTCTCGTATATCCACTGCTTATTTCGCTTACTGCTCCAGTCGCTTATCAAGGTGTGAAGCTCATTCCAGTTAACTGCCCGGCTGGCTTTGTCGCGGAAACGTTTATCGCCGCCCCAGATCGGGTTGCCCATGACCCCGAGCCAGGCTTGCCACTGTCTCTCTTCACGTGGGGATATCGCTATGAAGCCGTCAGCTGCTGGGATGATACTGACGGTCGCGCCGTTTCCATCTCCGTCAAGTCGTCTCATTTGCGAAGGCCTGTCGTAGGCTGGTGCCGCGAGTTCACGGATGGCCATACATGCGAGGGCTTCCTGGGCCGATACGTCAATAACGGTCGCTTTTAAAGGTTGGGGACTGCTCATGGCGAGCATTGCAGCGCAAGCTGCGGTAATACCAGCGACAAAAGACGATTGATCTCCGGCTGCACGAACTGGAGGTTCGACAGAAGGGTCTTCTACTTGCCCTGTGAGAAGGCGAGCCAATCCTGAAGCATGGAAGGTTACGAGATCGCCGCCTCTGAACTGCGAGTTGGACCCAGATAGACCGAAAGGCGTGATGGCGACTATGACGACGTCAGGCGCGAGGAATCGTACTTGATCAATCAGTGCACGTGCTTCTGGCGCGCCCTCGGGCGTTGAATCTATGATCACCAGATCCGCGCTAATGATTGCCTGATCTGCCTTTTCATCGATCGACAACTGTTCCTTGCCATCGTTGACTGCAATCCAGGAATTTCCGGCTTCCAATGGATTGTTTTGGCGCGTTACCATCGCGCCTGTTTCTAAAAATGATTGTCCGCACACCGCCCCGGCCATCCCAGGGCCTAGTTCGACAACCCGTAGTTCGGCTAGTAGGTCCAATGGTTTTGTCATGTTCCCCGTCATCTGCTTAACCCGGCGAAAATTAAGCCTGTCGGAATCCTACAACGGAGTGGTGCTAGATGGTTCTCAGTCCACAGATCAATTTTCAGGAACGCGACAATTTCTGACCAGACTTCCTTAGTCACTGGTAAAGTTGCCTCACAAAACTCCTGTGCGCGGAACTTAACGACGCTGACGATGATCAAAGATTAGTTGGAGAGTGGAATTACGAATGGCGAACGGTAACGACTCTTTCGGTGCTCGGTCGACGCTACACACGTCGTCCGACGAGATCACTTACTATCGATTGTCTGCCCTTGAAGAACAGGGCATAGCGGATCTGGACAAATTGCCGTTTAGCATCCGTATCCTTTTAGAGAACGTTTTGCGCCAGTCAGACGGTGGTGTCGCGGATAGGTCCGATGTAGAGACCGTTGCGTCATGGACTCCGTCCCAGAGACCAGATAAAGAGATCCCGTACTTGCCAGGGCGTGTTGTGCTTCAGGACTTCACAGGCATCCCGACTGTAGTGGATCTAGCGTCTATGCGTGACACGGTATCGGAGTCCGGTGGAGACCCTTCAGTGGTCAATCCGATTATTCGTACGGACCTTGTAATCGACCACTCGGTCCAGATCGACTATTTTGCTAGTGAGGGTGCGCTCGCCATGAACATCGAGCGTGAATTCGAACGTAACCGTGAGCGTTATATGCTCCTACGATGGGCTCAGCAGGCATTCGACAACTTCCGGGTTGTTCCCCCTGGCACGGGAATCGTTCACCAGGTGAATCTCGAGTATCTATCACCGTCGGTGCTGACGTCAGACGGTCCTGATGTGCGAGTGGCGTATCCCGACACTTGTATTGGAACCGATTCGCACACCACCATGATCGATGGGTTGGGAGTCTTAGGCTGGGGAGTCGGTGGAATTGAGGCAGAAGCCGTGATGCTTGGCCAGCCCTACTACATGCTGGTGCCCGAAGTGGTCGGAATGCGGCTGACCGGATCTCTTCCGGAAGGAACGACGGCAACGGACCTTGTTCTCACTGTGACTGAAAAACTTCGTTCACATGGTGTGGTTGAAAAACTGGTCGAATTTTTTGGTCCCGGTCTTTCGGCACTCCCAGTTGCTGACAGGGCGACTATTGCGAACATGTCTCCTGAGTATGGGGCCACCGCTGGTTTCTTTCCTGTGGACGATCAGACCCTTAAATACCTCAGGATGACGAACCGAGGGCAGGAGGCGGAGCTTGCCGAGGCCTACTACAAAGCACAGGGTTTATTTTATGGACCGGATACACCCGAACCAGAGTTCACGTCCGTCGTAGAGCTTGATTTGAGTACGGTGGAGCCAAGCCTGGCTGGTCCTCGCCGACCTCAGGACAGGGTTAATTTGAGTGGCGTGGAGGAAAACTTCTTTGATGCTTTCCCGGAAGAGGGACGCCCATCAGACCGTGGGGTAGGAGCATCATTTCGTAACTCAGTTCCCATCGATATGAACGATGAACGGGTTGAAGTTGGCGACGCAGCTGTTGCGATAGCTGCTATAACGAGCTGTACCAACACGTCCAATCCTTACGTAATGGTTGGGGCTGGTTTACTTGCACGCAATGCTCTGGCTAAAGGGTTGAGTCAGAAACCTTGGGTCAAGACAAGCCTTGCTCCTGGGTCACAGGTTGTAACGCATTACCTGGACGCGCTGGATCTGACAAAAGACCTGGATGAACTTGGTTTCAACACCGTTGGGTACGGCTGTACGTCCTGTATTGGGAATTCAGGTCCTTTGCCAGCACCGGTGGCCCAGGCCATAGATGACAACGATCTGACCGTGGCTGGAGTCTTGAGTGGGAACAGGAATTTTGAAGGCCGAATTCACCCGCAGGTGAAGGCTAATTACCTTGCCTCCCCGATGTTAGTTGTCGGGTACGCATTGGCGGGACGGGTGGACGTAGATCTCGTGCGACATCCACTGGGAATCGGCTCGGACGGGAAGGATGTTTATCTCAAAGATATCTGGCCGACCCAATCGGAAATTGCTGATGCCGTGGATGGTGGTGTGACAGCTGATAAATTCGCAGCCGGTTACAAGGACGTGTTTGAAGGATCTGATGAGTGGAAAAACCTTCCGGTGCCTGAAGGTGTTCAGTTTGCATGGGACCCTGGTTCAACTTACGCCCAACGAGTCCCATTCTTCGATGGTATGCCTGCGGAAGCACCGCAAGTAGAAAATATCCAGGGAGCGCGGGTGCTACTGCGACTTGGAGATAGTGTTACCACCGACCACATATCACCCGCAGGCTCCATCCCACCGAGTGCTCCATCGGGTCAGTTGTTACTTGGAGGTGATATTCCGAGACGGGACTTCAATACGTACGGCGCCCGCCGTGGCAACCACAACGTCATGGCCAGGGGTACTTTCGGAAACATACGACTCCGTAATCAGATGACGCCGGGTCGTGAAGGAGATTGGGCGATCCACCTTCCAGATGGCGAAGAAATGCGAGTTTTTGAGGCAGCTATGAAGTACGCCGAAGAGGGTGTGCCTCTGATCGTGTTGGGAGGACGTGAATACGGTACGGGAAGTTCTCGTGATTGGGCTGCCAAAGGTCCGTCCCTGCTAGGAGTGCGCGCTGTGATTGTGGAAAGTTACGAGCGTATTCACCGCAGCAACCTGATAGGTATGGGTGTGCTACCTCTTCAGTTCATGGATGGAGATAGTGCTGACTCATTAGGCCTTACGGGCCACGAGACTTTCCAGATTACCGGAATTGCTGGTGACTTCGAACCGAGACAAATGGTCCAAGTTTCGGCGACGACGGACGATGGGAGTGTCACTAAATTCGACGCGATTATGCGAATAGATACAGGCGTCGAATGGGACTATTACCGACACGGTGGGGTCCTTCAGTTCGTTTTACGCCGCATGGCCAATGATTCGCAATAGGTGGAAAACTCTCTCAGACGTAAAGTTCCTTCAGATATTAGATTCGGGGCCTTTATTTACGTCCGAGAGTTGCATTAAGTGCAGACGCCAAATCTGAATGGACGAACTTGTACCCCGATTCTTGAAGTCTCGTGGGGTTGACGTTCTGATCAGTCAGAATTAACTCTCTTCCCATCTCACCAAAGAGCAGGTTTGCTATTGGACCAGGCATCCAAGCCAGCGCAGGACGCCCCACGGCTCTCGATAGTGCTTTCGCGAATTCTCTGTTGGTGACCGGGTTCGGAGCGGTCACATTGACCGGTCCGGAAAGGCCTTGGTTTTCGAGAACGTGCAGTATGGCACCGACTACGTCGGCGATTGCAATCCAGCTTATGTACTGCTTACCGGTTCCGACGTGTCCGCCTAGTCCGAGTCTAGCCAATGGCAGTTGTCTGGAAATGAGTGCGTCATCTCGATCCACGATGACTCCGAAGCGAGTGTTTACAACTCGTATACCTGCATCCGATGCAGGATGACACGCAGACTCCCATTCGATAGCGACGTTGGCGAGAAATCCTTCTCCCGGTTCCGAATACTCATCTACCTCTTCTCTCGGTCGATCACCGTAGTAGCCCACGGCTGAAGCACAGACTAGAACAGCTGGCGGTGTTTTTAGTCTTGATAGAGCTTCGGACAGTACTCGTGTCCCAGTGACACGGCTCGTGCGAATACGTTCCTTTTTAGTATCATCCCAACGCCAACTTGCGATAGGTTCGCCTGCGAGATGGATGACTGCATCATGTCCTTCAAGAATGTCCTCATCGACATGCCCTGACACCGGGTCCCACTGAGCCTCATCTACCGTTCGACCAGCGACACGTCTGACGAGCTGGGTGACGGTATCTCCTCGTGCCCGTAAAGCAAATGACAACGCACTCCCGACAAGGCCTGATGCACCACTTAGAGCGATTCGTTTGACTGTCTGTCCTTGAGTATCGATGGATTCGTCTTCCAGGGCTACTGGCGGCTCGATCGTGTCGCGTTCTGGTTGCATAATTGTTGACTTACCACCGGAGAGAGAATTACACCCGTCTCACCGGCCTATCCAATGTTTTGAGAAGGGACTAAGGGTTTCCCAATGTCTGAACAAACAATCCTAGTCGAACATGACGGTGCCGTCGCAACAATAATCCTGAACCGGCCCGAAAAAATGAACGCTATTTCTCTTGATATGTGGGCCGATCTTACGTCCTGTGTCAATCAGCTCGAACAAGACTCAAGCGTTCGAGTGGTTGTGTTTCGTGGAAAAGGTGGTCGTGCCTTTTCGGCTGGCGCGGATATAGGCGATTTTGAGGCGAGTAGATACGATTCAGAATCTGCTATCAAGTATGCCAAGGTGTTTGAAGGTGCGCTAGAAAAGGTAGCAGGACTGACGGTTCCAACGATTTCCATGATCGAAGGTGTATGCGTAGGTGGGGGCCTAGAATTGGCTTCATGTACTGACATACGAATAGCAGGGGAAGGCGCCAGGTTTGGTGTTCCTGTAGCGCGTATAGGTGTTGTGGCAGGTTTTCATGAGATGCGAAGACTTGTTGCAATTGCAGGTTCTGCAAACGCTGCCTACATTGTCCTTAGTGCAGAAGTAATTGATCATGCCACGGCTTTTCGTATGGGATTATTGACCAAGGTTGTAGAGGTTGATCGGCTGTCGGAAGAGGTGTACGGCCTTGCGACACGAATGGCGGAACTTTCCCCTGTTTCTCATGCCGCACACAAAGAAATCATCGAAACGTTGCTGCACAATCCAGCACTGGATAACATCGATATAAATTCTCCAGACGGTGCTCAATTTAGGTCGTTTGATTCGATGGACTTCAAAACTGGGACTGAGGCTTTCATCAACAAAGAAAAACCGATTTTCAGCGGGCTTTAAGGACTTGGCAGTAGCTCGCGACCACTCCAAGATGCGGGTTGGCATATATGCGGACGATCTAACAGGTGCCCTCGATGCTGCTGCACCTTTCGCCGCTGTAGGAATGTCCGTATATGTGTCGGTGTTCGGGGTAGTACCCTCCAAGATCACCGATGGTTATCGTGTTCTATCGCTAAACATCGACACTCGCCGTGGAGACCGGTTTCCAGTTTTCGACAAGGCAGCAAGGGCGTCTAAGGAATTACGCGCTGCGGGTTTTGAGTTACTGGTGAACAAAATTGACTCTACTCTGCGTGGGCATGCAGGCCTTGAGGCCCGTGCAGGGCTACTGCCGGACTCCTCTGACCCTTCAGAAGTTGACTCAAAAGGAACCTGGTCAGGCCCTCGTCTGGCTCTTATCGCACCTTCATTTCCCGTGATGAACCGTCAGGTCGTCGATGGAATAGTAATGGTCAACGGTGACGACTTAATGGATTCTGAGGTTGGACGTGATCCGTCGTCGCTTATCGAATCGAACTCGATATCCGAGTTGGTGAGTAGGAATACAGGAATGGACCCCGTGTTTCTTAAGCTTTCAGATGTTCGTATGCAGAATGTGTTGGGGGACCGGATCAGGGAGCTTCTTTTGAACCCGCCGGCTCTTGTTGTCTGTGACGCGAAGACGGACTCAGACTTGGATCTACTCGCTGCAATGGTCGTATCTGCGGGTGGGGACATAATTCTGTGCGGATCAGCAGGTGCCACCAATGCGCTAGCAAAATTACTTGCGGTATCTGCAAGGGTTTCTAAGCCAGATAAAAAGACTTGTGCTGGTCCATGTTTAGTTGTGTCCGGAAGTCAGAGTTCAGTATCCGAACAACAAATTAACTTAGCTGCTAAAACCGGGGCTTTGGAATGGCTTGCGATTGACGTACATGCCTTGTTGGACGAGTCCACGGCACCTGATGTCCGGGATAGGGTCGTAACTCGACTTTCCGAGATACTTTTGGCTGGCAATAACGCAGCAGTGTCCCTGTCACAGTCTGAGGATAATGATGTCGATGTCGCGAATATTCGGACCTCATTAGTCCGGGAGTTGGGGGCTATTTCATACCGGGTCTCTAGACGTGTAATCCCTGGATCTCTAGTGCTAATCGGTGGTGACACATCTCAGAGTGTTCTTCGGGCTATTGGCGCTACTGGGATCGTTTTACATTCGGAGTTATTGCCAGGAGTTCCATTAGGCGTCCTTGAAGGAGGATTACTGAATACGGTTCCTCTAGTAACCAAAGCGGGCGCATTTGGACGGGAAGACACAATAAGTCAAGTGATCGGTCATATGACATGATCTTGGTATTAGGAAAGAGGTTTATCTACACGTGAATAAACCAGTTCTTGCTATCACCCTGGGTGATCCTGCGGGTGTGGGGCCAGAAGTAATAGCGAAAGCCTTCCCGCTCGAAGCGAGTCGCGATCGATCTACGCCTCTAGTGGTAGGCGACATGAGGATTCTTTCGGACGCAGTTGTTCGCTGGGCACCTGGGTGGACCGTAACAAGAATCAGAGATCCCGAGGAGGCCCGGGTCGTTCATGGCCACGCAATTCCTGTTATAGACCTGCCCAATTGTGATCCCGAAAAGATTCGCATTGGTGAAGTGGACCCTTACACAGGGAACGCGGCTTATGAATACGTCGTGCACACAACTCACCTTGCTATGAGCAAACGTGTGGATGCGATCGTCACGGCACCATTGAACAAGGAAGCCATGCGTTTAGCTGGACATATGTATGACGGACATACCGGGCTTCTTGGTTCACTCACGGATACCAAAAAGTATTTCATGGTATTAGGTTCCGACGTTCTGAGAGTTATACATGTTAGTACGCACGTCACCCTTGAAGAGGCGGTCCGGAGAGTGAAGAAGGACCGAATTTTAGACACCATTCGGGCTGGTCATGCACATTTGATCGAAATGGGATTCGACAACCCCCGTGTTGCCGTCGCTGGTCTTAACCCTCACGCAGGTGATGGAGGGCAGTTTGGCGAGGAAGAAGCCAACGAGGTGAGACCAGCGGTTCTTTTAGCCCGTTCCGAGGGTATTGATGCCAGTGGTCCGATATCCCCTGACGCAGTGTTCCGTATGGCAGTAGACAATCGCTATGACATCGTAGTGGTGCTTTACCACGATCAAGGTCATATCCCTGTGAAGCTTGTGGCGTTTGAAGAGGGAGTGAATGTCACAGTCGGATTACCTATCATCCGAACGTCAGTTGACCACGGGACCGGGTTCGATATTGCAGGACAGGGAATCGCTAGTGAGGTCAATATGGTCTCAGCATTGGATTACGCTTACAGGATGGCTACTGGAACGCGCGTGGACTAGTCCACGGACGCTTCTCAATTTGCGGTGTTTCCACCATCGCTCTTTGCCCTCGAAAGGGCAAAGAGCGATCGGGACTTCACGGTGTAGCCAACCACAACTGTCTCTCGTCCCCATACTAGATTCCAAAGCGCCCGGGACTAACTACGAAAAGGCTCGTAGGTTAGATTTCGCCATCTCACTGCTCGTTGCAAATTCTAGCAAGGCAGCATTCCCATCCTCGGTTGCAGCACGCGCTCGTTCAAGGGCCGGTCCAACGTCCTCAGGGTCCTCGACTCGTTCACTCCAACCGCCCATAGCCCTAGCCATGTCAGCGTAACGTCCGTACAGACTGCGTGAGCCGAATCGATCATTAGAGACCTCCATGTGAGGCACCTCGACCGCCATATCATCGTTATTTAGAACCACAGTGCAGGTCGGGATATTGGACCGGACAGCCGTTTCAAAGTCGAGACCCGTCATGCCAAACGCGGCATCGCCCATGAAATTCACACAGAACTTGTCGGGTTGAGCAAGCTTGGCTCCCATGATTAATCCGAGGCCTGTACCCAAACCGTGAGACTTACCCCAACCGAGATAGCTGCGCGGGCCGTCCGAACGATAAAACGGCATGATTTGCATACGTGGACTACCTGAATCGTGGGTCACGATTGCGTCAGCCGGGTCGACCCGGTTCATGAACTCTCCGAGCACTCGGTAGGGAGTGATCGGAGATTCCTGTGATGTAAGTTTTGACTCCCATTCGCCATACCAGGCCGACCTGAGGGCTGCAATTCGATGGGCCGTATCGGGGGTGTCTCGCTTACGTGTGGAAAGTAGTTCGTTACAGGCTTCAATCATCTGACGCAAAACCACACGCGCATCTCCAAGCAACGGGTGGTCCGCGACATAATCCTTGTGCAGGTCAACAGGATCGTTGGTCAGGTGAATGATCGTTTTCCCTGAGGGAATTGGTGTGACCATGCCTTGGATAGTGAAACTTGTGCCGATACCGAACAGTAAATCTGAGTTCCGAACGTATTCCAGCCCGGCCCCATTCATGACCTCGGAAACCGAACCGACCGATAACGGATGAACTTCGGAGAAAGCACTTTTACCAGCCATCGTGGTTGCTACAGCGACCTGAAGTAGCTCGGCAAGTTCTGTCAGTTCTTGATGTGCCTCGGCATAAAGAGTTCCTTGGCCTGCCAGTATGAGAGGTTGCTTAGCGTCCAAAAGCATCTTGGCCGCCTCGATCACATCGTTTTCGTTGGCACCGGAAATAGCAGTCCTGACCGGAATATAGTTCTCCACCACGGCAGGATCGACATCCATCTCTGCAATATCTGCTGGAATCTCGAGCATTGCGGGCCCAGGTTTTCCCATGCGCATTGCGGAGAAAGCACGTCTAAGAGAAGCCCCTACTCGTTCGGGTGAGTTAATGCGCTCGATGTGTTTAGTCACCGAATCGTAGCTCTTAAGTGAGCTGTACATCGGACTCACACTTTCTCTTGCGCCCGGATGGCCCAACGGCAGGAAAAGCATGGGCACGGCATCAGAGAACGCCGTAGCGACTCCTGGGTATGCGTTTTCAGCACCTGGCCCGTACTGCATAGCGAACACCGAAGCCTTGCGACCGTTAGTAACACGTGCAAATCCGTCTGCTATATGCACTCCCACGCGCTCCTGTCGACAGATGACTGGTCTTACACCTGTTGCAGCGATAGCTTCAATCACTGGTGTGGTCGGAAAGGCACTGAGGAATTCGATACCTTCCTTTTTCAAAATTAGGGCAATTGCATCTATGGTGCGCAAGATATTTCTCCTACCGACCTTGGTTATGGTTACCAGTCAGTTCTTAGTCGTTTACCGCCTGTAACAAGGCCGTAATGTATCCGTAGCAGAATGCAAATGCCACTCCGCTCGCGTTGGGACCGGAGATGTCAGGAACGTGATCTGGCATCAGCATGTATCGGTATCCGGTCTCTTTGTAGGCCTGTATGGCCTTCAACATGTCCACGTCACCCTCATCCGGGAATACTTCTACGAAATCACCGACTCGACCACGGATGTTTCGGAAATGGACGTTAAAAATCTTGTTGCGAGAGCCAAAATAACGGATCACGTCATAGATCTCTTCTCCAGGGTTATCCAACATCTCAGACACTGTGCCCTGGCAGAAGTTCAATCCGTGGTACTCGTTATCATGCATCGACACGAATTTTTTCAGACCATCGACCGTTCCGAGCACCCGATTGACGCCCATGTAGCCATCAGGTGTGTAGGGGTCGTGGGGATGACACGCCAGACGTACTCTGTTTTCTGCTGCTACTGGAACTATCCGCTCAAGGAAATAGTCAATCCGTTCCCAGAATTCGTTAGTTGAAACATTTCCGGCGATAGTTGGAGGTTGATTTGGATTCGCTTCAGAATAACGCCACGTCGAGTTAGATGAACCGCCGCGACCTTCTGTCCGTTCCGTTCGCGGAATACCAATAAGATTCATGTTGTATTTCACTGCAGGAATGCCAGCCTCGGACACAATCCGGACTATGTTTTGGATAGAGTCAATTTGGCGGTCACGCTCAGGGTCCTGAGCCAGCATTACAGCTTGGCTCTGGTTTTCTTCAACGGGACGTGAGCTTAGGGGGAGCTGAACCATATCCAGTGATAGACCAAACGATTCGACCTTCTCACGATGGTCTTTCAGCGTTTGGAGCGTCCAGTCATGTGGATCACCGGGGGGGTCTGCGCAGACATTCTTCAATCCGAGTTGGGTCCAGACTTCGAAGTCTGAATCGTCTCGTGCTCCAACCTGAGTTCCGACGTACATTCGCTTTCCTACCTAATTGCTTGCCTGTCGTTATTCCATGGGGTCCTCGACATTAAATATCTGTAACAGTCAATCCAGAAGGCCCAATGAATAATGGTCTAACTAATTTCAAGGTTCTGATTTTCTCGTGTAACTCGGTGGCAGCATAACTCGTACATTCACATACGTCTTTCAGGGTATCCGGCGTGTGACGAGACCGACCAGGAAATCGGAGTGTACGGGGCCATATGACCGGCTGTCTGTAATTCCTGGGGCAGACCTGTTGTCTCCAAGGACAATGTACTCCTCGGTACCTAGGATCCACTGGTACGACCAATCCACGGGCATTTCCTTGGTTACATACTGTTCGGGAATGATGGCACCGTCGATCATTAAGTTACCTCGCCTGATTTCGACCCTCTCGCCCGGTAGGCCTACGATACGTTTCAGATCCTCACGTTCTGCCTTTGGATGTCGCAAAATAATCACGTCAAAACGCGCCGGTTTTATGGATGACCTTTTAAAGGATTTCACCAGTGCTCGATCCCCTGGGATGAATGTGGGAACCATACTGATGTTAGTGAAGGTGTAGATCGTTCCAAGCCTTTTGCTTGCTATGCGCCTCCATATTTGGCTTAGCTTTTTCATGTTTGTCGTCTCATAATTGGCGTGATAGTGATCTCATGTGTGTTAGATTTACGACGCATTTTCAATCTACGTCCATGTTAAACAGCGCAGTGATGGCATCATCTGAGTGCCGCAGTTGCGGATAGTCCGGGAGGCTTAACTATGTCTTTACTAACCGACCTTACAGATCGTATCCGACCACGATCTACGGCAAGCGCCCATTGTGACGTTCCATGTGGCATATACGACCCACATGATGCACTTCAGGCTGCGCAAACGTGCATCCGCATGACAGAGTTACTTCTGGAGGGGGAGGGCGATAACAGCCTCGCCGCCCAGAACACGCGTACCCGACAGGTACTTGCTAAGGAAGAGCATGCGAAGAAGGCGAAGGACGATATCCTTGTCATCTGGACTGATTACTTCAAGCCCCCACATCTTGAGAAGTACCCGGACTTACATGAAAAAGTCTGGAAAGCATGTCAGCTCGGATCTCAGGTCAAAATTGGTGTGAACATGGACACCGCAGTGGCCTTCAAAGCGGCGCTCCAGGAGATCGGAGACATCTTCTGGGAGACTAAGGCTTAAACAAAACCTTACGGAATACATCTGGAAAGCCCGGTCGTAGGACCGGGCTTTCTTGTATCACGAGATAAATGGTGACTGGCTAATCGCCAGATGTGAACTCCCAGAATGTATCGATTCCTTCTTTGGCCAACGCCGACATTATTGCGTAGTCAGCCCCGTAATTGATCATCAGAAAGCCCTGATCAAGCCGTTTTTGCATGTCCTCTTTCGAACGTGCGCTTATTCCCATTGCAACGCCTGTCTTTTTACCGACCTCAACCATTTTTTGTGCCACGGCTTCAATATCCGGATGAGTTCTAACGAGTGGGTCGTATCCAAGAGCGGCACCAAGGTCGGCCGGGCCTATAGATATTCCATCTACTCCAGGCACCGAACAAATTTCTTCCAGGTTCTCAACGCCCTCAACAGTTTCAAGTATGAACGTCACGAGAATATTTTCGTTAGCACGCTCAAAATAGTCAGCCTCATTGACGGTGTAACCAGTGGCCCGCATCGGCCCCCAACTTCTGGCGCCTGCTGGAGGATATCGGGTCATTTTTACGATTGCCTCGGCCTGGCTCGCTGTCTTAATCATTGGAACTTTCACACCGAGAGCACCGGTATCGAGTGCTCTCTGGATTGGAACTTGGTCATGAGAAGGCACACGGACTAACGGGATTCCCTCCGTCGTCTCTATTGCGCGCACCATTGTTTCCACTTCTGCTGCATCTAGACCATTGTGTTCGGTCTCAATCAAAAGCCATTCATAGCCATGGTGACCGAACAATTCGGCCACGTTTGGACTCTGCAATCCAAGGAACACACCCAGAGAAGGTTGACCCCGTCGAAGTTTGTCTCTAACAAAATTGTTTCTCATCCGAGTCATTTGGCGACCGTCCTAAAGCTCATATTTAGTCAGCATGGATCGAATATAGTTGACAGCCATTGGCACGGCTGTTGACTCATCGATTTCATCTTGTCCTTCAAATACGATGGACATCCATCCGTTGAATCCAACGTCTCTCACGATTGGCATTATTCGGTCGTAATCCAACCACTTTTCTTCGCCTGACGCTATCCGGTAGATTTTTGCCCGGATGTGAGTGGCACGCGGGGCCGATGCAGCGATTGACCCATAAAAATCGTAGGCGGGGTCTGGTCTGCCGTGGGCGCCCGAGGCACCGGGGGAACCACGGTACTGGCCCAGATCCAGTATGTGCGTGTAGTACTCGTCGTCCACAGCATCTAGCAACCGAAGAGTTTGTTCTCCGGTTGCAGGCACGCAGCCGTGGTTGTGGTTGTGCAACCCGATGTGTACAGATTTCGATCGGGCGTAAGCGGTCACGTCTTTCTGGGCATCGATAAGGCGCTCCCATACATTTTCAACTTCCTCACCCTCGGGTATCCATGCTCCGAAAGTTCGTACCATTGGAACACCCATCCGTGCGGCGACATCGACCCAGGTCTTGACCATGTCCTTGTTCTTTTCTAATTCACCTCCGATTTTTCCGAAGTCGTTTGAAACTCCGATATAAGAAAGGTACAGGCCATGCGACAAACAGAATCTTCTGATCTCATTTAGATAATTGTCTTCTGTAGATTCGAAATGGGTGTAGTGAAGGTCCACCCCGTCAAGGCGCATATCCGCGCACCGCTGCAGGAACTCGAACATGTCAATTTCATTAGCTATGAAAGCATCCCGATACGATAGAGATTGAAGTCCAAGTTTAATCACCCTGATTCCTCCATGGGATAAGCTCCGCGCCATTCGCATGCGTCTGCGGGAATGTACCATAGCCTCACATCAACCCATGGGAGAGAATCACGCTTGACTAAGATCGACTCACATCTTCACGTCTGGTCACTAGATGATGAACGATACCCTATGCCACCAGGGCGGATACCAAACGTCCCGGGAGACCTAGAACGTCTGCTTGCTTCTATGGATGAAGCCGAGGTCGACGGAGCTCTAATTGTTCAACCAATTTTCCACGGCTTTGACCACGGCTACGTGAATGAGGCGATTTCGGCATATCCCAAAAGATTTAAGGGGATGGCGTTAATTAATCCCCAACGCATGGACGCAGTAGACCAGCTTGACCATCTCGTAACTGACCAAGGTTACCGGGGTGTTCGCTTTAACCCGGCAATGTGGGTACTTGGCGTCATTGAACACCTCAATCTAACCCCTCAAGAACGCTCTGAGCACTTCAAAGTCTGTGCCGAATGTCAGATGCAACATATGGATGATGACGCGGGGAAGGCCATATATGAGAAAGCAGGCGAACTGGGTGTGCCAGTCGGATTCATGGTTTCTCCCAAATATTTCGAACAAGTAGATGCCTTACTGTCCGAAATTCCCAAGACACCCGCGATAATCGACCACTTTGGCGGATGCAAGGCCTCGGATGGGTCTCCGGGTTCGAATGTTGATTTTGATGCCTTGCTTGCTATGGCAAAACACCCCCAATTGCATGTGAAAGTTTCTGGTTTTGTAGGCCCAAGCGATGAGCCACAGCCGCACAGGGACACCTGGCCAATGGTGATCGCTTTGATCGAAGCGTATGGCGCTGAACGTATTATGTGGGGTACCGACTTCCCTTGGATTCAGAGCCATGGTGGATACGTGAGCGGAACAAAGATCCTGGGTCAGATTCCTGGTATCTCTGATAATCAACGGAATCAAATAATGGGTGGAACCGCAATGTCACTGTTTGGTGACTGGAGTTAGACAAAACAGATCAACGGCCCGATACGGCTTGGCAAGATGATACTTATCAGGAGCGGATATATGACTACGGCTGAAAGATCTAGCCTGGCGCGAGCGCCCAAGACGGCTGCCGCAATGTCACGAGCTGCAAATGTACTTCGCGCAGAAATCGGTGGCGATGAAAGATTCCAGTTTCAGTTCGAGAATGAACAAAGACTTGAGTGGGACTACCGCCCGCACATCCGTGCAGGTGTTCCGTTAATGGACATGAACCTGGCGGCGCGGGTTGCGGCAATGCAGCTAATCGAGGTCAGTGTCGGCTTGCGGGCCAACGAGAAGGCCAATTCTATAATGGCAATCGAACACACGCTGGCTGACCACGAGGCACTGGATGGCACCGGTGTGGCCGGTCGACCTCGTGACCCCTCCCGCTACTATTTTGTTTTGTACGGTGACCCCGTGGGTAGTGAGCCATGGGGTTGGCAGGTTGATGGACACCACGTGTCCTTAAATTTCACCATCGTAGATCAAGAGTATGTTGCGGTAACGCCTACGTTCTTCGGTTCAAATCCAGCCCGATCGCTGCACGGTTCAAACGCAGGCTTTCGACCTCTTCCAGAAGAAGAAGATGTTGCACGCGATCTTCTTCACTCATTGACCGACGATCAAAAAAAGATCGCCTACCCTGATCTAATCGCACCGTCCGACATCCTGACAGATAGTGCTCCTCGAGTTACACCGGGCAACCCGGAAGGGATCGCTCTGTCGTCACTATCTGATCGGCAGCGTGACAAATTAACTAACCTTATCCACGTTTATGTGGACCGGATGACGGTGGAGATAGCTGCCAACCAGTGGAAACGCATTGAGGGTGATGGACTGGATACGGTGACGTTTGCATGGAAAGGCGGACCGAAAGTCGGCGACCCTCACTATTACGTAGTTCAGGGGCCACGTTTTTTGATTGAGTACGACAATACTCAAAACAATGCCAATCACATTCACTCAGTCTGGCGAGACTATCTCAGTGATTGGGGTGATGACATGCTGGGTAAGCACTATAACGATGCCAATTCAGATCATGGGCATGATCATTAAAGTGGTGTGTTTGGCATAATCTAAGAGGGCGACCCATCTAGGGTCGCCCTCTTAGATTATCTGGGTTGGAGGCGAGTCCAAGTCCAGAGGGAGTTACTGTTTCTAAATCACCAGGGCGGCCACACCGACGGCACAGAAGCCAACCCCAGTGCCCGTCCGTGCGGTGATGCGTTCCTTAAAGAAAGCTACGGCCAGTAAGATTGCGAATATTGGAGCCGTGCTCTCAAGCATTGCCGCTATTCCTGCGTTCGCATATCGAATCCCAAGTGTGTAACCGACCAGTGCAAGCCCACCAAACGCGGCACTGGCACTAAGTAGTTTGAAGTTCGTCGAATTGGCCGACAGGATCCCGAACTCGCGATTTCTCATCACCCAGACGACGTATGCAAGGGCAGGGAACATGTAACCGACCGTCGATCCGGCGACCGGGTCGACATGCTCTATAACAACGTCAAAGCCGATCAAACCTACGGCCCACATCAAACCGGCTAACAGAACGGTTGGCGTTGCCGACAATGTTGATCCCGGTACGGCAGTGGTTGGTGCATCATGCGCGCCACCTCGGGTCATATATACCCCGAAGATAATGGCTGAAGCACCCACGATCGTCACCTGGGTTACAGGATCACCTATGAACAGCCATCCGGCGATCAATGTGAAGACGACGAAAAGACCACTGGCGGCAGTGAAAGCTTTTCCAGGGTCCAAGCGAGTGAAACTTCGGACTAGAAAAATATCACCAACGACTACAGACGTGCCAGATAGTCCGAGTAGTAACACTTGCGTCGGGCTTATCGCTGCTAACTCGGTGATCCGTCCGAGAGCGATAAGAAGTATCACTCCGAACAGCACTGCAACCCACGCATGCATTGCCACGATGGTACCGGGACGAATCTGTCCAAGCATAGGTTTTGCCAGTACCGTCGCAAACGCCCAAAGGAACGCGCTACCTAGAACTAATGATTCACCCACCGGTGTTGCCCCCGTTATTGCTCATCCTGACGTTGGTCGGCAACGCGTGGGCGATGAAAACATCGCCACACACCATGTCTATTGGATGACACACCAGACATGGCCAACCGGGTCGAAGTACCCCCCAGCACTAGCGACCCCAATACCTCAGGAAAGATATTTACTGTCGTTAAATATGCGGCATCGGGGGGTTTTGACACCAAGTTCAAGCGTGAGCGTTTATGGGCAATTCCCGCGAGCCCTTACGAGTGGTTTACGATTGAGGGCCTAATTCATCGACCGGTACCGTGTAGGGCTTTGAGGCTCAGTTATTAAGGTTTTCCGAGGTCGTCGGGGGGGGTATCAGAATGGAACTCACCCCTTGGCGACCTTCATAATCTAACGATCATGAATACACGGCATGATCTGTCGTATGTGCCTTGATGTAATCCCAGTCGAGTGGGACACCTAAACCTGGGCCTTCTGGCACGGATACATTTCCCTGTTTGTCTATCGCTTTAAGGTCGTCGACATAACCGTTCTGGTAAATCGGTGGCTTCAACCCGGGGTGTTTTGGATGGACGAGTCCCATCTCGTAGTAGTTGGAATTACGCATTGCGGCCATGGTCTGGCGGCGGTCCGGTCCGGCCACGTGTATCTCTAGGTCGAGTCCAAGACCTTCAACGGCATGAGCGAGTTTCATCAATCCGGTTATTCCTCCGTCATAATCCGGGTCCCCTCGCACAAAATCCGTTCCGCCGGAGAGAACAAAGTCTATATGTTGTTCCAATCCTCTAATGTGTTCCGTCTGAAGAATGGGCGTATCGATGATCTCGCGCAATTTCTTGTGTGCGAAAGCTGAGACACCACTATCTCGGAATGGATCTTCATACCAGTAGTAACCCCACTCGTCACATACTTTTCCGACTTTGACCGCATCACCAAAAGTCTCGTACGTGCAAGCTGGGTCCAACATCAAGTCCATCCGTCCTGCCATTCGTTTACCAACGGCTGCCACCATTTCGATCTGCATCGACAGAGGCTGGTTCATCCAGGGGTGAATCTTAAAAGCCGGGTAGCCGAGTTCGAAACATTGCTCGGCGAAATCTGCCATGGCCTCGGCACTTGAAAGACCTTCCGGGTCGTAGTCGGATACATACGTACTGGCGTAACAGGGAAATTCTGTACGGTACGTACCGAGCAACTGATGCACTGGAACGTCCAGTAACTTTCCCGCTACGTCCCAAAGCGCGATATCGATCTGAGATCGCCCCATACTGGCTTGCTGCCGTAATGCCTGTTTGGCATCGTTGTAGAACAATTCACGGTCAATGGCATTCCTTCCCACCAGCATTTTGGCTAACCCTGGAATGGCTGCATACTCAACCGCGTTGCCACCAAAGTATTCTCCGGATATTCCAGTGTCAGTGTTTATCCGCAGCACATGTGCTTTTTGACGGATCGACGATCCTTTCTCGTAAATTGGGATTCTGATCGTTGGTTCGATAGTCAGATCCGGGGTTTCGAACTCGATCTCAGTGACTTCTACACTTGTAACCACAGCTGATTTCGCCATGTTGGATCGCCTCCATGTTTCGCCTCTTGCTCATCACCCGTAATAAAGGGTGTCGATACTCCGTATCTACACGATGGCCTAGGGTACTCTTACGTAGCAAAGGATGCCGGATAATCGACGATTGTTTCGGGAATTCTTCGGCGATAAATCGGATACTCATTAAAGAAGGGAGTCGTATCACGGTAAATGCTCGCGAACGCCACGAGGTCATAGTCATAGGCGGCGGCGTGGCAGGGCTTGGTGTGGCCTCGCTACTGTCCGGTTGGCGTCCGCGGCTTGTCGGTCCGATACCTGAAGCGCTAAGGCATCCCTCGCTCGCTAAGTTCGTCGAGGCAGCTCGGAGCGACTTAATGAGTATGGACATGAAAGGTGTCGCAGAAATACCTGTCAGTCCATACGACGTTTTTAGACTCCTCCATCATCCACAACGGGAGTACATCGATCTCGATAGTTACCCGATGCGCTGGGAGCGTCGCCAAAAACTGGACTGGGCGTTATACACCGATTCACCACCTGGCGGACTCTGGAATGAAGTACCAAGAAACCAGTTGACACTGTCTCCAGCGCACTGGATGGAACTTTCTGCCTATCCAATCTCCCAGTTCTTTAAAGATAAGAGGATGGAACATAACCCGAACGATCTGATAATTAAACAGGATCTTGTTGCTTATTATCATGCTGTGCCTGACAAGCTCGAACTGTCGTCTGAAATAAATGAAGGGTGGACCGTGATATCGGTAACACGAGACGAGTCAGAATCGGAGTTTCATCTTTCGGCCAGGCGTAATTCAGATGGCATGGTCAAAGAGTTAGCAGCGCATTTCGTCATTTATGCTGCAGGTCCTAGGACGGTCAAACGCGAACTAAATATCTCCGGTGAATCTGATCAGCCTTATGTTTCGAGGCACTACGATCACTGGGATGATTATCCAGGTCACCGTGTCATGGTCGTAGGTGGAGGACGATCGGCGGACTGGGCTGCAACCGAGTTACATGATGCCGGTCGTGATGTGACGTATGTAATGCGCCAGCCCGACGAGCGTCACCTTAGGCTAATCGGTGATAGTCAATACCTGCCCTATTATGTTCGGCTGGAATCAATATTGACTAGAGAATCCCGAACAATAAACACACGTTACGAGACCACGGTGAAATCGTTTGGAAATGACGGGCAGGTCACGATACTCGGCAGTGCCGGTGAAGAAGTCGTGCAGGTCGATCACGTGGTAATCGAGATAGGGGCACAACCCGATTACGAACTCTTGAAGCCAATGGCTCAATTAAGTCTATTTGAAGGCCGGGACGCCTACCGGCTGCAAGTTCCGCAATTAAAAGTGCGTGATCACAGCTTCGAATCGATTGACATACCCAACCTTTACCCTGCGGGATATCTTGCCGAGAACCTCGGTATTTCGGTCCTTGGCATGCATGCAACCTCGTTCCCTATAGTTGCTGATATAGAACGAAAGTTAAGTATGCACAGACTATGAATTCTTAGTCTCCTGTAATGGCAGATGGAACGCTATCGTCTGTCGATTTAGCAGTGGAATCAGATATCGCTTCGTCCCAATCCGGAATGAGTATGCGTTTGGTGGACTCCAGTACAAGAATCGATACGGCCCCGAGCAGGCTAAATATCGCGGACAGTACGATTGCGGTGTTGTAAGAGCCTGTGAGGTCGTAGGTAACCCCGGCAAGTGCTGCCCCTAATGCCATCCCCAGGCCTGCGCCAGCCAGCTGCCACCCAAAAGTGGAATTCTGTGGCACTTGCCCGTAGTACTGTCGGTTTATCACTGCAAAGACTGTTCCCTCACCACCGTATCCAATCCCAAATGCGAATGCGAATACGTAGAAGGCCAGCACCGTATCGGCACCAAGTAAGAGTAGTACGGTCAGTCCCTGGAGAAGGTATGAAACGAACATCACACCTTTACTCCCGATCCGGTCTCCAAGAATAGGCGTTGCGAATCGCGTAAACAGGCTCACGGCAGATAGCGTGCTCAGTACCCCCGCAGCGGTTGTGGCCGAAAGGCCTTCTGACGTGGCGTAAGGCACGATCATGACCAGAATCACTGCATGCCCAACGCATCCGAGGAAATGAATGTTGATCAGGTTCCAGAAGGCATTAGTCCGTCGTATATGAGCCTGAAATTCCTTCGCCTTTCCAACAAACACTTTCCCTGACGTAACTTGGGGAACGTCTCCCACAATCCATCCGTACGGTTTTGAACCTTTGTCTACAGGCGAGTTCCTGAAAAAGAAAATCAATCCAAGCATGATCAAAGAACCAATCACGCCGGTTATTTCGAATGTCCCCTTCCAATCCGTGGCTTCGATCAGGAAAGCCATTACCTGGACCATAATTGCCGGGCCTAACCCCCAGGAAAGCATGACGAGACCAGAGCCAAGGCCGAGATGTCGTCGGAACCACTGAGCGACGGCAGGCATCGTCGGAATAAGAAACAGCGCTTGAGCGGCACCAAGTAAAACTCCGTACCACAGGTACAGATGCCAAAGATCGGAAATTCGTGCCGTTCCCATCATTCCTATGAAAAACAGTACTGTCCCGGCTAGCATCGCTTTTCGGGCCCCGTATCTGACACCTACATACCCGGCCACAGGTGAAAAAAGAGCGGTCACCACAGTACTGGCAGAATAGGCTAGCGAGACAGCACCAGGACTCCATCCAAAACCCTCTACAAGAGGATCGACGAAGACCCCGAAAGCCATCCGGATAGAACTACCGACCATTTGTGCAACGGCAGCAACAATTACGATCACCCAGGCGTAGTGTTTCCATGTGTGCCGAAAAAACGCGACGGGGGCTATTTGGTCTACAGCAGTCGGGGCGCCAGGCCCTATTTCCGGGCCTCCGTTTTCGGTAGTCAGTGGTTATCTCCGATGATACGAGTTCCGATGTTGGCCTTTATCGGACGAATAGGGTGTTCTAGTGAAGTGGACAGAGAAATAGGAATGTGTGCTCCACTCCGTTGATTTTGTCATTGTCGGTTGATCCGGAATTAGAATTCCCATAATCATCGACGTACCTCAGCGACCGCCCATCGACGTTTTCTGACACAGCCCATGCGCCGAAGTAGACGGTAAGGAGGATCGCAAGCAACACAGAAGACAACAACATGATCGGGCCGCGGTGCAGCCGAATAGGCAATCGTTGTGGCCGGAGTGTCATTTGGATTGGTGTCACCAAAACAGTTTAGGAGAGCGTTAATCGGTTCCGGGAAGTCTACTCTTCACATCTCTTGATTCACAGTAATCACCGAGCGATAGGCCGACTGTTTCAAAGTAACAAGGCTAGTTTGCACCAGACTGATACCGACTAATCCAATGTTGCCACGCGATGAGCCGAGATCCAATCTTCGTCCAGCACACATCCTAATCCGGGTATCTCGGGGACCTCGAGTGCCATACGGTGGTTGAGGTTGTAGTGGTCTACGAGACCGAACTGGTGTGCCTCGGTCGGCATCCACCACTCATAGTAATCGCAGTTTCCAATTGAGCAGATCGTGTGCAGGTTAGCGGCGTTCATGAATGAGTTTCCTGCAGTCCCAATTTCGCAGTTGAGCCCGAACGCCTCCGCCATCCCCGCAATCTTTTTCATTCCAGTGATTCCATGTTTCCGCGCTGTTGCCCTTAGGATTCGTGGTGCACCCAGGCGTATGTAGTGCGCTGGTTCCCGGAAAAGGTATCCGGCAAGGTCACTCATAGCGAGTGGAGTATCGAGTTTGTTGGATAATTCCACGACGGAATCAAAATCGTCCCAGGGAACCGGGTCCTCAAACCAATGAAAACCGTTGGAATCCAAGGCTCTTCCCACTGTCAGTGCCTTCCGAAAATCATAGTTGTTGTTTGGGTCTAACATCAGAGTCATATCGTCACCGACTTCAGAGCGGACCGATTGAACCATTTTCACTGTGTCCTTTGTCGACAACATTCCCGGATGGATCTTGTAAGCGTTAAACCCCAATCCGGCTAAATTAATGGCCTCTTCTACGTATCCATCAGGAACTTCATGTCTGGGGGGATACGTAGCGTAGACCTCTGTTTCACTAGCCGCTGCACCCAGCATCCTGAAGACGGGCATGCCGGCTTCTTTGCCAGCCAAGTCCCACAGAGCTACGTCTACTGGAGCCCAGGCCGGGAAGGTTACACCGCGTCGCGCGCCTAGAATCGGCAGTCGTTTCCACAACCACTCACGGACACTCGAATCTTTTCCAACCAACTCAGGTTTAAACACATCAAGGATCGGGCGAAAAAGGGACTCGCCACCGGTCCGAAAATCGCCGACGAAACAGTTGCCTTCTAATCCCTCGTCGGTCTTAATCCGGATAAGACCTTGAGACACTTGCCCTCCAAATCGTCCGAGATCCGATTGAAGTCCCGTTACGACAACGTTCCGAACGATGACTTCTATAGTGATATCTGTGATTTTCAAGCCACGTTTCCTAAAAGGCTGGTGTCCTATCCGTTCAACGACTACGGATGCTAACCTGCAAAACCATGCAAGGGGGTACAAATGCCGGGTCATCGAGATAATGACGAATGTGAAGACATGAAACACAATGAGTCAGCTACTGCCAAAATTGAAGGTCTGGGGCACGACTCTATGGAGACCTTAGGAAATATCACGGCTCTGGGTACATCTCTCCTCCACGGTATGTCCGGGGCACTTGATGGTTTAGTGGAAAGTTTGACTAACGATCCTTCCTCAAGACGACGAACTCAGATTCACCCTTGGGAACGTTCGTCTCAGCCTGAGAGTGAAAAGAACACAGGCGTGTCAAATGATTCCGAAGACGATTCCAATGAGTGGAACGAAAATTACGATCGCATCCATTAGCTTCAGTTCCCTGAGTGGTAGTTGAATTCAAGGATATCTATGTCAACCGATCCGGAAATTCCAGCAATGGCCACAGCGGCCTTACAACTTTATGGAGAACGCCTCGATTCTTCCCAACAGGAGTTGTTGATCAAGACAGCCCAGCAGTTGGAAGACGCTGCAAATGACCTGAGGCTCTGGGAGTTGATAAACGGTGATGAACCAGACTTCACCTTCAGTGCACTTGATGGACAGGATTTGTAATGACGAATCCTCTTCTTGGACTTTCGATAGGTGAACTGGGTCAGAAGCTTCGCTCTGGCGAAACAAAACCGACGATTCTCGCCCGTGCAGCAATGGATGCCTTGGATTCAAATGGCCGTGAATTAAACGCGGTTGCGACAATCATGGAAGAAAGAGGGATGCGCGAGGCGGAACGTGCGGAACGGGAGATGGTAGCGGGTCACGATCGAGGTCCGTTACACGGCATACCGTGGGGCGCGAAAGACCTTCTTGCGGCCGTCGGTGCGCCAACTACGTGGGGCGCTACACCGTTTCGGGCCCAATCGTTTGATTACGACGCAACTGTGGTTAAACGTTTGGAACAAGCAGGAGCTGTTCTTGTCGCAAAACTTGCGATGATTGAACTAGCAGGTGGAATGGGGTACGAAGAGTTAGATGCGGCGTGGACCGGTCCAGGGCGTAATCCGTGGAATCCAGATGCATGGGCCGGAGGCTCGTCATCGGGTTCTGGTGCGGCGGTGGCAGCCCGCCTTCTACCATTTGCCATCGGGTCCGAGACGTTTGGTTCTATTGTTACGCCTGCTTCTTACTGTGGCATAAGCGGACTACGGCCCACTTATGGACGCGTTAGTAGGTACGGGGCAATGGCTCTCTCATGGACATTGGATAAACTGGGACCGCTCTGCCGGACAGCTGAAGATTGTGGTCTTGTCCTGAACGCCATCGCCGGTCCAGATGAAAATGATCCCACCTCAGTTCAGCGTTCTTTTCAATACCCAGTTGTTCATCAACGCTACGATGGTTTTCGTCTGGCAGTGCCTGTCGGTTGGGAGAGGGGAACCGACCCTGAGGTTGTGTCGAACCTTAACGAGTCTTTGGAGACTTTAAGTGAATTCGCCACGATCGATGAGATTAACCTCCCAGACATGCCCGCTTCTCAAGCGGCAAGAATTATCATCGCCGCTGAGGGGGCATCGGCGTTTGAGGATCTTATTGTCGATGGGCAGGTTATGCAGTTACAAGCGCCGAGTTGTCGCGTGAAGCCCCACGTTTATGCAACGATTCCGGCCAGTGATTATTTGAGGGCTACACGGGTGAGGCGTCAGGTGTCGGTGGTATATGACCGCATTACCTCCCAATACGACGCCATAGTCGGCCCCACAACAGGTAATGTCGCTCCACTGCTTACGTCGACATTGGATCGTTCTTCTCGACCGACCACATCAGCACCCATAGGTGCGCCGGGAAACCTTGCGGGTCTGCCTGCTATTGCCGTACCTAATGGCTTGGAAGGGAGCGGAATGCCAACTTCCTTGCAATTTACCGGACGGGCTTGGAACGAGTCTCGGTTGCTAGCCTTAGCTAAGGAATACCAGGCAAGGACCAATCACCACGAGAATGTCCCAACGGTTTAAGCTCACCGTGTTATTCCCGGCCACGCTTGAGAGCTCGTCCGGCCCTGGCATGGGTATGTGATCCGTTACGTACAACAAAAGTTCCGTTCACGATGACGTGTGGAATGCCAGTGGGCGGAGTCTTTGGGACCTCATATGTGGCCTTGTCGATTACGGTTTCTGGATCAAACACGACCATGTCAGCGAACGCGCCTTCTCGTAAGTAACCTCTGCCTGAAAGTTGAAATTTATCAGCTACCATGCCTGACATTTTGTGAATTGCTTCGGGGAGAGTCAGTACGGCTGCGTCTCTGACATACCGCCCAAGAATTCGAGGGTATGTTCCCCACGACCTCGGATGGGGTTTTGAACCTACAGGTATTCCGTCAGTACCGATCATTGTCGTCTCATGACTCATAACTCGTTGCACATCAGTCTCGTCCATCATGAACATAATGACGTAGACACTCGATTTGTTCATATCGATAAGTTTTTGTGCAGCATCCTCTGCTACCAGACCCCATTGATCCATAAGAGAAACAAGCGATCGTCCCTCGTATTCGGGTAAATTGACACAGGTAGCAATCAGGATATTTTCGGCTTTTACCTGTCCAAATCCTCCATTGCCCTGGGTAAGAGCTCCATTTTGCAAAATTGCCGCAAGCTGAGTGCTTCCACTTATGTATGGGTACTGGTCTGCCGTCACGTTAACCCCACGCTGTCTGGCCTCTTCAATGATCTGAATTGAACGTTCGACTGCTCCCCAGTTCTCCGAGCCGGCGGCCTTGTGGTGTGATATCTGTACGGCGCATCCACTCATTTCGCCAACAGTTACCGCCTCCTCAATCGCCTCGGCCAACTGCCCCGCTTCATTGCGTATGTGACTGGCGTACACGCCTCGATATCCACCAGCGACGGTAGCCAGGGCGGCTATTTCATCGATTGTCGAATACCGTCCCGGTTCATAGACGAGGCCAGTCGAAAATCCTACGGCTCCAGCTTCCATACCCTCGGCTACCCAACCCGCCATATGGGTCACCTGGTCAATTGATGGGGGGACTTCTTGATTATTTCCCATAGCATCAGTTCGCAGTGTGTTATGCCCGACCAGGGTCGCAACATTGAGGGATGGTTTGACCTGGTCAACCGTCCCAAGATAGCCGTCGTAACCATCCCATGGACGCACAGAGGGGAGAAGGTCATAAAGTGTTCCCATTCGGTTTGAGGCTATCTCATGCGGGGCTGCACCGAAGCCGCAATTCCCAACAACGACGCTTGTGATCCCCTGAAGCGTGTTGTGCTCCACATCAGGACTGGACAGCACGTGGAAATCATCGTGTGAATGTGGGTCTATGAAGCCAGGCGATATAGCGAATGTTGTGACATCCAATTCCTCATCACATACCGCTGTCGACAGGTCACCAACGGAGACGATTCGGTCTTCGATCACGCCTATATCAGCTTTGAAGGACTGTCCGCCACTACCATCGAACACTGTGCCATTTTTCAAAATAAGGTCATATCTAGAATGTGAGTAATTCATTACTGCGGTTTATATCACCCCTGACCCACGGTTGCATCACCCTCGACCTCGTCGTACCTTCTCGGGAATACTATTCCACGCCTTTCTGACTTATGGAGTCCTAATTGAATCCCACAAAAATCGAACGGATCGAGACTATTCTCTGGAGTAGATGGTTACTTATCAAAGTTCATTGCGAAGACGGGACGGTCGGGATCGGTGAGGCTGGGGTCCACGGCTGGCAGCGGCCCACAGAAACAATGATCAAGACGATTGAGCCATACCTGCTGGGCAAAGACCCATCGAAAATCGAACACCACTTCCAGTTCCTTTACCGTAATTCCCATTTCATGGGCTCCGTGATTAACGGTGCTCTTTCTGCGATCGATATCGCTTTATGGGATATCAAAGGAAAGAGGCTAGGCGTGCCGATTTGGGAGCTGATGGGCGGTAAAACGCGTGATCGTGTCCGTTGCTATATCCATGTGAACGGAAATACCACGGAAGAGCTTGCGGCCGACGCTGCAAAAGCGGTGAAGAACGGATTTACGGCGGTTCGTTTTGCGGCTTTCCAGGACGACTACCCTTCTTTCCACACCTACACCGAATGGGCGGACAATGCCGTCGAACGGGTGGCTGCGGTGCGGGAATCGGTAAACCGGGACGCCGACCTGTGCGTAGAGATTCACCGACAGATGAACCCAGCGGAGTCGATTTGGTTGGGGCGACGGCTGGAAGAATTCAACCCGTACTTCTACGAGGATCCGATGCTGCCAGACAGCCCTGCGCGTATGGGCGACGTGCAGGCGCAGTGCAACATACCCATTGCCACAGGGGAACGGTTCACGACTATTTACGATTTCCAGCAGATCCTCGAGAACAAGGGTGCGGCATATGTCCGTCCGGATGTGTGCCTGGTTGGTGGATTGAGTGGCAGCAAGAAGGTTGCGGCGATGGCCGAGGCGCAGCACGTTAAAGTTATTCCGCACAACCCACTGAGCCCGGTGAGCACGGCGGCATGTGTTCAGTTGGACGCATGTATACCGAACTTTGCTCTTCAGGAGTACACCGGGGAGGATAGAGAACCCAAAGTGGACTTGATCGAGAATCCGATCGAGTTAAAGGACGGATACCTGACAGTCCCTGAAGGGCCGGGAATGGGTATCAAGCTGTCTGAGGAAGGTTTGAAGAAGTGGCAGTTCGAAGATAAATATATTGAAGGCGCCACTCCGATTAAACAGGACGGATCTGTAGGGGACAGGTAAACACTGGGTTTTATGTATTAGCGGTCGAGCCCTCTTCTCTCCGCGCTAGAGGCTGAAACACCTGCCATTCCAGGGCGACATTACGTGGAGTTACAGGACCAAACCATGCCGGGTTCGCTCATACAGGGGGTATGCTTCACCAAAACGCGTGAACACGTAATTGCGGGGATTGGCGGCGGGCTCGTGTGCGGAGGTGCTGGCTCGCGGATGGACACATCGTTCGTCTAATACGTCGATTGTGTCCGGTGCGGAAGGGCCCGTCGGATGTTGGACCGTCATACAAAGCGCAACGTGAACTGTACGTGTCGGAGATTAAAATCTGTGTGATGGTGGAACCGTGACAGTGATTGGAACGAATCGAGGAGCGTAATGACCAAATCACGACTGCCGATTAACCCGATCTACGAGGAGATTGGTGTTCGACCCATGATCCACGCCGGTGGCACCAACACCGACCACGGCGGATCGAAGATGCGGCCTGAAGTTATCGAGGCGATGGTTCAGGCCTCGCAGTCGTATGTGCCGATTGCTGAGTTAAACACCAAAGTCGGGGATTTCATTGCTCAACTGACCGGTGCAGAGGCTGGCATGGTCACGGCGGGCGCTGGCAGCGGCATCGTCCTATCGGCGGCCGCCTGTATGACCGGCACCGACAAGGCAAAGATTCTCCAGCTTCCCTTAACACGCGGTATGAAGACCGAGATCGTGATTGCCAAGGCGCACCGTGGCGGCTATAGCCACATGTACACATTCTCCGGCGCATCGCTGGTTGAGATAGGCAATGCCCATGAATGGACTACGGAAGAATTGGATGCATCGATCAACGACAAAACTGCCGCCGTGGCATATCTATTGGCGCCCCGGGTTAGCAGGCGCGGACCGACATTGAGTCAGACGGTCCAGGTATCTCATCAACATGGCGTCCCAGTAATCGTGGACGCCGCCGCTATGCTGCCACCGAAAAGCAATCTGACTCGTTACATCGCCGATGGAGCTGACTTGGTGACGATGTCAGGCGGCAAAGACATACGCGGGCCACAGGCGACCGGGATGTTGTTCGGTAGGAAGGATTTAGTTGCAGCGGCATTAGCCAATCACAGCCCAAACCACGCCATCGGCCGACCACACAAAGTGTCTCGCGAGGAGATGGTTGGCCTCTGGATGGCACTCAAACTCTATATCGAACACGACGAACGAGCGGAAATTGCCGGATACCGGGTTGCATTAGGCCTCGTAGAGAAGGCGCTTGAGGGGATCGACGGTGTAGAAGTCACGATTCAACAGGATAACTTTCGATTTTTTCTTCCGACCGTTGTCGTGAAGTTAATGTCGGATTGGAATGGCCCATCTGGCCCTGATATCAAGGCCGCCATGATGAACGGTGATCCCCGCATCGGCATTCGGTTCGACCCGGATCACAACGAGTTGGAGATCAACGCCTTTAATCTTCAGGTGGGGGAGCCGGAGATCGTGGGGGTGCGCCTGCGAGAAGAACTGCTGCAACGGTAGAACGCCCGAGCTTGCATGGGACTTCCCTCGGCCTGACCAGGTCCCGGAGGGGAAGAACATCAAAAAGTGTTCTCTTAATGGGGGATTACAAACTCCTTAAACGACCCCTGTCGGACGCTGTTTCCAAAATTCGGTTGCTCCCTCGAACGCGTGCGCTAGCTGTAACAGCTCGAAGTCTGTCCGTGGCGCCGATACCAGTTGGAGACCTACCGGAAGACCGTCAGGCGTGAACCCGGCCGGTACCGAAATTGCAGGGCATGCGACGACGGTGATATCCATGCATGGCCACATCCAGTCGATGTAAGTTTCCATTTGTACACCGTTTACCACGGTCGGATATGGCATATCTACTGAGAACGGCGGAACACTGGTCACCGGGAGTGCTAGAAAGTCGTACTCTTCAAAGAATGTAACCATACGTCCGTACAATTCCGTCCGTTTTTCCTCAGCCTTGGCTATATCCAAAGCACTGAGTTGAAGACCTTCCTCAGCGTTCCAGATCACAGTGTCTTTTAACAAGTCACGGTGATCCATGAGATTCTGATGCTGCGCGTGTGCAAAGCCAAATGCCCGTAGTACCTGGAACACGGAGCTTGCCTCTGAGAGATTGGGCGCCGCGTCCTCTACGATGCATCCAATCTCCTCAAATACGTGCCGCTGGCGGTCCAGGACGTCCGTTACTACCGGCTCGATCGGGCGACCTCCAAGGTCGCGACTCCAAGCAATGCGAATCCCCGATAAGTCTCGATCCAATGAACCTGCGAAATACGAAGGGTCTTCTTGTAATGACGACGGAACAAGTGGATCAGGCCCAGCCTGCACTGACAGTTGCAATGCAACGTCTCCAACCGTGCGCCCCATAGGCCCTGCTGTGCTCATAGATGTCCATGGCAACGCACCGGAGGCAGGAACTCGGCCTGGAGAAGGCCGCAACCCAACTACGTTGGACCATGCAGCAGGGTTGCGCAATGAGCCGCCTAGATCTGTCCCCACGGTGGTAGAGAACATGCCACATGCCAGACCGACTCCTGATCCTCCACTGCTTCCGCCGCACGTACGCGTTGTGTCATAAGGATTTAACGTCGCTCCAAAGACCTCGTTAAAGGTCTGTGACCCGGCGCCAAATTCAGGCGTGTTCGTCTTTCCGATAACTACTGCGCCGGCCGACTTCATTTTCCGCACAATCCCTGCATCTTTCTCAGGGACCGTGTCTGCATATATCGGTGACCCCATAGTCGTACGAATTCCGGCGGTTGAAACGAGATCCTTTATTCCCGCAGGGAGTCCGTGCAAGGGTCCGAGTTGAGCTCCATTCGAATAGGCCTGATCGGCTTCACGCGCTGCATCCATGGCGCTGTCTGCCACCAAAGTAACAACGGCGTTGACGATAGGGTTGATCTCTTCGATCTGGTCAAGATGCGCCTGTATCAACTCAACAGCGGAGATCTCACGATCTCGGATCATACGGGCTTGTTCGGTAGCTGGCGTGAAACAAATATCACCGTCGGGCATGGGGAGGAGATCCTTGTGACTGAGTCTTCGAAGCAAATTTTGTTAGGCGAGTGTCTGTTAAAGGGCAGAGAAATGGTATCAGCGGGATGGTTTTAGTCGGCAATCAAGTCTCCATATTTGATTGGACCTTCGGGTTCAGACTTAATATGGATTATTCGTAAATGATATTCCGTGGGGGGCGGATCGGGCGTCCAGCGAACATAATCAGTACAGACCCCATGTAAGCCGTAGTCGCCGTAAACAGGAAGGCCCATCGATAAGTGCCTTGAATATCGAACGCAAGTCCGAGAAGGACCGGGGTGGCTGTCATTCCGACGATCATAGGGAAACTGGATATTCCAAGGATTGAACCGAAGTACCGGCTCCCGAAATAATCACCCCTAAGAGCATGAAGCACTGGCGTGCGACTACCAAATCCAACGCCCCACAGGATCGCGAAAGCAACGGCCCAGCTGTAGTTAGTAGCGTAAGCCAGAACGATCATTGATCCTGCCTGGATAAACATACTAAACGAGAGCATGTACCTCTTATCCATTCGATCCCCGTAATATCCCCCGGCTAGTTGAGCAAAGAATGATATTCCGACAAAAATCGGGATGACAGCGGCGGCTTGGATGTCTGGGATTCCAATGTCCGTCAAGTGCAATACGAGATGTGCTGAAACTGCAGCCGTCGAGAGGTTACTGAGGGTGTGCACGGTTGAAATAACCCAGAACGTGCGTGTATGCATCGCTTCTCGTAATGTGAATGAACCATCGTCTTGTGCGATTAGTTCATCGCTCGACCCACTGACCGGGTTGGGTAACTGGGACGGGCGTATGCCACGTCTGGACATCGCCCAGAAAAAGCCAGGAGCGACTACGATACCGGCGATGCCTATAGCCATCATTGTGGATTCAAATCCATGGTGTTTGATCCCCCACGAAATCGCTGGGACCGTAAAACCACCGATGCTACTGCCGGCCAAAACAATGGCAATTCCAGTCGCCCGTCTTGTCGGTAACCATTTTGCGACGGCTGCGGTTGCAGGGACAAATCCTCCTGCAGAAAAACCGAGAGACAGAATGAAGTACGCTACATAGTAGATAATCGGGCTGTCGCCCATTTGCGACAGCATTACAAATCCCAATCCACCGATTATCAATCCGACCAACATCATCCACGCGGCACCAATCCGATCGGCAAGGTAGCCTTCGATCGGGCCCAACAGAGCTCCGCCAAATCTACCAAAGGTCCCAACACCTGAAACGAGTGTCCGACTCCACCCCGTTTGCGCCTCAACAGCTGCAAATATGGCACTTTGTGCATGGAATGTAGGGCCAGACGTCAACGCCATGTTGAGCGACCCGGCGATTGCTACCCACCATCCGTAACTGGTCGAGCGAGCCTTGGCAGTTAGACGGTTCATTTTCAGGTGATTTCCATACAAAAATGTGCGCCCGGACAGTGAGGGTCTAGGTAGGAGGGTCGTAAGCTCTCGCTGTACCGTTGCTACAGGATTGGACGACGGCCCCCAACTGTAAGGGTGTAGAGCGACCGCTACGAGTAGCTACGGGTATCAATTAAGCCCAACTAGACGCTGATTTTTGAATCATGTGCTGCCGCCGTGTAACTTTTTGCCATCTTAGACGTATCAGCGTCCCCGTTGAGGTACCGGCTTCTGGTTAGCCGCGCTGCATGGATGTTCTACAGACATAAAGTGACTCAACGGGTCTGATAAGGGTAGTTACATCGGTTCTAATATCGGACGTCCAACATCCCAACCCCCGACATTGGCATCACCGGAGGAGGCAATATGACGCTTTAATTCATCCTCAACACCCAGAATTCTTCCGATGGTCCATGGCACATCAAACAGTTTCGCCTGAAACACCTCGCGACGCGCCACCTTTAATCTACCCGCAGGGGCTACTACGGTTGTCAACACGTCATTGTTTGAATGGCTCGAAGTATCTTCCTCGACGTTACCGTGATCAGATGTGATGATTACGTGGTACCCGAAATCGCGTGCCATTTTTACAACCTTGCCCACCGCAAGGTCTACGGCCTCGTAGGCTGATACGGCGGCATCAAAATGGCGCGGCAGTAAGTGGCCGAGCATATCCGTATTTGCAAAATTTGCGCATATCAATGGAAAACGCCGGCCTGACATAGCTTGGATCAGTTCCCTTGCTATTTCTGGGCTACGCATCCCCGGGACCTTGTAAACATCAGAATCACTCATGACGCCTTCATGTTCGCCGAATGAAGGAATTATGTTTCGAACCTCATCATTGGAATCCGACGATAGTTCTTTGCGTCCCCGTAAAAAGTACCCCATGTGGAGTTCTTTGATTGACTCACCGATCAAGAGGTATTGATCATGTGGTGCGAAATTCTGAAACAAAGACAGTAAATTATCTGGATGAGGCCGGTTTGGATAGGCGGTTTTTACTCCATATCGAGTTCCGAGATCGGGGTGGTAGTCGGCTATTCCACATATATCGAGACGCAGATCGGGTTTCATCCAATCCAAGTCCCAATCCCGTCCTCTCGACCCTGACTGATCTGAGAGGAAATTTCGCCCCCCTGCTAACGCCGCTACCTTGGCTCGCTGTCGGTCAGCGCGAAAGTTCAGGTTTACAAACGCATCACCATGACTGATACGTTGAACATCCGTGCCCCGGCTGATCACCCCGAGTGCAGGTATGTCAGCATCACCAATCCCGTCTTTATGAAATTCAGATATGGCCTTCTTCAAACCACCAAACCCACGCACGGTGTCTGCTGCGCCGCTTACCATCGACTCGTAGTCCGCTCTCACGTTCGGCTCACGGTAATCACGGTCCATTGCCTGATTCCGCCCGATCACCCATGCCAGTGATCGCTTGGCGTCGTATTGCGACAGTAACGTTTCCAGGCGGTCGATATAACCACCAGATTCTTCAACTTTAGTCAGTGATGATGTATCCGGAGAGTCCCTGCCATCCAGAATCGCCTGCATATGAACAAGTCGAGGTTCGGCTTGATGGATCTCGAACAACAGATGTAAGAATGCTTCAAGGTGATTCCAAGCTGAATGCACCCGTCCGTCTTCTCCCCCCACACCTGACAACAAATACGTGAAATTGATTGCACGTTGGTCCGCTACAGCCTTAGAAATGACTCCTGTTAGTTCGGTATTTGTGAAAAAGCTACCGTCCTCAATTGAGCGAGTTATCTCCAACGCTAGTTGTGGTGCGAGACGTAAATTGGCTATCTGCTGATGCCCTGTATCAGAGTTGCCTTGGATAGGTGGATCGGCTTCCTCAAACCCAGCCCATTTTCCAGAAGCGCTTGTCGGAATTGTTAGGTGTGAGTTGCGGATTTCCGCAAGTCTCCCCGCTCGGGCAGCCACGGGGACGTATCTCATGTGTGTCGCCTGTTTGCGGACTACGTTCGTTATCTGTTCAAGCACATCAGTGCCTGCCGAAGCCGATAACAAGGCTTCCAATGTCCTGAGACGGGAATTTGCTTCATCAAAGAGCGTGTTTTCTGAGAGATTCTCCACGGCAACGGGAAGTAATACGTCCATCGCGAGTTGGGAAGGGTCCCCATCGAACGTTTTGGAATCATGACTCAGCACGGATTCCACTTGAGTTTGCAATATCGATGAAACGTTGTCGGGAAGGTTCTTCCAGCTTTCTTCTTTTAACTCGGACAGTCGCGAACGACTGTAACCAAGACCGTCCAAGACGATCAGAAGTACACGGGATTCAGGCAATCATGTCTCCCAGCGAATTTTGTGGTGCGGAACAGTCTCGGTGAATACCCTTGAATATTTACCGATGCACGATCCAATTGAACGTCTTCTAATAGCTAAGAAGTCCAAACTGGCAGCCCCCTTTGCAACAAGACGATCCATAATAGCCACAACTTGGTGACAAACTCCATGACCGATAGTCATTTCACTCTCTACAGGAGACACGATGCCGAGACGAGACCCATCCGGATTTATGAGCTCAGCTAAACGACCTATAGATTTTGACAGCTTCTGGTCTCAAACTCTGTCGCTTTTGGCATCTGTACCGACCAACGCTACCTTCACGAGGGATGAACTGAGGTCGGATGAGAGCGTAGATGTGTTCGATGTACGGTACGACAGTTTCGGTGGGTTACGTATTTCAGGATGGTATGCCAGACCGTCGGGTCGTACGACGACCATGCCAGGGCTCCTCTTAGTTCCGGGATACATAAGTGAGCCAAAGATTCCAAAGGACTGGGCACGACGTGGGTACGCGACATTTAGTGCAGCCCCACGTGGGAAGCTGCGGTCGAATACTGAATTCAACCCAGGCTATCCAGGTCTGTTGATGCACAACGTTACTGATCGAGATAACTACGGATACCGCGGGTTTTACATGGACGCCTTGAGAGCATTTGACATCTTGTGTGCGATGCCTGAAGTCAACAAAGCTCGGGTTGGAGTAACGGGTTCAAGCCAGGGAGGAGCGTTGACGTTGTTGGTATCGGCGCTTCGCTCAAACTCCGTGGCTGCCGCCGCCGCTGGGGCGCCATACCTCTGCTCTTTCATGGACTCGGCCGCTATGACTCATTCATATCCTTATGAAGAGATCAATGAATACTTGAGGCTCCATCCTGAAAGAGAAGAAGAAATTCGGTCAGTCTTCGACTATTACGATATTCAGCATTTTGCGCCGGCAGTGAAGGCACCAATTGTATTGAACATCGGGTTGCAAGACGACGTTTGCCCACCAGAAACCGGATTCGCCGTATTTGGGCAGATTGGAAGCACTGAAAAGAAGCTATATCCGTACGACAAATGTGGACATGACGCCGGTTCAGCCGCGGGGCATGACCAAATTATTCAAGAGTTCCTAGACCTGCGCCTTAAACCGGTACCAATAGCAGAGACGAAGAAAACCGTTTGGCCCGCCAAAACTGATTTAGACGCTGATATTTTTGAAACGTTCTGGGATGAGGTCAAGGACGTTGTCAACCATGTCAACACCTCCGAATGTGAACTGCAACCCTTACCGATACGATCCACCGAGGGATCCAAGACGTACTCGGTTCACCTTCCTTCCATAGGAGAAGGAGAAATTTTTGGGTATTTCTCAGTTCCCGATGGGGAAGGTCCGTTTCCAGGTCTTCTCGAGGCTCCTGGCTACGGCAGCGTTGTTCACATATCTCCATATGAGCGGCGCCAACGCTATGTCGTATTGACACTTGTCCACAGAGGCCAACGTCTTGCCGATGGCAAGTTTGCTGCGGCGTATCCCGGACTGCTCACCGACGGAATCGAGGATCCTCTATCGTATAAATATAGGGGTATTGTGGCCGACGTTTTGATTGGATTGGATTGGCTGGTTGGACGACCGGAAGTTAACCCTTCGAACGTGGGTGTAACCGGCAGTGAAGTTGGATTGATTGCCGCCTCAATGAGGTCAGATATCGTCAAAGCGGTACTAGTTACGGGACCTCTATTGCTTCGAGGGGCGTCAGGGCTTAATGAATGGCCCGACTACTACCCGCTTGAAGAGTTGAACGATTTCGTGCGGACGAATGAAGCTAGTGGTGAAAACATTTCATCGACTCTCTCTTACTTCGATCCGTTAAGGTTCGCGTCGAACTACGACGGTGCCACACTGGTCAGTTCCCTCGCCTCGGATAAATCTGTCGCCTCTCCTTTGGTTTCAATGTTGGCTGGGCAAAGTGAGTTGTACGTAAACAGTGGGAGAGGTCATGCCGACCACACTTATACCGAAACATGGCTGGAAAAGACATTGACTGAATCCGTCAACTAAAGAATTGTCACGGTCATATCACCTGGTAATTCAGACAATGTAAAACCTTCCGAAAGCAACCATCCCCATGGCAACTCGAGGGCCATGTTGTAGTACCCCCCTGGGACGTAATCTTGGGATTCTAAAAGGCACCGATTTCGCCAGTTTTGCTCGGTTTCATCCTCCATTCGGGTGCACGGAAACATAGCAACCGTGTTCGTCACGGACCCATCGATATTGAAATATACGATGTCTAACGGTACATACGTATTGAACATCCAGAACGGCATCTCGGTAACGGTACCCAGATCGAAGAGCATACCGCTACCTGCGGGAACATTTGCCCGGCACATAAGGCCTCGTGAACGGGATGTTTCGGTATCTGCTACCTCTACGTTGACTATTACCGAAAGTTCACTGCTGGAAATCCGGACTCGGGTTTCTCGCAAGGGTTCTTCCTTGATCTGTTCTACGGTCGAATGGCAATCGAGATTGTCGATAAATGTTGGTTGGTTTGCAAAAGAGCATGCCAAAATAATCATGGCGGTGAAGAGCATTGCCGCTCGCATCAAAATGCTACTGAGAGGACTATGTGTAACTGTTCTCATACTTGTTTATTCGGATGCGTGATGATCTTAGGTTTAATCTACGCGCACGATTGAGAAGGAATCAAAGGTGGATGCATTGCGAAACATTCTCATAACTGGTGGAGCAGGGCTGATAGGGGAGGTACTACGTAAGCACCTGTCAGATCGCTACAACTTATCTTCACTAGACCTTAATAGAACTGAAGGAACTACGTCCTTCGTCTCTGATCTATCGGAGTTAGATACATTGGCTCACGCGTTTAAAAATCAGGACACCGTTGTGCATCTGGCAGCTGACCGTCGCGCTTATAGCGATTGGGCATCTACCCTCGACAACAACATCATCGCTACATATAACGTATTTGAAGCCGCAAAACGGGCTGGTGTTAACCGGGTCGTTTTCGCCAGTTCCAATCATGCGCAAGGGGGTTTCTATTTAGACGAACCATGGAAACACATCGCCCATGGAGATTTCGACAGAGTTGAAACCGGATACAGGTTGGTGGACGAAGACGATCGGATTCGACCCGACGGTTATTACGGGGTATCTAAAGCTTTCGGTGAAGCCATTGGAAGTTACTACAACGACTACCACGGGATTAGTTCGGTACACCTTCGCATCGGATGGGTGATCTCGGACGATGATCCAACTTTCTCACCCTTTGCGTTGTCGCTTTGGCTCAGTCATCGTGACGCCGCTCAAGCGATATCACGCGCGATCGATGCACCCGATTCACTTAAATACGCCATTACTTACGTGACTTCAGATAATCAGTGGAAAATATTCTCGATAGATCGGGCGCGGAAAATTCTTGGATACGAGCCCGAGGACGCGGCGGGTAGTGATTGGGAAGAGCGTGACCCACCGGCCCGTGATCAATAACTAGAGTGAGTTTTGCCCCGATTTTGTGGCCCAATGCCTGATTTCGGAGTCGTCAAACTCAAGTCCTAATCCTGGGCCTGTTGGAACCGTGATATGCCCATCAATAACTGACAACGGGCTTTTTAGAATTGGACGTTCGTCTCTGATCGAGACGGGTTCGATGTTGTACTCCTGAGCATAAGGTACGTCATTGCGAGTTGCGATCCATTGGAGATGAGCAGCCGTGGAAATTATCGGTTGCGTATTGTGTACCGTCATAGGGGTGCCGAAGGAATTGGCAACATGTCCGACTTTGATTAGCTCCGAAATGCCACCAATTTTTACGACATCAGGTTGAACGATGTCGGGGTGACCATGCATGATCAGGTCCCGGAACATCCATCGGGTATAAGCGTTTTCTCCTGCTGCGACAGGTATATTTAACGATCCGGTCACTTTTGCGAGTCCTGCTAAATCGTGCAGGGCGACAGGCTCCTCAAAATGAAAGACGCCGTATTCCTCTAATTTCTTGCCAATCTCAATAGCGTGGTGCACCGAATAAGCGCTGTTGACATCAACCAGGATCTCAAAGGCATCGCCGGTCGCCAAACGGATTTCTCTTACGGAGGCCAGGGTTCGATCTTCTGGATGATCGATCGATCCGGGAACAGCAGAGTGCATCTTGTAGCCAGTGAAACCCTTTTCTTGGAAAGCGACTGCCCGCTTTGCCTCATCCAAAGGGGATAGATCACGAACTAGAGAGCTAGCGTAGACACGTACTCGTTCCCTTCCGGGGCGCATCCCCCCGAGCAGTTCGTAGATCGGAACTCCGAGCGCTTTGCCTTTGATGTCCCATATAGCGATATCTATTCCAGAAGCGGCGGTTAAAAGTGCACCCGGTGGGCCGCTAACCGAACCAGCCTTGAACATCAGATCGAAGATTTCTTCAGATTTGAAAGGATCCTTTCCTAACACCAATGGTCTGAAAACAGTGTCTATAGCTGTCTTAGAGACCTCTGGGGACCGTCGGAAACACTCGCCATATCCGGTAATCCCCTCGTCGGTGCTGACGAGTACGAGCGGATAGTCACCATCTAAAATCAGGCATTCGACATCAGTAATCTTCAACTGGCAATCCCTTTAACGTCGCCACAGTAAAGCCAGGTAACGGGTTATCCGTCTGGGCTCTCTGTAGACCAAGCGCTCGATCTTCGGGGAGGTTCTGCGTCTCGCATCTCTATAGGGAGTGTGAACTCGATATCCTCACTTGCCAGCCCTAAGTGTTTCACACTCTCTGGGCTCAAGGCGTCGCACACCGCCTGCACCAAGGATTCGGGGGTGGAAGCCCCGCTACTTACACCGACTCGAGAGACTCCATTGAACCAGGATTCGACCAACTCGTCTGGTCCATTTATAAGAAAAGCTGGAACGCCTGCTCGTTCGGCTACTTCTCGGAGACGCCGACAGTTGGAACTGGTCTGTGAGCCAACCACAAGTACAACCTCTACGAGGTCGGCGAGTTCTTTCACTGCAGACTGTCTATTAGTAGTGGCGTAGCAAATGTCATTACGGACTGTCACATTTGAAAACGCCGAGTTGATACGGTCCACCATGGACGCAGTATCCTCCACCGATAGGGTAGTTTGCGTCAGGACGGCAACTTCGGTATCCGAGTCCCAATCGGGGGTATTCGGGTCTTCCTGATCATCCATCAATGCCATGTCGCCCTGGCCGGTCGTTCCTTTGACCTCTTGGTGACCACGATGCCCGACCAGGATGATCTTTTTCCCTTCCCGCTGGTATTTCTTGGCCTCATTGTGTACCCGTGTCACCAGGGGGCATGTCGCGTCTATGACATTAAGGGACCGCTTTTTAGCTGCATCATAATCAGCAGGCGGAGAGCCATGAGCAGAAAAGACAACGACGGACCCTTCAGGGATTTCGTCCACCGTTTCTACCGTTACCGCGCCCTGGGCCTCTAGATCGGCCACAACGTGAGGGTTGTGCACAATTTCATGTTTCACGTATACGGGCGCCCCGTGGCGTTCGAGGGCAATTTCGACTATGTCGACGGCCCGAACAACCCCGGCACAAAAACCTCTTGGAGCCGCCAGGAACACCTGCAAAACACTTGCCTTTGATGATGCGTCAATTTTGATTAACTGATTGAATTATACGTAGAGATCGGTATTTTTACTGAGTTAAGACCTACAAAAGGCTTTTACCGGCTCTGCGCAGGGGGTATATCGAAAGCACCATCAGGGCCGCAATACATAAGATAAGCACGTCGTAACCGAGGTTTTGTGATTGTTGGTTTAAAGCGTCGATTCCGAAACCTGAGACGCGTGCTAGGCCTGTTCCGACAAGAGTCGACAACGCGGTGAGGCCAAGAGATTTGCCAGCGCCACTTGCCGGCACGAGCTCCGCGATAAGTGCCCAACCTCCGCTCAAAAACATACCTGCGCCAACACCGATGAAAAAACCTACCAGCGTGACGTATATCAAAGACCCTACGAACAACATAGATATCGTGGAACCCGCTATTACAACGGCCGATAAGTAGAGGATTTTCATCCGCCCGAATCGGTCGGATATCGCTCCGGACGGGTAAGCAGCGATAGCTGCACCCACCAGAATGGTGGCAGCTAGAGCTGCGGCTCCTGCAGCAGGGTTGTCTAATCCGACTTTATCTCTGATAAAAAAAAGAGCGAAGATTTGCATTGCAGTCAAACCTCCGACGATCATTGCCATGGCTATGAGAAACCAGTAATAGCCGTTCATTCGACTAGAGTTCTCAGTGGACGTCTGGTCTGAAGGTAGGGCGTTTTCGGGTGCACGCCTCCTCATCATTTCAGAAGAGTCATTTTTCGGCCGGAGCGATCCAAACGTCCAAAGAGTAGTAATCCCCAGGATGGCCATGATCACGCCTATAGACGCCCAGTACCAGATGGTTGGGCCTGCGCCAATCTCTGAGGTGCTCATTAGAAGCATCACGGTTACGGTGGTCAACCCGCCACCGCCGACGCGGGCCAGGTTCAACACACCGGCTCCGACGCCCCTTTCTTCGGGGCGGACATGATCTATAAGCAAGGCGCTAGCCGGACCTTGCGACACGTGTATAAAGAATTGAATAAGGCCGATTACCAGCATTGCTGAAACAAACGAATTTACCAAACCCAACAAGGGGACTACAGCCAGTAAACAGACATTGCCGACGACTATGTACGGAAGGCGTTTCCCCCACCGCGAAGTTGTCCGGTCACTCAAGGCTCCAATCAACGGCTGAGAGATCGCTGCTACAACTAATCCGACCAACGCTATCCCACCGAGAATGCCGTTTTTCTCATCCTCAGCTGCGAAATCGAGAACCCGCAACTGGAGGAGGACGGTATTGATAGAGATCCACAGTCCAGCGAGGCCGAAAGCGTAAACACTTAGATTGATATAACTATCGGATCCACGCCGATACAAGCGTCGAGTGGAGCCCGATAAATCTGAGATACGGTTCATATAGTTGAGTAAGGCATTTGTCGGATTGGTTGCTCTGGACAATGTACGATTACAAATGAAATCCTGTAATGCACATCGAACCTGTTGTTCGCCAGGTAAATAAAACTAGACGGTAAGGATGATGAGATGACCGTAAAAGTTAGGTTCTATCACTGGGCTCGTTGAACTACCTGTAAGAAAGCGGGGGCGGCGCTCACGCAAGCAGGTGTTGAACTTGAGAGTAGGGATTTCTTTAAAGACCCGCTTTCCCGGGAAGAACTTGAAGAATTAGCAGGCGTGTTGACTATCGATGAACTGTTTTCTTGGCGCAGTCCCAGTGCTAAGAAATACAGAGACCAACGCGACCAACTCAGTGACTCTGCACTGATAGACCTGATGTTAGACGAGCCGAGATTAATTCGGCGTCCTATCTCCATTCGTATGGACGACTCGACCCGCCACGCCCTCGGTAATAAACAGTCAGATATAGACGCCATTTCAATCGACTGAAGGCCTTTAGTACCTAGGGATAACGCCCCGCCTCGGTTAAGGACTTCGATCATCCACTTTGATAAGGGATAGGGTTGAATTTCCCGGTAGATTCCAGAACATCTGAGTGTGGTCCTGATTGATTCATGACAGGTATTTTCTGTTTCAAATCACTGACCACAGGCTTTTATCCTTGCACGCTGGACCTAAAATTATTCGGTCTGGATACTGGTAGTCTCGGACTTAACATCCGGATCCCGGTGCTACAATCCGGCTAACTGCAAATGGCAGCGCAATAAAGTAACTTGTGGTGGAGACCAGACGTCGTGTTATGCAGAACGAGTCATAGGACCGTATCCTGTTTCGACTACAGACCTGCCATAAGTTTGCAATCAATTGATCTGGTGTCCAGAGTCGAATTGGGGCAGATCGTAACTTGAACTCCACTTACTTGCTCGGTGACATGGCCGTCTTCTCGGTCGGCGCCCATCCCGAACTCTCCGCCGCTATCTGTGAATATCTCCACATACCGGTCGCACAGATGGAGGTCAATAAGTTTAATAATGAGAACACGTTTGTACGAATTCAGGAAAACGTTCGCTCACGCGACGTATTCTTCATCCAACCCACTTCAGCACCGGTAAACGACAACATAATGGAGTTGTTGATAGCTGTAGATGCCGCGAAACGTGCATCTGCAGGGCGGATAACGGTCGTAATTCCGTACTACGGTTATGGACGGACCGATAAAAAGGATCAGCCTAGAGTGCCGATCACGGCACGGCTGGTCGCCGACCTGTTGACGACAGCCGGCGCTGACAGGGTTATAACAGTGGACCTGCACGCCGGACAGATCCAGGGGTTCTTTAATATCCCGGTCGATGAACTCACAGTGGTGCCATTACTGGTTGATTACTTCTTGAACAAGCACATACCGGACTTGGTCGTTGCCGCAACGGACGTCGGAATTTCGAAAGCTGCACGGAACGTGGCCCAGAGGCTAAACGCTCCTCTGGCCATCGTAGAGAAGAGACGCGTCGGAAATGACGATACCACCGAAGTTTTATCTCTAATTGGAGATGTTAAAGGGAGACCGGTACTTACCTTCGATGATGAGATAGATACTGGTGGATCTCTCGTATCTGCTTTCGGGGCACTTAAACAAGCCGGGGCCACAGAACTGTATGCAACAGCAAGTCACGGGATTTTCTCAAATGGTGCGACCGACCGGATTTGCGGTTTCGACGATCTGAAAGAACTGGTCGTAACGGATACAGTTCCCATACATGAATCTAAGATGCATCCTAAGTTGACCATTCTCTCATCGTGCGATTTGCTTGGCGAAGCGATATACAGAATCCACAACGGCCAATCGGTCGGAGCAATGTTTACTTACTAGAATAAAAGGCCTGCGCGACACAAGATTTATGTTGCAGGGAAGACCATGGCGTTTCTAAAGAAAATCACATCATTCCTCGGCGATTCTAATGACAAGGCGTTGAAGGATTTCGATAGTCGGCTTCTTGAAGTCAATGCATTCGAGGCTGAGGTATCTGGTTTGTCCGACCAGGAACTCAGAGCCAAAACTGAATACTTTCGGAATCGATTATCCAATGGCGACACGTTGGATGAGATCCTCCCTGAAGCTTTTGCAGTCGTTCGTGAAGCAGGGAAACGCGTCCTCTCTATGCGTCATTTCGACGTGCAAATAATCGGCGGCATTGTTTTGTATGAAGGCAAGGTAGCCGAAATGAGAACAGGGGAGGGGAAGACCCTTGTCGCGACTCTTCCTTCCTACCTCAATGCGCTAGCAGGCCCGGTCCACGTTATTACCGTTAACGACTATCTTGCGAAACGAGATGCTGGATGGATGGGACAGATCCACCATTTCCTTGGTCTCACGGTCGGATGCTTGCAAAACCAGTTCGCATGGCGTTTCGAACCTGAGTCTGCAGAACAAGATGAGAATGAAGATGGATTTGTGTCTGCAACCAAGCGAGATGCGTACGACGCTGACGTCGTTTATGGGACCAACAATGAATTCGGATTCGACTATCTTCGAGACAACATGGTTGATCGAGAAGAATCTCTTGTCCAGGGGCCGTTAAAGTACGCCATCGTCGACGAGGTAGATAACATCCTGATAGACGAGGCGAGGACGCCTTTGATAATCAGCGGCCCGGCTCGTGATTCCTCACAGGAATACCAGCGGTTTGCGCAACTGGCCCGGCGTCTACGGCAAGATGAACATTTCACGATTGACGATCGATCGCAGGCAATTAGTCTGTCCGAAGACGGCATTGCCCTCGTGGAGCGTCAACTCAATGTCGATAATTTATACGATCCTGCGAACTACGAGCTTACTCATTTTGTGGAAAACGCTCTACGTGCGGAGTTCGTGTACCTTCGGGATAAGCAATATGTCGTCCGAGAAGGTGAAGTCCTCATCGTAGATGAGAACACAGGCCGCCTGATGGTTGGCCGTCGTTACTCCGATGGCCTTCACCAGGCTATAGAGGCCAAAGAAGGTGTGCGTGTGCAGCGTGAGAGCATCACCTATGCCACTATCACGCTTCAGAATTATTTCCGGATGTACGAGAAACTCGCCGGTATGACCGGGACGGCTGCGACCGAGGCAGAAGAGCTTAATAAGATTTATGAATTGGATGTCGTGGCAATCCCAACGAATAAACCTTCTGAGAGATTGGACCAACCAGACTACGTTTACAAAACCGAAATAGGAAAGATGCGTGCGGTGGTTGAAGAGATTGAAGTCGAGTCGAAGAGTGGACGACCGATTTTGGTAGGTACGACCAGCGTTGAGAGGTCTGAAGCACTCACCGACCTGCTCAAGCGCCGTGGTATTGACCTAGAGGTTCTAAACGCTAAGAACCACGCGAGAGAAGCGACAATCATCGCACAAGCGGGAAGGCCTGGTGCGGTAACGGTGTCGACCAACATGGCAGGTCGTGGGACGGACATTATTCTCGGTGGAAACCAGGATTATCTGAATATCTCCGATGAAGAATGGCAAAAGGACCATGAAAAGGTCATTGAACTGGGGGGGCTTTATGTAATCGGTACATCTCGGCATGAATCCCGACGCATCGACAATCAGCTCCGAGGCCGTGCAGGCAGACAGGGCGATCCGGGTGAAACTCGATTCTTCACGTCCACAGAAGACGACATGGTGAAACGTTTCGGAGGGGACCGCATAAAGGGAATCATGAACCTTGTGGGTCTAGACGACGATATACCGATTGAGAACCGGATGATTACAAAGGCGATGAGTGGTGCTCAGAGTAAAGTTGAGGGATACCACTTCGAAGTCCGTAAGAACCTGGTGGACTACGATGACGTAGTTAACTCACAACGAAACGAAATCTATAGCACACGTCATAACGCCCTGACCGGGAAGGGCGTCCGGGAAGACATTCTTGTCCGTTTCGCCAACGAAATCGAGTCATTAATGTCTGCAGGGCTTAAGGGTGATTCAAGTGATTGGGACGTGGACTCAATTCACAATGCGCTTCGCCAACTATTTGAGCTCCCACATGAATTAGAGGATCCAGACGATTTCTTTGAGTATGATTTTGAAGAAATCGAGGAAATGCTACTTGGGCACTTAGAGACGTTATGGGACGGTCGTGTTGAGACGATCGGTGAGGAAGTTACACTGAAGTTAGCCCAGGCCGTAGTCCTCCGTGCTGTCGATTCGCAATGGGTAGAACACCTGACAGAAATGGACAACATGCGGCAAGGAATTGGGCTACAAGCGGTCGGTCAAAGAGACCCGTTAGTCCAGTACCGTCGCCGGTCCTATGAGATGTTCCAGGAATTGAACGCTGGCATTGATAGGCAAATCACACACACATTCTTTCATGCAGTGGTCCAGGAGACGCAGGTCTCCAATCAGGTAACCCGAGGGAAACTAACGCTTACTGGACCAGAAGCAGATGCCCCCTCTGACGTGTCAATCCCTGTGCCGAACGCGCGTGCTTCTCGTGCTGCATCAGCAGTATTGGATAAACGAAGTGTAATGTCGGCTGTGAATACCGGGCATGGTGAAGACTCTGCATTCAACCGTAAGATTGGTCGGAACGAAACTTGCCCATGTGGCAGTGGCAAGAAATACAAACGTTGCCATGGTCGAGCTGCCTGAGGACTCAGATAGAATTCAGCGTGATGCAGGCATCTGAATCTGAAAAACGGCCTATAGCGATGGATAATCAGTCGGTCGCTAAGGTTTTTACCGATATAGCCACACTGATGCAGCTCAAAGGTGAGTCTGTTTTTAAAATCCGTGCTTACACGCGTGCAGCGGACTTGTTCGAACATTTTCACGGCCAGGTCGCTTTACTTGGACAAGACCGAGAGGCCCTAAAAGAAATCCCCGGAATAGGGGATGCCATAGCGTCCAAAACTCATGAATTGGTCACCACGGGGAAGATGGAGTTTTTCGAAACACTTCGAGGGGAATTCGCCCCTGGCCTCCTGGACATTATGACTGTCCCAGAGGTTGGTCCGAAGACCGCAATGCGTGCAGCTGAAGACCTTGGGATAGATTCTATTGAATCTCTCGAAGCTTCCTTGCGTGACGGTTCCTTCGCAACATTGCCCCGTGTCGGAGCCATGAAGGCTTCAAGCATTCTCAGACACCTGGATGCCCGCGTAAATCAGGCACGGCGGATGTCTATTGGAAAGGCGCTTCCGATTGCCGAACAGGTAATCGAAAGTCTTTATGAGACTGTGCCTGGCATCCAACGACTGACGATAGCAGGAAGCGTGCGTAGGTGGCGCGAGACGGCGGGCGATATCGACATCCTTGGGGTGTCCACGGATCCTGAATTGGCAACGGAAGCTTTCACGAAGCTTCCAATGGTAGTAGACGTTTTGGCCCAGGGCGGAACCAAAGCCAGTGTTGTCGTCGCAGGGGGTGCACAGATCGACCTGCGCGTATCCGATCAAAGACATTTCGGTTCTTTACTACTCTACTTCTCTGGAAGTAAACAACATGGCATCAGATTGCGTGAACGTGCACAACGGCTCGGTTTATCACTTAACGAATATGGTTTGACGAATCAAGATTCAGGAGCCCTGACTAGTTACAAGACAGAGGCAGAGGTCTACGAGGCACTCGGGTTAACTTACATTGCGCCCGAGATGCGAGAGGACACCGGAGAAATTCAGGCCGCTGAGAGTCGAACGATCCCAAATTTGGTTGAACTGGTTGACATCCGTGGAGATCTTCACGTTCACAGTGACTGGTCAGATGGCCGTGTTCCAATAAGTGAAATGGTCCGTAAAGCAGTTTCCATAGGCCTCGAGTACGTTGCGATAACCGATCATTCCTCGGGTCGCGGGATAGCGAACGGTTTATCTGTGGATCGTCTCTTAGAACATAACGATGAGGTGGAACATATCGAATCATCGCTTGGTGGCATACGAGTGTTCAAAGGATCAGAAGTAGATATACGCGCTGATGGGACCCTCGACTACACAGATGATGAGTTAGACACACTGGATGTTGTCATAGCCTCGGTTCACTCAGCCATGTCCCAAGAATCAGAAGTTATGACGGCCCGGATAATCAAAGCTATCGAAAACCCGCACGTCACTGCTATAGGTCATCTCACCACACGATTCGTACAGGAAAGGCCCCCAATAGAAGCTGATTTCGACTCGATATTCCGTGCAGCAGCAGGTAATGGAACCCTGCTCGAAATCAATGCCTCTCCTAAACGGTTAGATCTCAAAGACTCCCACGTTAGAAGAGCTCAAGATCTGGGTGTGCGGTTCCTTATAAATACCGACGCGCATGAACCCAACGGCCTAACCCAGATGCGATACGGGGTTGGAAATGCGCGTCGAGGCTGGGCGGACAAAGATAATGTGGTGAATGCGCTTCCGTTATCAGAATTTGAACGATTTTTGGCGACACCGAAGCCAGGACGTGCCACATTTACTCTGCAAACGACGGTTGCAGAATGACATCGACCGGCGGTCCAATTCAACCCGAAGACCTTAACCCGGTTGAAGTCGGAGAGGCGATGACACCGGAATCAGCTGCAACCGATCCCGAAGAGTTGCTGCAACGGTTCAGAATACATGCGTCGAACCCGAAGACAAACTGGCGTCTTGCGCTCATAGAAACGATGTCGCTTTGGTCGTTGGCGTCAGAGGAGATTGACGGGCGGAAATTCGTCTACCTACTTGCCGGAGAGGCGTTCAATTGGCGAATACTGGCTGAACGTATTCTTTCGGCCCCAGATATACCTGTCTCTGAGGAAGAGCGCGAGGAATTTCTACTTGATCCAGCGTTACCCGCTGGCCTGAAAGAAGAAGAATTCCGGCGCCTGATCGGTTTCGCAAAAGGAGCCGGATTTCTCAACTATTTTTATGGCGTGACGGTCGAGCAAGCAATCCTACTTGCCGTCGAAGAACAAGTGCGTAAGAGACGCTACGCGAGAGGGTTTGCGCCCGACGATGTCGGTGCGGATACAGCGTTCGAGATTTTGTACGGTGCCACGCGAGACGATTTGATTACTGAATTTACCGGTGAAACGGGCACAAGGGTGAGCAGACAGGCACGAGGTCCAGGGCGATCAGCTGGTAATCTGGGCAATATAGATCAGTTCACTTACTGGTTATTTCAACGCAGGTTTAAAAATGCAGACCCAGCTCGTATCGCGAGTGACACCCGAAAGGGTTTGGAGTTACTTGAGCGGATGCGGATTGCCCATGAACGCAAGAACAGGCAGACATCTGATTCTGCGCCCTACATCGACATGGACAACATGCACACCTATAAACCGCCGCCGCGCTACGGTAGTCGAGCCCGGGTGAGGCAAGCCCGCAGCCGATCTGTCTAGGCCCAACATTCCCTGACCGGAACTAGGTATTTGGGCCTGCGGTTAGGTTTCGTATGAACGGCGTTGACAGATGCAACAATTTGGCACAACTTCTGAGATAGGAACGACCGGGCAGTTGACCGGATTGACCCAAGGCGACGCAAGGTGCTAGCGTTTATGTTCTTACGATGTCAAACGCATCGAAAGGAATTAGTACCATCTCGGAGGGCAAGAGAGAACCGGGGATGCTGTGATCCCGGTGCCATTTCCAGATGGGAAGTCATCCTGGAGCGGTCGTCCCGAAATCTTCACGATCAGGGCCGGACGGTAGCTGCCGTTAACAGCAAATGAGTGGCCGATACCGCGAACGGTATGCGGCAATGAAGGTGGTACCGCGAGGCGACATGCCCCGTCCTTTGAAGGGCGGGGTTTTTATTTTCCAATTCAATAATCCACAACGGTATTCGAGATAGTAGGACAATATATGGCTACAACCGAACGTGGCTGGGTGCAGGCGATAGACGTGTCATCACTACCTCGACGCTTTGAGCCGGAAGAAGCTGAGCCACGCTGGCGCGCTGTATGGGATAAGTCGGGTATTTACAGTTACGACCCTTCTAGACCCCGGGATGAGACTTTCGTAGTAGACACACCACCGCCAACGGCCAGCGGTTCACTTCACGTAGGTCATGTCTTTTCATACACGCATCAGGACCTCATCGTCCGTTATCAGCGTATGAAGGGCCGCAACATCTTCTATCCGATGGGTTGGGATGACAATGGTTTGCCGACCGAACGTCGGGTTCAAAACGTGTTTAATGTCCGTTCGGATCCGTTCATGGCATACGATCGTGACCTCACTGTCGAACGGGTTGACCCGAATGTTAAACCACGTGACTTGCCGCGTCCTACTGTGATCTCACGTCGTAACTTTATTGAACTTTGTCACATTGTTACTGCGGAAGATGAGGTGGCCTTCAAAGAACTATGGCAAATGCTTGGCCTTTCGGTTGATTGGAACGAGGAATACACGACTATCAACGATCGGTCGCGTGCAATAGCCCAACTCAGTTTCCTGGATCTGTACGAAAAAGGACACATCTACCAGGTCGAGGCTCCCACAATGTGGGACGTGGACTTCGCTACGGCGGTAGCCCAAGCAGAGGTGGAAGACCGAGAAAGAGATGGCGCGTTCCATGACATCGAATTTGGCACCGAGGATGGTCAGAGCTTTGTAATATCCACCACCCGTCCCGAACTACTTGCAGCGTGCGTGGGTATTGCGGCACACCCGGACGATACGCGATACAAATCTTTGTTCGGGAAAAATGCCATCTCACCTGTATACCGCGTACCGGTTCCCATTTTCCCAACGGAACTGGCCGATCCTGACAAAGGCACCGGTGTCCTGATGGTTTGCACGTTCGGTGACCAGACGGACGTGCAATGGTGGCGCGAGGAATCATTGCCACTACGGCAGATTCTTGGTCGCGATGGTCTTGTGCTGGCCAGAAATTACGGAGACGAAGGATGGGAAAGTAAAGACCCGGTCCTGGCAAACTCTAATTACGCCGACTTAATCGGCAAGCGAGTTAACCAAGCACGTCGTGTCGTAGTCGAGCAACTCCGAGAACCTTCTAACTCAGCCCTTGGAGATGGCTCAGTCCCACTTCAAGGTGAACCTCGCCCTCTCAAACATGCTGTCCGCTTCTTTGAAAAGGGTGATAGTCCCCTTGAGTATCTGACCAGCCGACAATGGTTCGTAAGGTTGATGGATAAGAAGGACCAGCTTATTGAACGGGGCCGACAGATTACCTGGCACCCGTCCTACATGGGAAAGCGGTATGAGGACTGGACCGCAAACCTCGGATTGGACTGGGCCATCAGTCGACAGCGACACTTCGGTGTTCAGTTCCCTGTCTGGTACCAACTGGACAATCAGGGAAATCCAATATATTCCGACCCGATCCTTGCTACACCCGATATGTTGCCACTAGACCCCATGTCTCACACTGCACCCGGTTTCGAGGAGTCGCAACGTGGTGAACCAGGGGGCTTCGATGGTGAACCCGATGTATTCGATACATGGTTCACCAGTTCGCTGTCCCCTCAAATTGGTGCTCGCTGGGGACAGGACGGCGACAAGATGAATGAACTGTTCCCAATGGACGTTCGCCCGCAGGCTCACGATATTATCCGTACCTGGGCTTTCTATACGATCGTTAAGGCCACGTTGCACCACGACGTCGTTCCCTGGCATAACGTCGTGCTCAGCGGATGGATTCTAGACCCTGACCGAAAAAAAATGAGCAAGAGCCGCGGTAACGTCGTGACACCCACTGGCATGCTCGAAGAGTACGGGGCTGACGCTGTGCGATATTGGGCTGGCAGTGCGCGTCTCGGCACCGACACTGCTTTCGACGAACAGGTTTTTCGGGTTGGAAAGCGTCTCGTCACAAAGATTTACAACGCTGGCAAGTTCGTGCTCTCGCAAGAAGGGCCTGCAGGAGAGATCACCAATGAGCTTGACCAAGCGTTCATAGTCGAGTTGAAATCTCTGGTGGAGAGGGCCACTGCGGCTTTTGAGGAGTATGAATACTCTCGAGCACTGGAGGAAACAGAGACGTTTTTCTGGAATGCGTTTACTGACAACTATCTCGAACTGGTTAAGAAGCGAACGCGCTCAGAGGATGACGCCATAGGACGCTCGTCCGGAATTGCCACTCTTCGAACCGGCTTAAACGTCACTATGCGCCTGTTTGCACCGTTCCTGCCGACCATAACCGAAGAGGTCTGGTCCTGGGCATTTGCGCAACAATCAGGCAAACACTCGATCCACGTAGCTCAATGGCCTGCCACTTCAGAATTCCACGACATATCGGAACCGTCTGATCAACGTTCTTTTGTTGTTGCCTGCGAAGGGATTGCTGCCGTCCGCAAATCTAAAACGGATCTAGGCCTTGGTATGGGTCGACCACTTGAATCCTTGGTATTGCAAGGTAACGCAAACGATTTGAAAGTGTTAGCCGGTGTCATTGGGGATGTCGGAGACGGTGCCAACGCGACCAGTGTGGAACTTGAGGAAGCAGATATGGAGAACGAACGTTTCATTGCCCTAATTGAACCCGAGGACCTGCCGGAGAAATAGGTCTGATCTGAACATTTACTGTTCACACAAAGTTATCCCGATCATTAAGACTGAGGGAGAGGCACCATTTCATCCGAACACCGAAGGATGCGACAGTATTTCTCCTTCTGAATGTTGGCTCCGCAAAGTTTTGTCGATTTGTGCTGAATCAAGCCCAATCATCAAATCATCAAGTCCCCTCCGCTTATGTCCATGGCCTGGCCAGTGATATAGGCCGCTCGGTCAGACGCCAGAAAAGCCACCAGTTCCGCCACTTCGAAAGGTTCACCAAGACGAGATATGGGAAAGCTATCTTCGTAGGAAGATTTTTGAACTTGATCAACTTCGGTTTGCACCATTTCTGTGTCAATTAAACCAGGGCACACGGCATTAACCGTGATCCCATAAGAGGCTTCTTCCATCGCCATGTGACGAGTCAGACCCAGGACGGCGTGCTTTGAGGCGGTGTAGGCGGCACTACCTAGGGTGCTTGTCGTTTTGCCAGCGGTCGACGAGAAGTTCACGATGCGTCCCCAACCCGAGGCACGCATTGCCGGCAGAGATGCTTTCGAAGGAAGGAAGGTTCCCTTCAGGTTCACATCAATAACAAAATCCCACTCGGTCTCATCCATATCGAAAACCGAAGTTCTTCGTAGTATGCCTGCAGCGTTCACCAGTATGTGTAGCCCGCCAAATTCTGAGACTGTCGCGTCGATAAGGCCGTCGACATCCCTTGTTTTTGAGATATCTGCTGGAATGCCAACAGCTTTGCCTCCACCTCTGAGTATGTCAGCGGCCACTATTTGAGATGCTTCCTCCGAAATATCGCTCACAATGACAGTTGCACCTGCCGCCGCAAGACGTTCAACGGTCGAACGACCCATCCCCCGTCCGCCTCCGGTCACGATTGCTACTTTTCCGGAAAGTTCACCGGGAATCGGTGCCGGAAGTTGTTGCCGATTAAAAATAGGTTTTGACACTCTAAATCACACCTAATCCTCGACCTACCGTTTCAAAAGCCTCAAGGGCTTCGTCAAGTTCGGCCTTTTCATGGCTCGCCGACATTTGGACGCGAATCCGGGCTTCACCACGTGGGACTACCGGATAACTAAATCCGACGACTAGAATCCCGCGTCTGTTCATAGCTGCGGCCATTTCGACAGTCTGGAGTTCGTCCTTCAACATCACCGGCACAATTGGATGATCCCCCATGATTAGTTCGAATCCTAATGCAGTCATCCGCTCGCGAAAGTACCGTGTGTTATCCCATAGCTTGACCCGTAATTCTGGTTGCTGTTCGACGATATCAAGTGCTTTCAATGCCCCCACCACAACGAGAGGAGGAAGCGCATTCGAGAAAAGGTAAGGGCGTGAGCGTTGACGCAGGTGAGATACGATCCCGGCATGGCCTGTTGTGAAGCCGCCGGAAGCACCTCCCAAGGCCTTACCCAGAGTGCTGGTGATGATATCTACCCTGTCTTCAACGCCGGCTAACGCAGGCGTTCCACGCCCGCCAGGGCCTACGAAACCAGTGGAATGTGAGTCATCCACCATCACCATGGCGTCGTATCGATCGGCAAGGTCACAGATTTCCACCAACTTCGCAACATCACCCTGCATGCTGAATACGCCATCTGTAGCAATCATGCGAAATCGAGCTGAAGAGGTTTCTTTTAACTTATCCTCAAGGTCGGTCATGTCACTATGGATATAGCGTTTACGGTCTGCTCTGCATAATCGAATACCATCGATGATCGAAGCGTGGTTAAGTTCGTCACTGATGACGGCATCTTCATCGCTAAGCAAAGTTTCAAATAATCCGGTGTTGGCGTCGAAACATGAGCCGTAAAGTATTGTGTCCTCTGTGGATAGGAACTGGCTTATTCGAGACTCAAGCTCCTTGTGAATGTCCTGGGTCCCACAGATGAATCGTACTGAAGCCATTCCATAGCCATGAGTTTTAACTCCCGAAACGACAGCATCAAGGATTTCGGGGTGATCCGCCAAACCTAGGTAATTGTTTGCGCAAAAATTAATTCGATAGCCCGCATCAGTAGTGAGCCTAGCTCTTTGCGGTGTCTGGATCACCTGCTCGTCTTTGAAAAGTCCTGCCGCCCGGATCTTGTCCAACTCGGAATCGAGCCAGGATTTTATCGCGGTGTAAGCCATACTCACTCTCCTGAATCGATTTGCGGCTAGATGAGATCCCTAGTCCGATTTAACAATATCCGGTTCTACCACAAGGTCATCAGGCACGAACTCTCGCCACGGCTGGAATCCGAGAACAAATTCTTTACCTTCATCCAGCGACCCTAGACCTTTAACAGCTCGCCCAGGATCGTACCCGCGTGTGGCAGCGATAGCCTGAATTCCCCGTTTCATTGACCGAACACCGCCAAGGTTTACCTCTTCACCTGTGTCCAACAACAAGGCTAGGTCTAATCCCTTTGGGTGCTCTTTCCAGTACATGCGCATTTGTATGGGTTCTCCTTGGTTGCTTCTGTTACTTCAGGGATGTCAGGATACGGTCGAGTAGAGCGTTACCGACATCGAGTTTGTCCATGAGCGGCATGGCCTCTGGATCATGGTTCGGGGTGATGAAGGTCACAGAATTAGTCTCGGTTCCAAACCCCGACTCAGGTGCGGATACATCGTTTGCTACGACCATATCTACACCCTTAGAAAAGAGTTTCGCGTATGCGTTCTCAATTAGGTCATTGGTCTCGGCTGCAAAAGCCACCTTCACCAACCCCTCACTTTCTACCCCGGCGACTATGTCCGGGTTTTGGATCAGGTCAAGAAGAAGATGGTCTCCGTCAGTTTTCTTGATTTTTTGATCTTCGGGACGAGCAGGTCGGTAATCACTGACCGCAGCAGCCATAACAAGCAAGTCTGCGTTCTTTGACGCTCTTTCTACGGCATCTCGCATATGTATGGCGGATGTGACCGGCTGCACATTTATGCCGACCGGTGTCAGAAGCGATGTCGGAGCTGTGATAAGGGTCACGTCAGCCCCGCGATCACGTGCGGCTTGCGCAATCGCGTATCCCATCTTCCCACTGGATCGATTGGTTAGAACTCGTACCGGGTCTATGGGTTCTTCAGTGCCTCCAGCAGAGACGACTACACGTCTCCCGGACAGGTCCCCATTTTTACCTAGTACCGCCCGGACGGATCCAATAATCTTTGGAACTTCAGACATTCTTCCCTGTCCGACCAGGCCCGAAGCCAGGCGGCCGGACTCGGGTCCTATGAAATGTACACCTCGGGCTACAAGGTTTTTAACATTCGCCTGGGTAGCTGGATTGCTGTACATATCGGCATCCATGGCAGGTGCAATAGCCAGTGGTTGGGATCCCGCCAAGATTGTTGCGGTCAGCACATCATCCGTAATTCCGTATGCCAACTTGGCGAGAAGGTTAGCGGTCGCTGGTGCGACAAGAATCAAATCAGCGCGTCGGGCAAGTGCGACGTGATCGATCCCGAGTTCGGAGTTAGTTTCGTAGAGCCCGGTAGAAACCGTGCGATGCGTTAACCCGGAAAAGGTTGAAGCTCCCACAAACTCCCGGGCCGAATGAGTAAGAACTACGTCAACGAGAGCCCCTGCCTGCGTGAGTTTGCTGGCAAGATCGGCTGCTTTAAAAGCCGCAATACTACCGGTGACCCCAAGGACAATGGATTTACCGTTAAGAATACTAGGCAAGATTAATCACCGTTGTTCAGTCGATGGAGCATCCGAAGGCCTATCAACGTTAGATCTTCATTTACTTCCTCGAGCACATCAGATTGTGCTGCTATCACACGCGCCATCCCTCCTGTCCCTATCACGCGACATGAGGAGGGATTGTCCGGGCTAAGCTCATTTGAAAAACGTTTAACCATTCCTTCAACAAGTCCGACATAGCCAAATACCAGGCCGGACCGCATGGCGTCAGTGGTGTTACGGCCGATAGCATCATCAGGTGCTTGCAAATCCACACGCCTTAGCTGTGAAGTCCCGCGGTAAAGAGCTTCCGCAGCAAGAGTCATTCCAGGAGCTATTGCGCCCCCTAAATATTCGGCGTTTTCGTTGATAGCATCAAAAACTGTGGCCGTCCCAATATCTACTATGATGCACGGCCCGCCGTACAACTTGAAGGCGGCAACGGCATCTGCGATCCGGTCCGTCCCCACGTCTTGTGGACGGTTGTAGTTCACTTTAATCCCAGTTCGGGTACCCGGACCTATCACCATCGGCGCTGAACCGAGCATGTCCTTGAGGGCAGTTTCAATGGCACCGGTGAGTGGTGGAACAACGGAACACATCACCGCATCGGAAAATTCGGAAGGAGAGGCACCGTTCGATCGGAGCATTCCTTGCAGTAGCAGATTGTGTTCGTCCGACGTTCGACGCGAGTCTGTAGCGAACCGCCATGTTGAGATCAGACGATCCGCTTCGAATGCTCCGATGGTGACGTTTGAGTTGCCGACGTCTACGGCGAGAAGTTTTCCCAAGATTGTCTGATGATATCAGTCGTTGGGGGTCACCAGCGTTAATTAGACAACTGTTTGATCGCAAGTGGTAGGGCCTCGAGTACATCACCCGCCACCATCGCGACTTCCCCAGTTGTCTGGCGAGCTATATCGCCGGCGAGGCCATGAACGTATACCCCAAGATTTGCAGCCTCGAAGGGATCCATATCTTGAGCCAAAAGCCCAGTGATTAATCCTGCCAGGACGTCACCAGTTCCACCTGTGGCCATACCAGGGTTAACCCATGGACTGATAACAATTCTTCCGTTCGGGTGGGCGACAATTGTGCATGCCCCTTTCAGTACAACGATATGTCCCCATGCCTCCGCTGCTGATTGTGCGGCGGAGGCCCTGTCACGTTCTACATCTGGAACGGATAATCCAGTAAGGCGAGCCATTTCTCCTGGATGTGGCGTCAAGATCGCTGTACCTCTGACCCGTGAATGCCAGTCATCGATATGTGCAATGGCATTTAAACCATCAGCATCTATCACAAGCCCCGGACCCTGGTGTCGATCAAATAGGACGGAACGAACGAACTCCACTGATTCACAGGACTGGCCAATACCAGGTCCAATTAGCATGGATGTTGCTGTGAGCGATGCGTCAGTCACCTGCGTCGTAGCGAACACAGAGTCCATTTCTCCCGTATCTTGTTGTCTAAGCGGTAGAAATGTAGCCTCTGTCAGCCGCGAGGCCACAATTGGATAGATAGTCTCAGGTAGAGCCATTGTCACTAAACCAGCCCCCGCTCTTCCGGCACTAGCGCCGGATAGATACGCAGCACCAACATAGTTCTTTGAACCTGTGACAATGAGTGCGCGACCGAAACTGCCTTTATTCGAGCGCGGAAAACGATGAGGGAATAGTCTGGTCATCGCCTGTGGGGTCATCAACTCGGTCGGGATTTTGATGTCTAGTCCGTCCGGGATGCCTATGTCTAGGAGTCTCCAACGATTCCCATCTGGGTCAAGAAATAGCCCTATTTTCGGTCGCCCTAACATCAAAGTTTCGTCCGCCATGAGCCCGTGCGTATCCCTATGTCCGGTATCCGGGGATAAACCAGTCGCGATGTCTACAGCGACTATGGCTGCATTTGCGTTGTCTCTTACGATACGCAGGCCATTAGAAAGTGGAGGTGCTATAGCCCGCGTATTTCCTATTCCCAGGACCGAATCCAAAATTAGTGTTGCGCCACCTGTCAATTCTGCTAGCAAACAATAGTTTTCGTCTTGCGTCGCTTGAATAATCTTGGTACCGGCGTTTCTGGCTCGGTCGCATTTTTCGTCCTCAGATCCCCGATCCGTGAATAAGTACGCGGTCACATCCAAACCGCGTTCAGATAAGTGTCTCGCGGCAACCAGTCCGTCAGACCCGTTGTTTCCAGGCCCTATCAAGACAAGAGCTGGTCCGCTGCCCGGCGAAGGTAATCGATCACGAATAGCTTCGGCGATCGCCAGCCCTGCGTTCTCCATCAGTGTGTCCAACGACACACCAGCACCCACCGAAGCCTGCTCAAGCTCTCGCATTTGACGCGCGTTGACCAGTTTCACCCTCGAAACACCCTTCCATCCGACTGGGCAACGACACTCGCGACAGCAAAGTCACGAGAGTGAGAGAGACTTAGAGCTATACGCGTAATACCCATTTTCTCGGCGCGTACCTTCGCCCGATCACGAAGCACGATTTCTGGGGCACGACCACGCTGACGTTGCACTTCTATGTCGCGCCAACCGACACCACGTACACCCGTGCCCAACGCCTTCATAACAGCCTCTTTCGCAGCGAATCTACTGGCTAGTTGTGGTGCTCGGCCCCGACAGTATTTTTGTTCTTCAGTCGTGTAGATTTTCTCCAAAAAACGGACCGGGTAACGGGAATAGGTAAGACCTATCCGTTGTATCTCGATGATGTCAATTCCGACGTACATCCTTTCTCCTCCCAAATCCAAGTTTAGCTCTGCACGCGATCTTGAACTGAGCGTTCCCGATTATAGGTCGGAGAGTATTGTTCGTTTCCTCAATCTCAGAGTGATCGTTTAAGGATTCAATCACGACACGATTGGAATGGCTCGTTTCGGTGACAATCCGATGCTAACCTTCAATTTGCGGTCAGAGTAAATAAAGTGGCGTTAATGGCACGTTGTAAACACCTGGGAGGCTCCAATCCGAACAAGACTGGTAGATGGAAAAGCGATTGCAGGAAAAGTCCGTAGGGAAGTCGCACAAGAGGTAATTGACTGGGTAAGGGCCGGGAACAGTCAACCCGGCCTTGCCGTTGTTCTTGTCGGAAACGATCCGGCTTCTGTGTCCTATGTTAGAGGCAAGGAACTCGCCTCCTCAGAAGTCGGTATCCATTCCGAAACGCGTAGGCTCTCAGCAGACGTGACACAGGAGGAATTACTTAACGTTGTCGAAGAACTAAACAATAATCCAACAATTACGGGTTTTTTGGTCCAGCTACCCCTGCCGGCACAAATCAAACAAGACGTAGTTCTCCACGCTATCGATCCTAATAAAGACGTCGATGGAATCCACCCGTTTAACATGGGAATGTTGCTTGCAGGAACACCTCGACTGACGCCGGCGACGCCCAGTGGAGTTCTTCGTCTTCTAGAGGAAGAAGACATTCCGACAAGTGGTAAGCACATCGTTATTTGTGGGCGCAGCAATATCGTAGGACGACCTCTTGCGGCTCTTCTTTTGAAACGAGGAAATTCCGGGGATGCAACCGTTACGGTTTGTCACTCACGAACCGTGAACCTGCGATCTTTCACCCGCCAGGCCGACATTCTCGTAACTGCCATGGGTTTACCTGGATTTATAACTAAAGACATGGTCAAAGAAGGAGCCGTGGTAATTGATGTCGGAACAGTTAGGGTCGGAGACCCATCCCGAAAAAGAGGCTGGCGCCTCGTGGGAGATATCGCCGAAGGAGTTCGCGAAGTCGCTGCTATCACAACACCCGTGCCAGGTGGGGTTGGACCTATGACTATTGCGATGTTGCTCAAGAATGTCATGCAGGCTGCACGAATTACTTCAGAACAATAGCGCTAGCAATTCAACCCGGACCTGAACTCAGCGCTTTTTTTCTGTTCAGCTAGAGCGGGTTCGTATAGTAAGATAACCGCCGCCCTGATCACGGAACAGGGACCAGGATAAAAGGCAAAGCCTTCGTTCAGTTCTATTCATAACATCAAATTGCCGGCCCGGAGGTCGAAAGATCGTTCAAAGTAAGGGAAAACCGTCTTCCCAGTCCGATGAGGAGGGAAACGCTCCGAATCAGGAATTAACCGATCTATATCGGCAAATGTACCTGATCCGGCAGTTTGAAGAAGTGTGCGGTGAGATGTACACCAGGGGCCAGGTCCGTGGGTTTTTGCACCTCTATATCGGCCAGGAGGCAATTGCCACCGGCGCGATTTCCCAGCTTCAACCTCACGACTATATAGTCACGCACTATCGCGACCATGGTCATGCTTTGGCTCGAGGCCTAGACGTAAACAAGACAATGGCCGAACTTTTCGGACGTGTGGGTGGGCTCAGCAAAGGCAAGGGCGGCTCTATGCATTTGTTTGACGCCGATAAGGGTTTCATTGGTGGTCACGCGATCGTTGGGGGACAATTCCCGTTGGCAGCCGGACTGGCTCTCTCGCACCAATATCGTAAGACCGATGGTGTCTGCGTCGTGTTCTTTGGAGACGGTTCGACAAATCAAGGGACATATCACGAAGTCATGAATCTGGCGGCCGTCTGGAAACTGCCGATGTTGTTTTTCCTCGAAAATAACCTTTATGGGATGGGGTCTCGATTCGACAGGGTACGTGGAGGTGGCGCCGACTTTTACCCAGGTGCCGCTACGTATGGAATCGACCAAGCCGCTGTAGTTGACGGCATGGACGTTATAGCGGTCCAGGAAGCCACCCAGGTTGCGCTAGACAGCATACGGGCCGGCAATGGCCCCGCATTTATCGAGGCGAAAACATTTCGTTTCCAAGGGCATTCAATGGCTGATCCGGTCAAGTATAGAGACGGGTCCGAAACTGCTGTATGGGAAGCAAAAGATCCGATCAAGACTTTCCCTAGAGATTTGCTGGAAAAAGGACTTGTGACCGAGGCAGAACTGGCAGAGATTCGAAACAGTGTCGATGCTGTGGTAGCGGAGTCAGTCAAATTCTCCGAAGATAGCCCGTTCCCTCCAGACGAAGAACTGTTTACAGATATATACGCCTAACCACGCTGTCATGCGGTAGTAATTGCTAGACAGCAGGATTGATCGATGACTGAAATTACGCTCAGACAGGCTCTCCAAAGAGGTCTCCGAGAAGCGCTCGACGCTGACCCGGATGTCTTCCTCATGGGCGAAGATATCGGCAAATACGATGGCGCCTATGCCGTCACGCAAGGTTTGCTGGAAAAATATGGGCCAGAACGTATTCGCGACACCCCCATATCCGAGGCAGCTTTCGTTGGGGCCGGGGTAGGCGCCGCCGTGGCGGGGCTTCGTCCTGTTGTTGAGTTGATGTCAATGAGCTTCTCTCTGGTGGCATCTGACCAGATCGTCAATATGGCTGCCAAGATCAGGTATATGTCCGGGGGGCAGGTGAAAGTCCCGATGGTCCTTCGGGCTCCGACCGGAGGTGGTGTTCAACTTGGTGCAACTCATTCCCAGTCATTCGAGAACTGGTACGCTTCCACACCCGGTTTGAAGGTAGTTACCCCTTCAAACCCTTACGATGCCCTTGGCCTTCTCAGAAGCTCGATAGAAGACGACAACCCGGTTATTTTTGCAGAAAACGCGCTACTCTACGGCACGCGTGGTGAGGTGCCTGATGAGGAATTCCGTGTTCCAATCGGTGTCGCCGATCTCAAGAGATCTGGTTCAGACATCACGATGGTCGGTTGGGGACATGGAGTCATTACGTTATTAGATGCGGCGGACAAACTGGCTGAAACGGGCGTTAACGCTGAGGTCATAGACCTCAGGACACTTCGACCACTGGATATGGATACTGTTACTGAATCGGTCGAAAAGACGGGCAGGGCGCTTGTTTTAGACGAGAACTGGCGCACTGCAGGTCTTGGCGCTGAGATCGCTGCTGAGATCGGATACAGAAGCTCTGACTATCTGGATGGACCTGTAGCACGAGTCGGGGGGGCCGACGCCCCTGCACCGTACACGAGACCACTGGAGCAGCTGGGGATTCCGCAAACGCAATGGGTCATCGACGAGGTCGAAAAAACATACGGCCTATAGGTTTTAACAATAAGGTGACGAAAGTCCGATAAAAGGAAAACTGACCAACGGGTGAATCTTCGCCCACCCGAACCCAATTTCAGGAAAGGGTCACGGATTGATTACCGAAGTCGTAATGCCGGCGATGGGCGCCGACATGACAGAAGGCACCGTAGTTAAGTGGCTAAAATCCGAGGGGGACGAAGTTTCTCGCGGCGAAATATTGGCTGAAATCGAAACAGACAAAACAGTGGTTGAGATGGAAGCGTACGGCTCTGGTCTTCTTCGCAAGATTGTCATTGGCGAAGGGAGCAAGGTGCCTGTCGGGGATTTGATCGCGTACCTTGGGGACGCCGACGACGAATTACCGGATTCTGCACCTGATGCAATCAGTGCATCCGCTACGGCAGAGGAATCTGTGCCGGTCGAACCAACAGAGTCTCCTTCACAACTTGATTCGACATCGCCTGTCCCACATGGCCGTATTAAGGCATCACCAGTTGCCCGAAAAATCGCCCTTGAACGCGGCTTAGACCTTGCAAATATTACCGGTTCTGGGCCTGGAGGACGGATTACACGCGCAGATGTCGAGCGAATTCCGGACACGCCTACGGTTCGTTCAGTTGAGAGCGTCGCGGCGTTAGCCCCTGCAGAGGCTAAGCCAGAGATAGCCCTCAGTGGAGAGAACATTCCATTAACCGCTATGCGGCAGGCGATTGCACGCGTCACGGTCCGCAGTAAGACAGAGAACCCGCATTACTACATAGATCTATCGATCGACATGACTCAAGCAACGTCTTTCCGTCAAGGCTTGAACGAAGAGATAGATGACACGGGCCCTCGTATAAGCGTCAACGACATGATCGTACGGGCATGTGTTAAGGCCGTAACTAAATACCCTAAATTCAATACAACATTTGCCGACGACCATCTCATTGCGCATCCGGACATTAATATCGGTATCGCTATAGCTCTGGACGTCGGATTAATCGTGCCCGCAATCATGCGAACTCAGAACATGAGCCTCCTCGAAATTTCTTCCGCAACCAAAGATCTGGCAAACCGGGTTCGAGGAGAGGGTGGTTCGTTAAGCCAGGAAGAGAACACTGCGGGCACCTTCTCTATCTCTAACATGGGAATGCTCGGAGTAGACACTTTCCAGGCGATCATAGTGCCACCGCAGTCGGCAATTCTTGCGGTCGGAGCAGTTGCGCCAACTCCTGTCGTTCGGGATGGTGAGATTGTCGTGCGACAGATGATGCGGGCAAGTTTGTCCGCTGACCACCGGGTCACCGATGGTGCGGAAGGCGGCGTGTTCCTTGGTGAAATCCGTCGTTTGCTGGAAAACCCCGTCAGTTTGATGGTCTGATTCGCCTGGAGTTTGAACTGTTGTAAAGCTCACAGTCTTTCTGCAGGTCTTTCAACGCGCTTAAATCATGGTGTCTCGTACAGCGGGGCATCATTACAATAGCGGCGTGTACTTCGAAGAGCCTTTCACGGAAGACGAGCACTCGGTGCTCAAGCGTTTTTTTACGAATACCCGCGCGCCGGTTTTCGGACTGGTAAACCTGCCTGAGGTGGTGAAAGGGGCTCTGTTTGCCCGTTATTCACGGTCTCACAAGTCGCTACGAAGGTTGTTTCTAGACGAGTTCTATGCCGAGCCCGACCTTGGAATAACGGCCGTCGCTGATTCGATCCCTGCGGACGATCCCGGTGTCCGCATGAGCAAAGCTGAAGGTTTATACGACCGTATATTCGGTGGATATGGCGACGATTCTGTCGCTCAGTTGGGCGGAGCCCATATCGCCTGTGAACAGGCATCTAACCTGCTTACTAAAGTGCTTGAGTGGGGCAGAATAGCGGCATACTTGGAGCAGAGTACTCGGTATATTTATTATGATCGGAAACTTGGTAACAGTTACAGATATCACGTTCCGCCAGAAGTGGCCGGCTCCACATTGGAATCTGAATACCGTTCCACACTCGATTCTCTATTTAGTTTGTACTCTTCTCTTGTACATCAACTAACGACTCATTTCGAAAAGCAGTTTCCGCGGACAGAAGAAACGTCCCGACGAGCGTACAACGCAACGATTCGTGCTAAGGCCTGTGACGTAGCTCGCGGACTGTTACCCGCAGCCACGACCTCGAATGTGGGTGTGTTTGGAACAGGACAGGCCTATGAGGCACTGCTTCTTCGAATGAATGCTCACCCTCTTGCCGAGTCACGAGACTATGGAAAAATGATGCTGTCCGAATTGCAGCAAATGATTCCTTCGTTTGTCAAACGTGTAGACATTCCAAACCGCGGTGGTCAGTGGAGTAATTACTTTTCGGAGACTGCCGACCGTATGAATGAGATAGCCTCCAGGTTAAGCGTTGAACCCGCGGATGCTCCCGAAGTTACGCTTGTCGACTGGGATCCAGACGCCGAAGTTAAGGTTGCAGCTTCCGCTCTCTACGCCTACTCGAACTTGCCTGACGCTCAACTCTTGGAAACGGCGCGCAAAATGGGCGCTGAAGAAAGGTCACGTGTAATCCAGGCATATTCTGGAGACCGAATTAACCGCCGACACAAACCTGGGCGGGGTATGGAACGAAGCGATTACCGCTTCGATATCAAGTGTGACTTCGGTAGCTTCAGAGATTTACAGCGACACCGAATGCTAACCCTGGAATGGCAGCGTTTGGGAACACTTCATGGTTACAACACTCCAACAGCGCTTCACGATATCGGACGATTACGCGAGTGGGATAGCGCTATGGAAAAGGCTTCAGAATTACATTCCAAACTGGAAGACAAACTGGGTCAAGACGTAGCTCAATATGTAGTCCCTTTCGGTTATAGGATCCGCTTTGTGATGCAGATGAACGCTCGGGAGGCTTTCCACCTACTTGAACTACGAACCGCTAGAGCGGGCCATGCCGATTACAGGCGTGTGTGTCAAGAAATGCATCGCTTGATACGTGAACAGGCCGGGCACCAGGCCATAGCAGACGCTATGCAATTCGTTGACTATGGCGAATACGAGTTGGAACGAATAGATGCTGAACGACGGTCAGACGATCGCACTGATAACGGTACCAAATAAACCTTTCCTGCCTCAAGAAAGACTGTTTGCTTGGAGTGGTCGAAAGCGAAAGTGGCCTGATGGCATGGAGTAGACGAATCAGGCCGTTAAATATCAGCGTTCTTATTGCTCATAAACCATGCCGGTATTACCCCAACCAGGGCAACAATTGAAGCCAAAAAGAAGAAGCCCTGAAATACTGTAAGTCCGTCTAAGCTTATCTGGTCTACCCCCTCGTTTGTGAGCGGAGCATTACCAGCCAGACCCGTGAATCGTACTGTCCCCCAGGTAGCGATCACGGCGAGTCCGATGATCATCCCAACCATTCGGGATACCGTGAGAAGTGCCGACGCACTACCTCTTTCGCCCGAATGCACCACCTCAAGTCCAGCAGTGTAGATTGGCGATATCAAAAGTCCGAACCCCGCTCCAGTGACCCCCAGGTGCAAAGTCATCCATGGATCAGAAACGTTGAGGTTCCAACGGGACATCGCCGCCAAGCCGAGAAATACTAGTGCGAAACCTAATATAGACGGCCATCTAACCCCAACTCGTTGCACATAATAGCCACCTAAAAGTGCTCCGATCGGAATTACGATCGTCATCCTTAAAAGCATAAGACCACCCCCCAACGCCGACATGCCAAGGACAGTATTTGCCATCAAAGGGATTGTAACCATAGCAATAATTAATGAGATTCCGACAGCTAAATGAGACAGGCTGGCTGTGGAAAACTTAATCGACCGGATTAAACGTACGGGGAACAAAGAGTCTTGCCCCCGGCGATGCCACCACACTAAAGACGATATAGACGTCAGTCCGGCGACCAACAGGATGCAGAACACAATGTCGACATCAGCTGATCGCGACAGTGCAGCAGCGAGCAATGCCAGGGCCGCCCCGAACATGACACCTCCAACGAGGTCGATCCTTACGTGGTTCATGACTCCGGCCGGGGTGAACCTCAAAGCGGCAATAACAATCAGTCCCAGTGGGATGTTTATCCAGAAAACCCACTCCCAGCTAGCTTGGTCCGTTATCAACCCCGCCCATAAGGGTCCTACAACAGCACCGGCTTCAACGCTGGCTCCGATGATTCCAAATGCAATGGCATGTTTTGCGCGCGGCAAAACGTCTGAGACTGATGCAATGGCTACAGGGATCATGGCTCCTCCGCCAATCGCCTGGAAAATTCGAGCACCAATCATCCAGTTCAAATCTGGGTCAGAACGGCCTATTAATCGTGGAAGTTCAGGGCTGATCGCGACTAATACTGAACCGAGCATAAAGATTAAGAGAGCGCTCGTAAAAACCAGTCTATGGCCAAACCTGTCAGACACCCTGCCCATTATCGGCATAGCGGCGGTGTAACCGATTAAGTAACCGGTTACTGTCCATGATGCGCGGTCTAATTCGCTTGGTCCGATCCGGAAATCCGGAAGTAACTCGGGTAAAACGACCACTATTGATGTCTGGTCATCCGCAGCGATAAAAACCCCGGCGCAAACGGGTAACAGTATGGCGAACGGGCGCAGATCTTTAAGCCAGGCGATCACTATCACACGCTTGTCTTTATAACGGTGGTTCGATTACAACGTCTGAATTGAATTCCGAAAGGCGCACAGTTCGCACAAGATTGTCGGACTCTGTCACGGTCGTGCGTCCTGTTACTCTAGCTTCGATCGGAGCCATAGAGGTTCTGTCTACTATTAAACGAACCCGTAACGGTGGAGCCGTCTCATCCACACCTCCTGTCAACGTTGCCAAAGCCTGTGCCGGCAATTGGCCATCAACGCCGTAGGTGTGGGCCGGAATCAGATTTGAGGGCGTTAGTACCGTATTGGAAACCTGGTTAAGAATATTTCGGACCATTTTCACTGGATCGAATGTGCTGAATGGATTTGCCCCTAGTGTAAGTTGTTGCCAGTCTTGGGTGATGGGGTGAGTCATATACGAGTCATCTCCAATCACCACTATTTGAGAGTTTACAAAGAAGCCCGATACAAGTGTGTCGGCGGTAATCCTGTAACTGTTAGGGGTGGCCGCTGTCCCGTTAACATCGAGGACCTGAATCCCGTTGGTTAGGACCGTACTCCCTTCGTTGTGAGATAGCGAGAAACGAAATGTCGAGATATCCGACAACGCGCCCGAAGACAGGGAAACGACTTGACTGGGGGAGAGTGTCTCTTGGCTTGGTCCGGACACCTCCACCTGACTGGAAGCGCATGCGGTGAGCATAAAAGCAAGTAAGCCACCAACAAAGCCAAGTGAAAGCCATCTTGTGGCGGCGACATGATCAGGGGTCAGAACAATCACGCATAAAGCCACAAACGTCGCACCGCAATTTGCAGTGGAGGTCCAACATCCGGTTAGAGCATATATCGCAGATGTAGATCGGGGGGTCTGTCGTAGGAGATATTTTGGTCTCGTCCATAACGGTGCCCCAGAAAGTTATCCCGACATCGATTCGAGTATAACAACTAGTGGTTTTCATACGCTTCCGACCAGCCGAAATATCTTGTATGTGATGAGTTGAAGTCCGGACAAAAGATTCGGCGGAAACGGTCTGGTTAGATCGAATAGCGCACAGTCTGACTTATCCCAAAACACAACTGTGTTGCCTAACCGTATTCTTTGGATCAAACAGTTCAAATCGTAATTTAATCTGAACGATCTCTACTGGTTGTGCGGTGATTCCCCGATCGTCCCGCCAGTTCCCGCTGTATCCCCATCGGGACCGGAACCAGGATCACTAATGACACGGTTTCGTAATTCGGATAAAGCCGCCCTCGCGGACTCAATATCATGACCACTGGGCGCTCGTTTTAAATATGTCGACAATGTTTCCGCCGCCGCGTTGAAACGTCCAAGTTCTGTCTGGATCCGTGCGAGGTCGGCCAGATTATGCCAAGAACCGGGCTCGACAGTGCGGATACTTTCGGCGAACTGTAAAGCTTGTTCAAAGTCATTTTTATCAAGGTATATCTGTTTCAGATTACTCAAAGTTCGACGGAGAATCCCACGTTTGCCTGAAGGGCGCATGAACGGGGCGGCTTCCTCGACACTCATAGGCACAGACGTACGTCCAGGCCGTCCGACCGCCTTCTGCACGAGACCAACGCACTCTTTGCGGCTAAGTAACCCACCAGCGTTGTACGGATCGATGTACAACGCTTCGGACCCTTCACCTGCGCGAACTATGAAATGACCGGGAAGACCTATGCCGTGAAACCGATACCCAACTCGTTTGCCGATTTCCATGTAAAGGACGGACAACGTTATGGGGTTGCCAAGACCGCGGTCTAGGACATCTGGGATGTAGCTGTTCCGAGGATCGTAATAACGTTTCTGGTCACCGCGCAGTCCAAGTTCATCAAAGAGGACATGATTCAGCGCGTGAATAGCGTCGTACAACCCGTGTCTGCGCGGAAGGGTTTCCCGTACCCGTTCCGACAGAATTACAACGCGCCCACGTTCGGCAACCAAATCCATGTCGGAATATTGCCCTGCAGCGATCAAAAGGGAGGCTGAGAGAAGATCAATCTGGGACGCCGGAACCGACACGACACGTTTGAACGCTTCCGACACGTTTCCATATGTACTATGCACGTTGACCGAGCTCCCCTGGTGAGGTATGCCGATCGTATGCTGCACTGCGTGTAATCGGGATGACTCCAAGCCTGGGGCTTTGTGTGCCTCAGGCGTTCTTCGAACTGAGAAGTATGGTCGCTCGGTAAGCGTGATTCTAATGTCGCCCGCCTTTGTCCGCAATCCGGATCCAGTCTGGGCTAGGGCATCGTGGACGGAAACGACTCAGCGTGCGTGAGACATGGGTTTGATCGGACTAATTTCGGATTAACCTCTTCAGGAAGTAGGCACCAGAGTGATTGCGCGACGGGGAATTATCACGGAAACCTTTTCGCCTACTTCCACTGTCGATAGCGAGTCGACTGGCCCTACAAAGGAAACTAGCTGGCTTTCACCAATCGTCACATGAACCTCGGATTCTCCCCCGCGGAATTTTCGAGCCGTCAGTATTCCGGATAAACAGTTATCGTTTTGCTCTGAGTCGGTCCCAACTGGAGAAACAGAAATAGCCCTCTCATCCACGATTATGAGAATTTCGTCTCCGACCGACATTTCCTCATCAGTACAAACTCCGGCGACTAGCGGACCTATCGACGATTCAAGACTGGTTGATTCTGTCGATCGTAATAACGTCCCGTTCAAGATGTTGCGTAGTCCAAGTGACCGAGCGACCATCTCTGTCTTCGGCGCGCGAAAAAGGGTTTCGGGAGGTCCCGACTGAACAATCGAGCCGCTATCGATAAAAACAATGGTGTCGGCGAGTGCAAATGCTTCGTCTTTGTCGTGGGTCACATATATCGCAGTTACGCCGACCTCTTTAAGAATGGAACGTACCTGGGTCTGTAGAGACTCTCGCAACACCCTGTCCAACGACCCTAGTGGTTCATCCAACATCAACAATTTGGGTGCCGGAGCGAGTGACCTCGCCAGAGCGACTCGCTGGCGTTCTCCACCGGATAGTTCATGTATTTTTCGGCTTCGGTAGTTGCCGAGATCAACAAGTTCGAGCATTTCATCTACACGCATTCGAACCCTGTCCCGCGACATCCCTTGCATTCGCAACCCAAACCCTATGTTTCCAGCAACATCCATATGCGGAAAAAGTGCAAGGTCCTGGAACATGAGCCCAAAACCTCGTAAATGGGGAGGTGCTCCGTTCAGGTCCTCTCCGGCAAATGAAATCGTTCCTGAGTCCATTGCCTCCAAGCCGGCAATTATCCGCAGTAGTGTTGTCTTCCCGCACCCGCTTGGTCCAAGTAAACAGACGAGCTCTCCAGCGGTGACAGATAACGTCACGTCCTCAATTCCGAACGTGTCTCCAAACGTTTTGTAGATATTATCTAGTTGAAGAATTGGGGTTGGTGCCATCAAAACCCACCCACGTCCCTGTATCGGAACCGTTCTATCGTCATAAATCCCATGGCAACCACGGCCATGAGAAGGGTACTCATTGCAAGTGCCTGTCCCAGGTTTGTCTCACCAGGCTGCCCAAGTAACCTGAATATGGCTACGGGTATTGTGGTGAATTCTGCCCTGACAAGTAACAAGGAGGCACCAAATTCACCCATCGACACGGCGAAAGCAAATGTAGCCCCGACCACCAATGCCCTGGCGATTATTGGAATTTCTACGTGGATGAAAACACGCAGTGGTGAGGCTCCGAGAACCGCCGCGGACTCCTTAAGATTCGGGGGCATTCCACGTAACACCGGAAGTAGTGTACGGATTACAAATGGGTACGCCACGAGAGAATGAGCAATAACCAGAATTACCCATGATCCTCTCAGGTCGACCGGTTGTCTGTTGAACGCTAGCAGGAACCCAAATCCCAACGTTACTGCCGAGACGACGAGTGGCAACATAAACATGGCGTCAAGAATACTGGATCGTTTCCCAGGCCTGATTATGACGTATGCGGCAGTGGTGCCTACCAACATAGCGATGATCATAGACATGAAAGCGAATCTAATAGAATTCCAGATCACCCGGAGCGGGGACAGGTAGAAGTAAGATCCACTGTCATTAGAAAACAATGCAGCAAAATAAGCGAATGAATAGCCATCAGCGGTCGACATGGCACGTTCCACCAAAGCGAGCAGTGGCGAAAGAATGATAATCAGGCCTAGTAAAATCCCGACCACAAACAGCATGTCTCGTGCAGTTCGTTGTCGACGTGCTATCGCCTCGCGATGAACCAGTGCAACGGGCACGGCACTGCGTGCCTGAATCCTCGTGTAGACGATTAAGAACACGTAGGTGAAACCGATCTGGATCACCGCTAGAGCACCGGCAATATCTAATCTGAACAACTTGACTGTGAGCTCATAAATTGCGACTTCCATGGTCGCGAACTCTGACCCACCGAGCACCAGAACCACACCAAACGAAGTGAAAGAAAACACGTATATCAAAATGGCTGATGACCAGATAGCAGGGAGCAAGAGTGGAAGCGTCACATAGAGGAATGTTCTAATCCTCCCAGCTCCCAACATGGCGGAGCTTTCTTCAAACTGTGGGCTCATATTCGACCAGTACGCCGAAACAATCCGCACCACTATCGAATAGTTATAAAAAGCATGGGCCAGGAAAATTATGGTGAGCGTATTGGCAATACGTATCTGTGGCGCGTGTGAACCAAATACGTTTGAAAGCCCCGTATTCACAAGTCCCGACGGGCCAAGTAAGGCCACAAAACCCATTGCAACGACGATTGTCGGCATGATGAATGGAAGTGTGGTCAACGCCTTAAGTAAAGTCTTACCTGGAAACTCATGCCGGGCAAACAGGTACGCGACAGGAAGCCCGAGGAGTAGCGTGAGAAACGTAGAAACACCGGCCTGCCAGATTGTGAACCAGATTCTCCCGAGGTAATAAGAGTCACCGAGCAAAACCTTAAAAGGCGCGAACCCAATCGCTCCACCACCAAAACTTTTTACAAGTATGGCCACAAGTGGGTACAGGAAAAAGAAAGCGAGAAAAGCAAGAGGTCCAATTGCCAGCAGACGTCTAGATGTCATCAAATACCAGACTGTGTGATATCGGCACATTCCTAACTATTCGCGCAGAATTCATCGTGCTTGAGCGCCGAGTTACATTTCGCGCCGATAGCATGTCACGAGCCAAACTTACTCGATGACACTTTAGCGGCCACGATCCGGGCAAAAGGTGTTACCTATTACCCGGACCAGACGGTGGATACGGTTACCGCAAAACCACGCTCGTCCACTCTTGAATCCACTTCTCACGTTTTTCGCCTATTTCCGCTGCACTAATACCGACAGGTTGCGCCGGTACTTCGGCAAATCGGAATGCATCTGGTGTGGCGGCATTCTTGTTGACCGGATAAACGAACATTTTGTCCGGGAAGTCCTCTTGGAATGTTGTTCCAAGAGCGAAGTCGATAAACTTTTTAGCCAGGTTTTTGCTATTTGTCCCCTTGAGAATCCCTATCCCCTCCACCTGCGTAAAGGTAGCGTTGTCGATGAGGATGTTGCCGGTAGGAGGTTCTTCAACGGCTACCTCGGAAAACATGTACTCCGCGGCAGGGCTAGTGGCGTAACTTACAACTAATGGACGGTCACCACCGTACATGGTGAAATCGGTGTAGTAAGCGTCACTCCATCCGTCTTTTACCAAAACACCGTTGGCTTTCAGGTCACTCCAGAAATCCAGATAGTCGTATTCGTCGTCCTCACCAAAGTAAGCAACCGTCGAGATAAGAAATGCCAGGCCAGGCGATGACGATGCAGGGTTTTGTACCACTAGTGACGAATTCCAGTCAGGATTTGTCAGCTCTTCAAGCGTTGTCGGAGGAGCCATACCGTTTTCAGCGAGGAATGACACGTCGTAATTTAGGTTCACGTAGCCATAGTCGATCGGCGTTACGTGCCCCGAAGAGTCGATAATGAACTCGGATGGAACTTGATCGAGCAATTTGGGCTCATATTTATCGAAAATGTCTTGATCCAGAGCCCGGCCAAGGTAGGTGTTATCGATTCCGTACAGGAGGTCAGCGGAGGGGTTACCTTTTTCGAGAATTGCCCGGACCAGTGCTTCTCCCGCGTCGCCAGCTTTCTGTATTACGACGGTCGCATCGTTCGCTTTTGCGAACTCGTCTATGACGCCTTGGGAAATATCGAAACTATCATGAGTCATCACTACAAGTTCTCGATCCTCCTCCTCGCCACATGCCAGAGTAAAAGCAAGCATGAACATGATGCTGCCGATAACTGTCCACCTAGTCATTAAAGCCTCCCAAGAAAGGTCCCGGTAATCGAAGTGATCAGGGATAAAAAAGAACCGCCCAATCTGGGCGGTTAAAGAAAGCTTCGAGACCTCTCCCTCCGCTGGCATTACCCAGATCAGGTTAGGGGTCGACAGCGTTTAACTGTCCTCTCAGCCTGGATTTCCAAGCTCCCCCGGGGCATATTTAGTTTCCGTCAGAGTATTGAAGCTTTTATTCCCTGTCAACATCAGAGGGTGAAACTCAATCGGTAGATGTCCGGAAAAATACGACCCTGACATAGTTCAACCCGGCGAGGACTTTGCTGTTCTTAACGAGTTGAGCAGCCGTTCAAGCCTGAGTCAGTTACGCGATGCACCTGACCGGTCCCATAAGTCACAAATAGTTCGTCGCCATTAAGGCCACCGAGGACACAGTTGGTAGGCATGTCGGACGGCGTTCTCTGTGTTTCCAGAACGCGGCCGTCTGTTGCAAAGATATATATCATCGGCCCCGGTCCATACCTGTTGCTTCCTGCCGTAGCAACGATACGGTTGTTGGAATCCCAGCACATACCGTCGATACCACGACCCCAACCAAAATCATGAAGTGTCGATTGTTCTCCGAGAGATCCATCGGGATTAATCGGGTAGGTCACGAACTTCGCATGCGCCTTTTCACCGCTGGGTGAGTCGGCAACAAACAATCGGTCACCAGATGGAGATATAAGGATTCCATTAGGGCGTCGCATGTCGTGCGTTACTCTGCTGACACTGTATGACCCGTCTGTCTCAGGATCGGCCCTGTATACCTGTTCAGTCTGAATGCTGAGAGGGCGACCTCCATAGTTGGGATCTGTGAACCAGACACGACCGCGTATATCCACGGCCAAGTCATTCGGTTCGTTGAAGGGCAGTTGTTTGAAGTTGTCAGCGATGATCCGTGGTTCTTCACCCGGTATGTACTCCACTACACGTCGGTTCTTCCCTTCGCAGACGAATAAACGACCGTTAACGTCCAGAACCATCCCGTTGGCTCCGCCTGTATCTTCGCGCCAGATCGAACTGATGCCCGTTAGAGGTTCCCAGCGCATAGTGAGGTCCGCAGCGCAGTGAGAGTAAAGCAAACCCTCACCATCCCAAACGGGCCCCTCAGTCAGCGAGTTTTGTTCGGCGATAGTCTCGAAAGTCCAGTTGGTCATCGCGTATTCCTTACGGGTATATCAGGTTGCCTGAAAGACCTGTGCAGCGCGCCACGAGTAGATGTCCCTCAATACTCGTCACGTACAAATCTTCCCCGACGAACGTGCAGTTGGTGGGTCGCTCACAAGGTGTGGGATGCGTCGAGACAATTCGACCGTCGGGGTCAAATACCGTAATCATCCCCCCCGGTCCGGACACTTCCCATCCGGTGCAGGCGACGATGTGTCCTTCCGACGAGAGTGTCATACCGTCGATACCGCGATGAGGCCCGAAATCATGGAGGAGGTCATAGTCACCAAGTGAACCGTCATCTTGCACAGGATACGCTCGTAGTTGCCGGAATCGTCCAGCTGCGTAATCACTCTCTGCGACATAAAGGGTCTTGTAGTCCCTGTCGAACAGGAGACCATTAGGCATGGTGGAATCGAATGTACGTTGTACCGCGATGTAACTGCCATCGGGCTGGGGATCAGCCGAGATGATGGCAGAAAATTCGATCCCCATATCTGCAGAAACGTCATTGATACGATCCGAGAAATAGATCCGTCCCTCTGGAGTAATGGCGAGATCATTCGGCCCATTGAGACGCTTGCCGTTAAGCCGATCAACCACGGTTATGCCAGGTTGGCCATCCTCATAACGAGCAATGCGCCTCCCTCGTCCTTCACAGGCAAAAAGTCTGCCCTGCGAGTCGAAGTTGAGTCCGTTGGCTCCGTTAGTTTCGGTTCTTTCGGTCACCACGGTTCCAGAGGTGGGGTGATAAGCGAGAACCCTGTTCATCGCAATGTTGGTGAACAACAAGCGAGTGCCATCCCATGCGTTCCCTTCAGTGATAGATCCAATCACCGGTAACGCGTCTTCAAATAACCATTCACTGGACATGTAGGCCCTCACTTTAAGAGTCAAGATCACGTGTGGTCGCCGAGGATTATCGGCGCGGTGGACCCCTTCCGCAATCGAAATACAGTCACCGCAGACCGGTTGCCCACACTGTGACATCTTCCAGGCAGATGATATTACTGGCGCAAAGGCGTACCTTACTCACGCTTTATGGCTCATATTTCAATTTGGCGGCATATTCACTGGATATCCCACATTTGACCGCTTACAGGTCCTGGGATGGTGGCGTCAGTTCAGTTAACTGACAAAAAGTAACTCCGAGACACAACAATTAATCCCCATTAAAAGGTTTCCAAACTATGACTCTCTACCTGACAGAAACCGAAGTCAGTCAGATTTTGACTATGGACATCGCTCTTGAAGCTGTCGATGAGGTTTTTGCAGCAAGAGGGAACGGAGAGGTCGTAAACCACCCCCGGAGTCGCATCGCACTGGGGAGAGGCTCATATAACTTGATGGCTGCCGGGTGGCCTGATAAAGGCATAGTTGGATCAAAATCGTACGTTGGAGGAGCCGGTGGAATTTCTTTCCAGGTCCTTATATATGGAGCCTCAGGTGAGGGTCTACTCGGGATACTCGACGCGAACTTAATGGGCCAGATTCGTACTGGTGCTGCCAGTGGGATAGCTACACGTCACATGGCGCGTCACTGCGACAACAGTAAAGTGGCCGTGATTGGGTCGGGCTACCAGGCACAAACGCAACTAGAAGCTGTAGCAGGCGTCCGAGATATAGAGTCAGCATCGGTATACAGCCGAACAAGCGAAAATCGGGATGGCTTTGCCAGCGTGATGACAGACAAGTTGGAAATTCCCGTGACATCGTCCACATCCATTGACGAATGCATCGAAGGTGCCGATATCATCATTGTTATCACCAACGCCAGCGCACCGGTATTGCTTGGAGAACACGTGAACGAAGGTGTTCATATCAATGCTGCAGGTGCCAATGGATGGCAACGCAGAGAACTGGACACAAGAGCCGTGGTCAAATCACATGTGATAGCCACTGACGATGTGGATCAGGCCAAAATTGAATGTGCTGATCTTATGGCTGCGGCAGAGAGTGGCCGAATTAGATGGGAACAGATCATAAATCTGGGCGACATAATCGCAGGAAAACACCCGGGCCGTACCGATGATAGTCAGGTGACCCTCTTTGAGTCGCAGGGCGTCGCGATGGAAGATATTGCAGTGGGCAAGCGTGTTCTGGATATTGCGAAGGACAGGGGTATCGGTACAAATCTATCTGGGGGCGGTATGGAGGCCGGAAGCCTGTAGCATTTCTGTCGAGATAATTCCTGGATACGCATGATGTGTTCATAAACCCCGGACGGGGCAAAGTTAGACTTAAGATTCCTCCGCAACACGGAAAATATCCCTTCAATCATCTCTCCTAGAATCGCCTTGATGTTCTGAAGTTAAGACCACAAGTTGGTTGATAGGGGAAGATTCGGCAGGAACGACCGATTGGTTGATCAGAACACCATCCATATCTCTAATAGCTCGGCCAGATCCGAGCATCTCCTTGATGTGCGGGAACTTTCAACCAGATTTGCCACCCCTGACGGATACGTACAGGCCGTTGACAACGTGTCTTTCTACATAGATGAAGGCGAGACGCTCGGGCTCGTAGGGGAGTCTGGCTGCGGCAAATCAGTGACATCTCTTTCGGTCATGGGACTGGTTCCAAGTCCCGCGGGAGAAATAGTTTCGGGCAGCGTTATGCTGCAAGGTAGAGATCTACGACTCGTCCCAGATAGTGAGATGCGTAAAGTACGTGGTGGAGAAATCGGGATGATTTTTCAGGAACCGATGACCTCACTTAATCCAGTGTTGACGATCGGGAGACAGATTACTGAGGCCTTGGAGATTCATCTCAGTCTCAAAGGCCATGCCGCCAGGGAGCGGGCGGTGGAAATGCTGGCACGGGTTGGATTGCCAGACCCCAGGAAGCGTTTCGATGATTATCCACATCAACTAAGTGGAGGTCAGTTGCAACGAACTATGATCGCAATGGCGATCTGTTGTAATCCACGCTTACTGATTGCAGATGAAGCCACAACAGCCCTGGACGTGACGATACAAGCACAAATACTGGAACTCCTGCAATCCCTGTGTGAAGAGTTCCGAATGGCGCTTTTAATCATCACTCATAACCTGGGTGTGGTTGCTCGATATGCCCAACGGGTTGCCGTTATGTATGCCGGAAAGATCATTGAGGTCGGAACTGCTGATGAAATTTATTCAGCGCCCCGGCATCCCTACACCAACGGACTACTTAGCTCCGTTCCCCGCCTGGACGCTACACATCACACTCGACTTAAATCGATTCAAGGGGAAATACCAGATCTGGCAAATCTCCCGGCCGGATGCTCTTTTGCGCCCCGATGCAGCTGGGTTGTTGATACGTGTCGTGTCGAAGTTCCGGAACTCCGGCCGTCCGCATCCCATCACATGACTTCATGTTGGGAGCAGGACAGGGTAGGGCGTGAATTAAGCGGCCAAAGTAGGGAATGACCTCTCTATTGACGCAAGATATTCCAAATGAAGTTCAGGAAGCCAGGTTGTCGGTTCGAGATCTTCGCGTTCATTTCCCAATCAATACTGGATTCTTCGTTCGACGACAGACTGCCGCCGTCAAAGCCGTAGACGGCGTTTCTTTCGATATTTCACCCGGAGAGACACTTGGACTTGTAGGAGAGAGCGGTTCCGGTAAGACAACTACAGGCCGAGCGATTCTCCAGCTGGAAAGATCAACTGCAGGTTCGGTCCGATTTCGAGGCGTCGAGTTAACCGATCTTTCTGCAAAGAGAATGAGACCTTTCCGATCTGAGATGCAAATTATTTTCCAAGATCCATATGGGTCTCTGAATCCACGCATGAACGCCGGACGGATAATCGGCGAACCGCTTATCGTGCACGAACTTGCAGGAAACAAAGATGGACGGAGAGACCGTGTAGCCGAGCTGCTCGAGAGGGTAGGGATGAATCCGGAGATGATGGGACGGTATCCACATGAATTTTCGGGTGGTCAGCGTCAACGTATAGGTATAGCCCGCGCGTTGGCAGGCGAGCCTTCTTTCATCGTTTGCGATGAACCTGTATCAGCGTTGGATGTTTCGATTCAGGCACAGATCTTAAATTTACTGTCGGACCTTCAGACCGAATTTAATATCTCGTACCTTTTTATAGCCCATGACCTGTCCGTGGTGAGACATATAAGCGACCGGGTCGCTGTGATGTACCTTGGCAAAATCATGGAGACGGCATCAAGTGCTGACCTGTACGAGAACCCAATGCACCCGTATACCCGCGCTTTGATGTCTGCCGTTCCCATACCAGACCCTATTCTTGAGCGCCGCAGGGAACGAATAGTACTGGCGGGAGATATGCCCAGCCCGGCTAACCCGCCATCAGGATGCGTCTTCAGGACTCGCTGTCCCATTGCCACCGACGAGTGCGCAGAGGTCGTTCCGCATTTAACGGATCACGGTAACCGACACCAGGTCGCCTGTATCAAGGTCTAAGTCAGGTTTAGGCACTGGCAACCATCCCGAGAATAAATGCACCGAGCAGGGTTAAAGGGACAAGGAGTAAAGTCGCCCATTCAATTGGGTGGCGCCAGGGAGCGTTTTGGTCGAAAGATGGGTTAGCTTTGGTAAGTCCTCTCCGGTTGATCTCGGCAATGAGCAACACAGACACAATTGCATGAGAGACCGCAATGACATAGGCCAGTATTGAGAAGATACCAGCGATTTCGATGATTTCTTCGGACTCCCCGAAAAGAATCGCATCCAGGGTTGCGAGGGTGACTGCTATCAAAGCAGCGGTCGCAGCACCGAAACGCCACTGCAGGCCTACAGAGGCAGTCCAGTGTGATCTGCCTTCGGAAGAGGCGTTCCTGAGAGATATAAGCGTGAAAAGGTTCCAACTCAACAGCACCAGTACAAGAAGTGCATTGCTGACCAGGAAAGCAGTCAGTGACATTTAACTTTTGCTCCGGACTGGACCACAAGGGTCGAGAATTGCTGACATGTACGAAGTACTCGACGTGAATACGCGAACAATCAGGACCGGATCCCCTAAGCGTTTATTCTGACTATTTGACCCTGTATTTCGCCAGTTACTTCAGGTCCCGGTTCTCCGAAAAATACGTCAATCTCGGACCGAATACCGAACTCTGGCAGATATATCCCGGGTTCAACAGACACGGCAACACCAGGGATTAGTTTGCGAGTATCGTGCGTCTCCCAGTCGTCGAGGTTCACTCCATTGCTGTGGACCTCTAAGCCAATGCTGTGGCCCAAACGATGCACAAAAAAGTCGCCGTAACCCTTTTTAACGATCATTTCTCGAGCGACACGGTCGACTTCCCATCCCTCGATTTCCCGTCCTTTGTTGAATTCTGTCTGCATGAAGGACACGGCTGAGTCGCGTGCTTCCGCGACTGCGTTGAAGACTTCTTCGTGTTTGGGTGTCGGTTCCCCTGTGAAACCCGTCCATGTGATGTCACCAAACACCGAGCCTGGCTCGGGCGATACTGCCCAGAGATCAATGAGAACCAGGCTGTTCTTCCGGACAACAGCCGCTGTCTCTGGGGTCGGTTCGTAATGCGGATCTGAAGCATGTTGGTTCACAGCAACTATCGGCCCATCAGGAGCTATTAGGTTTAATCTCTCAAACCTGCCCCTTATGAACTCTGCCACGTCGTGTTCTGTCAACTTCCAATTAATGTTCTCGCCAATGAACGCAAAGGCATCATGCGCTGTCTTTACTAAACCTTCCATTGCTACGCGATGTGACTCCAGTTGCTGTGGACTCCAGCGTTCGGTGGAGTATTGAAGGACGTCTGCTGAACTGACTACCTCGACACTGAAAGATCGCACTAATTCAACTGTTCCCGCATCAATACGACTGACGCGTGGCAGAGCTGCTTCAGATGAGTATTCCATCGCTATCTTTTGGCTGTTTTTTAGCATTGCGGCGAGTTCTGAAACCATCTGGTCTCGACTACCAAAAGACAGCTGGTCGATACGCACATTTTGAGAGTGAGCTGTTTCGACCATAGAAGCAAATCGACCGGCGTCCACCTGATGCGTAAGTAGTACCGGGTCTCCATTCGATGGCACCAGAAACCAGCATGGCCGGGTAACGTGGTCGACGTGGCCTATTAAGTTCCAGAGGATCGGATTTGAACCACGATAGTCGTACAGCAACCACCCATCGATGCCCGTTTGGCTCAGGTACTCACTGGCTCCACTGAGGACGTCGCCGATACTCATGAATCTTTCAACCTGGGATCTGGGAAAATATCACGGGCGGCGGCGACATCTTCCTGTGTATTCATATCCAGACGGACAATTGGTGTATCGATACTGTGTCTGTTCATGGATTCTATATGGGCCTGTACGACCTCTCGCACGCCTTGTCCTTCTTCTGTGATTGCTTTGAGCTCATCTAGAAGTGATCCATCGAACACCAGTGGGTGTCCACCATGCCCGTCGTAAACAGGCGAACTGATCAGCGCACCCGTCAATTTATGTGATTCCAACACTTCTCTAATCAGCCAACTCGGTCTGGGCTGGTCCACAGCGAGAACCACTATGGCATTTACATTCGTTGGAACCCGCTTGAGACCGGCCTTAACGGAAGTAGTTTTACCTTCCAGAAATGCCTTGTTATTAACCAGGTGTACAGGCATTCCCGCTGCAAAATCTTCCAGTGCAACCTTGATTTCGTCGGCACTATTACCAGTCACCGCAACCACCTCGTCCACGCCAGCATCTAGAAGCGCTTCGATCTGTCGCTGAATTAAAGGGGCACCGAACCACTGGATTAGTGGTTTAGGAGTACCCATGCGACTTGACTCACCTGCGGCGAGCAGTACTGCGCAGATTGTCAATGTTTTACTTAGTCGGCAGCGACTGTAGAACCCGATTCACGGGCATGCCTGGCAGCGACCTCGAGCAACTTCTCATCCAGTTTCATTGGAAGACCGGTCCCTCCCAGTCGAAACATCAAAATCTCTGCCACGATGCTGATAGCGATCTCTTCAGGCGTGCGAGCCGATATGTCCAGTCCACTCGGCGCTCTGAGACTCCGAACGCGATCCATGGGTACGCCGCGACGAAGAAGCTCCTCGTAGATCATGATGGTCTTTCGTTTGCTACCAAGCAATGCCACGTATCGAGCTGGGGTACGTGCAGCCGCTTCCAGGGCAGTGTCATCGTAGCGGTGCCCGCGCGTCGCTATGACTATGAATGTATTGGCATTTATCGGGAGTTCAGCAATACCGCTAACGAAATCCTTGTTCAGGACAATTTCGGCCTCAGGAAACCGTTCAACATTGGCAAACTCAGGTCGGTCATCTACAACGAATACGCGCATCCCAACAGATCGCGCGATAGGTTCAATTGCCTTGGAAACATGCCCACCACCAGCCAACACCATGGTTGGTGGTGTCGTGAACGCTTCTATAAATAGTTCGACCCCGGTCTTATCGTCAACAAAGTATTCCTGTTTTCCAAGCGCCATCAGATTGGCGCCATTCCGGGCGGAACGTTCATCGAGACCGGGATCCCCAAGGGATCCGACCATCTCGCCGTTTTCACGGATCAATAATTTGGACCCAACCGTAAAGTCTGAGCCTTCAGGAACGACCATAACGTTAGCGATCGCAACAGGCGGACCACCTTCGTAAGCGGCGACCACCTCTTCAGCGTGGACTTGATAATCCATGGGATCACGAACCGGGTCGATGAGGAAATACATCGTCCCGCCACAAATGAGGCCGTCTTCTGCAGCGAGCTCTTCGTTCAACTCGTACTCGCGCATCTCGGCGACGCCACCGCTCTTCAGTAACTGTTGTGCTGCGAACCAGATATCACCTTCGACACAGCCGCCACCAAGCGTACCTACACCACTTCCATCGTCTCGAACAAGTAACTTCGCACCAGGTTTTTGAGGAGTGGAACCGGACGTTTTCACTACGGTTGCCAACACTACCTGGCGTTCATCGTTTAACTGGGATACGGCTTCCCGAAAGACGGGTTCCATAAATTACCTTCCGAAGGTCTGTAAGCTTGAGTTCTCTGTCAATGCTGAATCTATATCGACAATCATCACGGTACCACATGACATCAACGGGTCACTTGGCGACTTAAGGTTAAACGCCATAAAACGCCGAAAACTGCATGTTTTGGCGTTTTATTTTGAAATCCACCCTGAATCGCACAGGTAAATGGGGTGGAGTGTAGATCTATCCCCGGAGCATAGCGGCCGCGTCTTCAACCGCCATCACGATCTTGTCATACCCGGTGCACCGACAGAGATTGCCGGCGAGTCGCATTCGGATTTCTTGCTCTGATGGATCCGGATCTCGTTGCAGAAGAGCGGTGGTTGAAACTATAAAACCTGGAGTGCAGAAGCCACATTGCAACGCACCATCCTTGATGAACGCCTCTTGTACAACATTAAGCTTCCCTTGCCTGGCAATTCCCTCAACGGTCGTTATTTCGCTTCCGGCCATCTCGACGGCCAGAACCAGGCAGGCATTCGCCGTACGTCCGTTAATCATTACCGTACAGGCGCCACAGTTGCCGTTACTGCACCCTTCTTTTGTTCCCGTGAGACGCAGACGATCACGAAGTGTTTCCAGGAGGGTCCAACCCGGGTCTACCAGTAGTTCATGGCTATCGCCGTTCACTGTCATCGAAATATGTTTCATGATGGTTGTCCTTGAGAACTCCGTAGCGTTAAGTGAATACGTAGCCAGGTCTAAGCGGTAACCCTGTCACGGCAGATTTCCAGGGTACGACGGGTTAAAACCTTGACCAGCTCACGTCGGTACTCCGCGGAGCCTCGAACGTCGGTAATAGGAGTTGCCGATTCCACAGCTGTTACAGCTGCGGACGCTAGCAGATCATCGGTAAGAATATTTCCTTCAAGTATTTCTTCAGCATCCCTGGCTCGCACGGGTGTTGGTGCGACAGATGCAAGGGCTATACGAGCCTTCTCGACCATGTTGTCCCCGGCAATTTGCAGATAGCTTCCGACACCGACAACTGCAATATCCATTTCGTTCCTGGGAATAAATCGAAGATATGAAGACGCCCCATTTTGAGGACTGGGCGGGAGGATAAGTTCGACCAGAATTTCATCTTTCTGGAGCACGGTCTGACCGGGTCCCGCAAAGAAATCGGCCAGTGCTACATTGCGTCGGCCTGAAGCGCTGGCCACAACCGCTGTGGCGTCATGTGCGAGTAGGGCAGGAATAGTGTCACCGGAGGGAGCGGCATTGCATACGTTTCCGCCAAGTCCGGCTCGGTTCTGTATTTGCCATGACCCGATCAGTAGAGATGAATCCGCCAATCCACCATAATCTGCCCTTACTGCAGGCGATTCTGCAATATCCGTCAGGTTTCTAGCTGCGCCGATATGAAGGCCATCGTCAGCCACTTCAAGTCGTTGCAATTCCGGGATACGCTTTACGTCAACCACCATGTCGGCGTTCCGGCGACCGGTTTTGAGCTGGTCTACGATGTCAGTCCCACCAACGAGCGCCCGTACTTCGCCATCAGCGGCGAAAAGATCGAGGGCCTCTTTCAACGACGTGGGTTGGGCAAAATCGAAATCAGGCAACCTTCACTCCCAATCATTCACAACAAGTCCACTCGTGCGAGACGCACGCTCTGTGCGGCCTCGAGAGTGCTGCCGAGTATATTCGCGGTCTAATGCGTCCACAACTTCTGTTCGAATCATAATGTTTTCTGATCCAATCGCTTTACAGAGATGCAGATGACACCTTGCGATAGCCCAAAAGAATCGATCACGATCGCGGCGAACGAACTTGACCTGGTTTCAATGAACGCGGAGTTCCTCCGGGCAATGATGGACGGACAGGGCAGGTCTGGTGCTGGATATAAAAATGTGAAGTTCTGGAAAGACTGGACCTTGGAGGCTGATCCCACAATTAGAGTCCGTTTACTGCAATTACAAACGATGCCGGAACTGCAGCCATGGTTGTTGCGGGCCATTGTCAGGCAATCAGACAGGCAGATGGTTGGACACGTTGGATTTCATACACCACCGGGCCCGCAGTATCTTCAAGATATTGCTCCAGGTGGTGTAGAAATCGGGTACTCGACATTCCAACCTTACCGCCGCTGTAGATACGCTTCGAGCTCGGTGTCGGCGTTGATCAACTGGGCGCAGAGCAATCATGGCGTGAACGAATTCGTGGCGTCCATAAACCGCGAGAACCTTGCCTCAAAAGCCCTGGCCGCCAAAATCGGCTTCAAGTTAGTCCATGATTTCCTGTCAGATGATCCTGATCAAGAGGACTTGTACTTGCTCCGAATACCCACCAACGAAAGTTAACCGACCCTGTATTGATTGAGGAATTCATTGTTTAAATTGATGCCCAGGCCAGGACGGTCCGGGGCGTAAACGTATCCATCCTCGATTTTCAGCGTCTCTTTATAAACGTTTCCGTGCATGGCATCGAATGTATCAGCGTAGTACTCAAGAATTAAGCCGTTCGGAATGGCGCAGATGAGGTGAATGTGCACCTCCTGGTTTCCATGGGGTGCAATATCCAGGTCATTGGCACCTGCAAGAGCAGCGATTTTCATGAATTCTGTCACTCCACCAAGGACTAATGCATCTGGCTGGAGTATGTCCACTGCTCGAGCGTTGATCATGTCCCTGAAGCCGTAGCGTGTGTACTCATTCTCTCCGGCTGCTATCGGAATGCTGGTAGCCCGGGTGATCTCGGCCTGCCCAATGTAATCATCTGGTTCGACGGGTTCTTCGAACCAGAAAAGATCATATTTTTCGGTTTTTCGTGCGAACTCGATAGCTGTGTAGTGACGATAGGCGTTGTTGGCATCGACCATCAGCCGAACATCCGGCCCAACCGCCTCACGTGCCACCCGGACCCTTTCAACGTCTTCATTTATCGTCATTGCGCCGACCTTCATTTTGACGGCACGAACACCCAGGTCGACGTTATGTTCCATTTCGGCCGCAAGCTCTTTAAGGCCTTTTCCTTCTTCGTAGTAACCACCCGCAACATAAGTGTCGACCTTGTCGGCAAAGCCTCCCAGCAATTTATAAAGCGGCAGTCCCGCCACCTTTCCTTTAATGTCCCAGAGCGCCATATCGATCCCACCCAGAACCCGAGTCGTGATGCCCCTGCGACCAACAAGTTTGGGCCGCCACATTTCATACCAGTGGCGTTCGGTCATAAGTGGATCTTTACCGACCAGGATCTCTTTGAAATGCTCGACCAAAGACACGGTGACTTCTGGAGAAACCTGGTCTGCACCTGCCATACCGATACCGGTTATGCCTTCATCAGTCTCAATAATCACCGGGCGTATGCCTGCATGGGTGTAGGTATACAGGCCATTGGTAATGGGCTTTTCGCGCGGCCACCTGTAGACCTCCATGCGGACGTCAGTGATTTTCATATAAAAGGCTCCATCGGCTGAGTATTTAAGAAGGTTGAGAGGGGCTGGAGGAGTCTAGCACCGGTAGTGCAGATCTGTGAGCAGATTTATTTCGTGTCAAAAACCGTATCGCTTTTCAACAAGAATTAAAACCAAAGACGTACGCGTGGTTATGAGGTAATCTGGATAGGACCATTAAGCAGAATGCTCGAATGACGATCGGAAGTCACAAACTTTTCAGCCGATACGTCTCGAGCGCTTGAATAAAGGGCCCGTAGCTCAGTGGTTAGAGCACTCGGCTCATAACCGATCGGTCGCAGGTTCGATCCCTGCCGGGCCCACCATTTTTCGCCTTTTTGCGCGGAAATTAGCTACAAAATCGCTCATCTCGCTTTTCTAATTCCCTGTGGGGACAAGGAGCGAGAACATGGATACAGCAGTTGGTAGCTCGGTACTTGT
>JAYGCF010000035.1:0-47153 GCA_046583495.1 Dehalococcoidia bacterium
GGTAGTAGGCCTATGGGGAAATCCCCTCGAGCATAAAAGTTTTGCAGTAATCGAGTCTGATTCATTCGAGGAAGTAACCGAACTTTTTGAGAGTCACCTTGCACTGGGCCCAGTAGAGGTCTTACCTGTGAGGTCCATATCGTAGGGTCAGGCCTCTACGAACTTCTGGCGGCTACCGGACCGGCGCGTACTAGCCGTGCTGTGGCAGGTGACGGACTACCGGAGTTGAGCCGGGTGTGCACCCGGTTGCTGTCATAACTGCTGCCAAACGCGATTCGACCCCGGTAGCTAAAACGCCGCCAGGGTCGAATTTACGTTTAGGTGTAATGGTCGGGGCAACAGGATTTGAACCTGTGACCTCCTGTCCCCCAGACAGGTGCGCTACCGGGCTGCGCCATGCCCCGACTACATCTGAGGATATCACGATGATCGTCACAGATCAGGTGCATATTGCGTGGAGTCTTAGGACGAAATGGGGACAGGTGTAATTGATGTTACACAATGATCGAATCCCTCTCCCCGAAGCTCTCGCTCAAAATTTATACGCCGATAGTCAAAACGGTTTGCTCGAGAACAGATTGCCAAGGAACCAGTTCTAACACACAAACCTGCGAGTATTCTGGGCCATGAAAAAACAGGTATTAGAGGCAACGTCTTGATATACTTTTGGTCTGAATTATCCTGGGCAGACTTCTGAGTTAATTCCTTACAAGAGGCTTTGTCTGACTAACAGTTGGTTGCCGCCTCTAAGTTCTGAATACTCGAGCTAAGGAACACGCACATGCGCGACCTTCATGGCGACATCTCAACTCTTCGGCAGCGCGTTGCCGGGATCGTGAGGCGACTTTGACCTGCCTGCACTTGAAACGCGCCTTAAAAACTTAGAAGAAGCCGCCTCAAAGCCGGGATTCTGGGATGACTCTCGAAAGGCACAGGCGATGTCCCGAGATATGGCTGGCGTTCGGGATGATGTCAATTCGTGGCGCCAAGTTGAATCGACATCTAAGTCTCTCGAAGAATTGATCGAGATGGCGATCGAAGAATCAGACGGGTCTTTGACCGACAACATCCGAGACGACTATGAATCCCTGATGGATCGCGTGCAGAAAATGGAGTTCGCCGTCCAACTTTCAGGTGAGTACGACGAACAACCTGCGATCCTCTCAATTAAGCAAGGTGCCGGCGGTGTGGAAGCCCAGGATTGGGTCCAGATTTTGCTCCGGATGTACCTCCGCTGGGCTGAGTCAAAGGGGTTCAAAGCTTCCGTTCTAGAGTCTAGTCCGGGAGACGAAGCCGGTTTGAAGTCGGTCACCGCTCAGATTGAGGGGCGCTACGCTTACGGCTACTTGAAAGCCGAGCGCGGCACACACCGATTAGTAAGGCTTTCGCCTTTCGACGCCGACCACATGCGCCATACGACTTTTGCACTGGTTGAAGTATTGCCCCAAGCGGAAGATGAGTCCAGCACGGTCGATATCAATCCCGATGATCTACGAATAGATACTTTCAGAGCCGGTGGACATGGCGGCCAAAACGTACAGAAAAACGACACAGCGGTCAGAATCACTCACATACCCACAAATACAGTCGTATCGGTTCAGAATGAACGTTCACAACTGCAAAATAAAGCCGTCGCAATGCGGATTCTGACCGCAAGGCTCCTCGATATCCAGATGCGAGAAGCAGAAGCGGAGCGACGCAAATTAAAAGGCGAACATGTGGCGCCAGAATGGGGCCAACAAATCAGGAGCTACGTCCTCCACCCATACAAGATGGTTAAAGACCACAGATCAGGGTTTGAAACCGCAGATGCGGAAGGGGTGTTAGAGGGTGGGATCGACGGACTCCTCGAGGCATTCCTCCTACACTCGGTAGGTGCTGATTCGAATGCATAAGTAGCTCTTTTTGCTACGCTTTCAAACAACTAAATCGTGTACAACGTAATAACCCACCCGGAAGCATAGATCCTTAACGGGTAAAACCTGACCAGAATTCAAGAGCCCCGATCGAAAACAACAAAGGCGAGTTCGTATCCTGCCTCGCCTTCATAAAAGAACAGTAAGAGGTGTCGAGGCGCATGCTTCGAAAGTTGATCATCCCCGGCCTGTTGGCCATGGTTCTTATAAGCTCACTGGCATGCGGCGGAAACGCCGACGAACAGACGGCGTCTGAATCCAACCTCTCATCCACGGAATCAGCAGCTGAATCCCCAGGCATCGATATATCTCCTGCTCTCGGCGGCAATCCGGTCGCAGATACGTCAGCCAAGAGTTCAAAAATCGGTGATAAGTTCGGCGGCAAGTTGCGTGTTCTCGGCGGGGATCCACCGACCCTGGACCCCGCTCTAGTCAGCGACACCTCGTCAGCTCGAATCGTGCTCGAACTATTCTCTGGACTAGTGCGGCTGGACAATAACCTTCAGATCGTGCCGGATATAGCAGATACATGGGACATCTCCGAGGGCGGAACCGTGTACACGTTCACAATTCGGGATGACGCTCGATTCAGTGACAACAGCACTGTAACCGCGTCCGATTTCAAATATGCGATCGAACGCGCGGCAAATCCAGACACCGAATCTACAGTCGCTGAACTTTATCTTGCCGATATCATTGGCGTGTCGGAAATCATAGATGGCGCAGCTACTACGGCATCTGGTATCGAGGTTGTGGATGACAAGACGCTCCGATTTACTATTGACGCTCCGAAAGCCTATTTCTTAGCCAAGCTGACTTATCCCACGGCCTTTGCTGTAAAACGAAGTAATGTGGAATCTGGCGGAAGGACCTGGACCGACAACCCTATTGGTAGCGGGCCTTTTACGCTCGACGAGTACCGTATTGGCGAACGCATGGTGCTCGCCAGAAACGAGAATTACTACGATCGACTCGCTTACCTTGACAGCGTCGAAATCAACTTGGCCGGCGGTGTTGCGATGGCGATGTACGAGGCAGATGAAATTGACATCACCGGGGTAGGCCTTGCGGACTTAGATCGCGTGCAAGATCCGAGTAATGCAATCAATAAAGACCTGGTGAGCGTGCCGCCCGGTTTTTCAACCAGCTACTTAGGCTTCAACGTAGACGAGTCGCCATTTAACGATGTGAAGTTCCGCCAGGCCCTGGCGCACTCCATCGATAAAGATTTGATTGCCGAACAGGTATTTGCCGGACTTGTACGACCAGCCCAGGGTGTACTCCCACCTCTATTCCCGGGCTTTAACGATGATTTGATCCCACTCGATTTTGATCCTGTGAAGGCCCAACAACTCCTGGAGCAATCGTCCTATCCCACACTAAGTGACCGGGAGAAGCGAATTGTGATCACCACGCAGGGGACCGGCGGGTCGCCGAGTCTGTCCATCGAAGTTATGGCCGATATGTGGGCTCAGAACCTGGGCGTCGAAGTCGAGATACAGCAGGTCGAATTTGCCACCTATCTCCAGGACCTCTATCGAAACCGTCTTCAAGCGTTTTTCGGGGGATGGGAGGCGGATTATCCCGACCCACAGGATTGGCTAGACATTCTGTTCCACAGCGAGAGCCCAAGGAATGACGGTAACTATTCAAACCTCGAGGTCGATCGACTAGTGGAACAGGCCCGCACAGAACAAGACGTTGTTCTAAGAACAGAGTTGTACCAGGAAGCAGAGCAGATGATCGTCAACGACGTCGCATGGTTACCTGTCTGGTGGGACACCCAGGGACTGGCCCTCATTAAGGACAGAGTCAACGACTATAACTTCCTGCCGATGACCATCGAGATATTTAAGGATGTTTGGATCCAAGAGTAGCCATTACAAACATGGCTTTTTCTTCTCGATCCGTATGGGGAACAGGCAATAATCCCAATATCGCAGTTGACTGATATTTAACAGCCATTGATTTGGAGGAAATGCCCGGCACATGCTCGCTTATATAGTGCGGAGGCTGCTCTGGGCGCCAGTCCTGCTACTCATCGTTTCAGCCATTGTGTTCACACTGGGCCATTACGGTCCCGGTGACCCTGTACAGATTCAATTGGGACAACACTACACGGAAGAACGTGCTGAACGAATTCGCGACTCACGCGGGCTGAATGATCCCGTTTACGTACAGTTCACTCGATACGTGTGGAACGCCATGCAGTGGGACTTTGGGGAAAGCGCACAGTTCCAGAATCGTGCCGTAGCCGAGCTTCTCGGTCCCAAGTTAAAAGTATCGGCTCAACTTTTTCTAGCTGCATCACTGATCACGATCGGACTTGGCGTTCCTCTTGGGTTCTATGCCGCCCTCAAGCAAGGTTCGTGGCAGGACCCCACTATTGTGTCTGGGTCTTTAGTTTTGGACGCCATGCCTGTATTTCTGACAGCTCCATATTTGATTATTTTTTTCGCCCTCAAGTTGGACTGGGTGTCCGTATCCGGATGGGGTGGATTTTTTAGCTCCCAAATCATCCTCCCCGCACTGGTGATCGGTCTTCCTGGGGTCGCGATATTTGCGCGAATTATGCGATCAAGCACTTTAGACATCCTTGGCCAGGACTATATTCGAACTGCTCGTTCGAAAGGCCTCCCAGAACATATCGTCAACTACCGTCATGTAGCTCGCATCGCCCTGATACCGATACTAACCTTGATAGGTTTCTCTCTATCTGGGCTGCTCGGTGGTGCTTTCATCGTCGAACTGATATTTGGAATTCCTGGTGTCGGACGTTTCGCCCTTGATGCGCTATTCGCACGTGATTTCCCGGTAATAATGGCTATCGCCTTAATCGGCGCGGCCTCGTTGGTGATAGCAAATCTGATCGTGGATATTCTCTACTCCGTAGTAGATCCTCGGATCAGGTACCAGTAATTCACCATGAGCCTCAAAGTAGAGTCACAAAAATCTCGCGACCTTGATCTACATTCAGGTCTGGGGCCCTGGCAGCAGGCGTGGAGACGGCTTCGCCAAAAAAAGATCGCTATGACTATGATTTCGATCATAGTAGTGATCTACGCGACAGGGATTCTTGCCAAACCAATCTCGACCCATTCTTACTCGGAGACAGATCTTTTCCACACGCAGGAAGGACCTTCAAGGGATCACATCCTTGGAACCGATCGCCTCGGGAGAGACTTGTTCACTCGTGTGGTCTGGGGCGTTCAAACAACGGTGATTCTAACCATCATCACCGTAGGGACAGGAGGAATAATCCTAGGTGTGACACTGGGTATGGTTGCAGGCTATTTTGGTGGGAAGGCTGATGCGGTAATTATGCGCGTCGGTGAAGTTGTCGCCGCATTCCCTGGGATCCTACTTGTGATTTTGATAGCCGCTACATTACGACCTCGGATTGTGGGTTGGACGCGCGATTTTGAAGACTGGAGCAACTTTCCGGATTGGAGTCCTTTTGGTGGCCTGGTTGAGTCAGGGTTTGTCGACTACTTCGTGGTCGCGATAGCACTGCTGCCGTTCGCGTGGTACGGGATGATGCGACTGGTAAGAGGGCAGGTACTCGCTATCCGAAACGCAGACTATATCGAAGCTGCGAGGGCCGTTGGAGTATCAACACCTCGACTTCTGTTCTCACATATCCTTCCTAACATCACTGGAACAATCATCGTAACTGCGTCGGCCGGGATGGGAGCCATCGCGGGGAGCGAACTGGTTCTGAGCTTCCTGGGGATCGGTGTTCAACCACCTCGCCCAAGTCTCGGGTTCATGATCTCAGATGTTTCAGGGCGCGGAACAGCGGTCGTATCGGTCATACAAAATCACCCGGAACAACTACTTGCGCCGATAGCCGTAATCTGGCTACTGATTTTCTCCTGGAGTCTACTGGGCGACGCTTTGAACGACGTATTCAATCCCCGAACCAGGTAAGCCGTTCATGCATCTTTCCAGGATTCGACTATTTAGTAGGCGGCTAGTGGCTGGCGAATCCCACCAACTCATTCCCTGCTGTACATTGTCAACCCTCAACACCACTCATACTGGAATCTCTGGAGACCGCTAATGACGTTGTCCGAAGTGCCTCTATCACAAATAAAGGCTCTCACGTTCGATGTGTTCGGCACTGTAGTCGACTGGCGTGGGAGCGTATCGCGTGAGATAGCAACACTGGCAGACCAGCGCGGCCTGAATATAGATTCCGACCTCTTTGCAGACGAGTGGAGAGCCGGGTATGGGCCAGGTATGAACAAGGTGCGAACAGGAGAATGGGAATGGATCGGGATAGACGCGATACATCGGCGTCGTTTGGACGACCTGCTCGTTAATTTTGGTGTCGAAGGCCTGAGTGAAGAAGAAAAGGTCCACCTAAACAAAGTATGGCATCGACTTGACCCCTGGCCGGAGGCAGTTTCCGGACTGGCCCGCCTCAAGTCGAAGTTCATTATCACAAGCCTGTCGAACGGCAGTGTTGCCTTACTAACCAATATGGCCAAACGCGCTGGGATTCCGTGGGATTGTGTGCTCTCGTCTGAGTTATCAGGTCACTACAAGCCCGACCCCCAGTCATACCTCAAGGCAGCTGAACTACTGGGGTTGGAACCTGGCGAAGTAATGATGACGGCTGCCCACCAGAATGACCTCAGGGCAGCCAGTGATCAGGGTCTGAAGACAGCGTTTGTACGACGACCAGATGAGTTTGGCCATAACACTGGCCTCAGAAACACTGCAGACCCGGAAACCGACCCATCATTTAACTTCACAGCGAACAGTTTCAACGAACTCGCAGATCAACTCGGTTGCGATTGACAGGGACTGGATCCAAGTACCCTCGAGTTAAAACCTATATCCGTCCGCGCTGAACGGCCTTTGTTGATAGGATTGCGCCGGGTTTTGAATTAGCCGGGTTTCTTGACGTATCAACCGGACTACAACTAAGGATGTAAATGTGACTTTCTTCCGCTCCCGCCGGTCCTCCGTAGTCGCCCGTAATGGTGCGGTGGCAACCAGTCAACCACTCGCTGCGCAGGTAGGACTAGATATTCTCAAAGAAGGTGGCAATGCCGTTGATGCCGCCGTTGCAACAGCTGCTGCCTTAAACGTGCTAGAGCCAATGTCTACCGGCGTCGGTGGAGACATGTTCGCGCTCGTATGGAAGAACGACGAGAAACGTGTCCGGGCCCTTAATGGAAGTGGCCGAGCTGCCTCTGCAGCAAACCGAGATGATGTGGTTCGAAACGGTCATTCTGGCATCCCAACGGAAGGTCCGGATGCGGCATTCTCCGTTTCGATACCCGGCACAGTGCATGGATGGGAAACGTTGCTCAAAGAAGACGGCACGATGTCGTTAAAACATTTGCTTCAGCCAGCCATAAAATACGCCAATGAGGGCTTCGGGGTGAGCGAAATCATCGCCAACCAGTGGCAAGCAGCAGAGGAAAAGCTCGCATCACGTCCTTCAGGACAAGAAATGCTGCCAAAGGGGCGGGCACCAAAGCACGGTGAAATCGTCTCTCTTCCCGAACTGGGTCGCACCCTGGAGACAATTGCCGAAGGCGGGAGCGAAGCCTTTTACAAAGGTGAGATCGCCAAGAAACTGTCCGACTTCATCCAATCTGAAGGTGGATGGATCACAAAAGAAGACATGGCAGCTCACCATTCCGACTGGGACGTCCCGATCCACACAGAGTACAGGGGCGTGGACGTGTGGGAATGCCCTCCCAACGGAGATGGAATAGCAGCCCTCATGGCTTTAAACATTGCCGAAGGGTTTGATATCGGTGGAATGGGATTCCAGTCCCCGGACACATACCATCACCTGATTGAGTCTCTACGTCTTGGATTTGCTGATGCACTGGACTACGTGGGTGATCCCCGAGTTAAAGAAGTCCCAATCGACTGGATGCTGTCCAAGGATCGTGCAGGTGAACAGCGCGCCCGGATTTCCGGAGGACGAGCAATGGAAAATGTGGGTAGTGGGATGCCTTACCCGAACTCCGACACCGTCTACCTGACAGTCATCGATGGCAATGGCAACGCTTGCTCATTCATCAACAGTCTGTTCAAGGGCTTTGGCAGTGGAATGGTCGTTCCAACGACCGGTATAGCCCTCCAGAACCGGGGAGCGCTGTTCTCCCTCGACTCGAACCACGCCAACTTTCTTGAGGGTGGGGCAAGGCCATTCCAGACCATCATCCCGGCGATGGCGACGAAGGATGGTGAAATGTGGCTCAGCTTCGGTGTCATGGGAGGTTTTATGCAACCGCAGGGTCACCTCCAGATGATTTCTAACATGGTCGACTTCAACTTAGACTCGCAACAGGCTTTGGATGCACTACGCTTCAGGGTATTCCTTGAGTCCGGGACGGTCGGGCTTGAGGCCGGTGTGGACGTGGATACAGTCAAGGACCTCCAAAGACGAGGCCACCACGTTCGCGTGGACGACGGGTATGACCGCGTTGGATACGGGGGAGGACAAATTGTGTCCCGAGATGCGGAGACAGGTGTACTGGTTGCCGGGTCAGAGCCTCGCAAGGACGGAGCAGCGGTCGGATACTAAAAACCGTTCCCAGTTAAACGACCCACCCGATACCACCAGCTGAAGATAGAAGGACAGCCCTATGAAGATCGGATTTATTGGCCTAGGAAACATGGGGCGCCATATGGCTCGGCACGTACTAGAAGGTGGACACGATCTGACCGTGTTTGACCTGTCACGTGAGGCAGGACGCCCACTGGAAGAAGCTGGAGCCACATGGGCCAACAGTCCGGCCGAAACAGCCCGAGGGGCAGAAATTGTGTTCACTTCTCTGCCAGTGCCGGCCAACGTACTGGAGGTTGCGACCGGTGAGGGTGGTGTTCTCTCAGCAATCTCTCCCGGGGCGGTCCTTGTTGATCTGAGCACTATCGATCCCGATACCGCGGTGACACTCGACGCAGCCACTCGGGCTGCAGGCGCACATGCGCTTGACTCCCCTGTTAGCGGCGGTACAGTCGGCGCGGACCGAGGGGATCTTTGCCTTATGGTCGGAGGGGATCAGGAGATATTCGAACGCGTCGCTCCTGTGCTAAACCTGATCGGTGATGCCGACAAACTGGTCTACTGTGGGGGTATCGGAACGGGGTCTATCTGCAAGCTCGCCAATAACTTACTCGGACTTAGCACCAGCGTTATGATCTCCGAGGCGTTTGGAATGGCAATGAAGGCCGGGGTGGACGCCCGGACTCTGTACAACGTTATCTCGGCCTCATCAGGAGACAGTGCAGCACTGCGGGGTTGGAGCACTTCCATACTCAAGGGAAATTTTGAGCCGGGTTTCATGGTGGATCTTGCGGCCAAAGACGTGGGACTCGCGACACAACTCGGCAGATCGTTGGGCCTTCCTATGGAGGCAGCCAACCTGGCACAGCAGCGCTTTATTGAAGCTCAGCTCCGGGGATGGGGCAAGGATTCAATGCAAGCCGTCGGTCGGATCCAGGAAGAACGCGCCGGACTAGAATTCCGATTCCCGGAGACCGAGTCAGAATATAACGATTGACCGCAAAATGAAATCGTCAGGACTCGACTTACCGATGCCGATTGCACTAAGTGATAGACGGACATCCCTTTTTCTAGTGGTGCCGTCTTAGTCAATCGCGGTATTAGCCCAGAAAAAGCATCGATGGATGGGAAAGTCGTCACGCATACCCGATCTATTGCCAGGGTTGAACGAAATTCATGGTTCAAAAGGTGACTTAGCTCAAACGATACAGAACTTTACGGGCTTTTAAAGACTTAATTAAACCGGCATACCCTTTTAGAACCCTTAAGACCGCTTTTATATCTTTTAGTAGAATGTAATGGAATTTCATACCGGATTTTCCAATACGCGTTACTAATAAAGGACATTTTAGATGGCCAGCCTGAAGGTTCGAGATGTTGCCGCCCGTCTCAATGTTACCGAGAAGACCGTATATAAATGGCTGACACAGGGCCTTATTCCGGCCACCAAACTGGGCCGGACATGGGTCGTCACTGAGGAGTCGCTTCAAGCCGTCCTGTCGACTCCGGTAACTGAACATGAGACCTCCGTTACGGCCCCATCTTTACCGGGTTCTATGGAACAGGTCGGCAATCTCCATTCGCCAGACGGAATCACAAACACGAAGGAACTCGAAACCCTTAGTCGCATAAGCGCTCTCGCGGAGGGCGCTATCAGAACTGGAGTGGACGCTGTCCTACTTCCAAGAAGCGGTAGCAGTGAAACAAAGCGTGCTATCGGAGAGGCTCTTGACAGTGCTCATGGAGAAGTCCTTCTACATGGCATTGGTCTCAGGGAATTCTTCGGGGACATGGATTACGCGCCCGTTCTTCGCCGCATGATGAATGAGGATCGAGACATCTCCGTAAGAGCACTCCTGGTCCATCCTTTGAGCGACTTCGCACATGCCAGGGCCGTCGCTGAGATAGGGACGCAGTTCGTGGACGAATCAAGTTTCCGAGCGGGCGCTTTATTCGGTGATAGCTGGCGAAGTCTGAACGTTATTTCATCATTACGAAGAACAGCTCAAGAGCATAAGAACGCCAGCCTGGATGTACGTTTCGCCGACCACTGGCCTTCGATCTATTTACTTATGACCGAGAGCTGTTGCTTCGTCGAGACCTATCATTTCGGTCGTCCAGATTCCGTCCCCTACGGCTCATCTATCGACGGACTCGTTCCGATCCTTCAGATATCCTCGGATGCACCCTACTACCAATTATTAAGAAATCATTTTGACTACTTATGGTCGGGCACAAACCCTTACATTTCCGTCCAAACTCTGGAAGAAGTAGCCGAAACTGTTCGAGTGGGCATATAGCTTAAAAAGTACCCATGCCAGAGTGTTCCGGAACTTTCAGCCAGCCACCGTCGACTAAACGCCCCAATTCTCCCTCATTGACGAAATATGATGATCAAATCATATGCTCGAAAGCGATCGCTTTCAGATTCAAGAATTCCTCTGTAAAAGCCTAGGGAATTTCGATCTGGGCGCATCGGTAGAGCAAGCTCATTTAAATAATTCAGGGGTCGAATATTGGGGAAGATCAACGTCGCCATCGTGGGTGTGGGTAACTGCGCATCCTCTCTTATCCAGGGTGTACACAAGTACCGGGAAGCCGAAGAAGGCATAGATATTCCCGGTATCATGAACACCGTCATGGGTCCATACCATGTCGGAGATATCGACGTGGTGGCCGCCTTCGACGTGGACGTCGATAAGGTTGGTAAAGACCTTTCCGAGGCGATAAAGTCCGGACAGAACAACACCGTAGAGTTCCATGATGTTCCGCATACTGGTGTGGCCGTAGAGCGCGGCATGACCCATGACGGTATTGGCCAGTACCTTTCTGATGTTGTTGAGGTTAACCACGACCCATCAACCCCGGGCGGACAAACCGCCGACATCGTAAATATCCTTAGGGACCGTGAGGTTGATGTGATGATCAGCTATCTCCCGGTCGGCTCCGAGGAAGCAACTAAGTGGTACGTAGAGCAAGCGTTAGCAGCCGGTGTTGGTTTCGTTAACTGCATCCCGGTCTTCATTGCTCGCGAGCCCTACTGGCAGAAAAGGTTTGAGGATCGCGGTGTGCCGATCGTCGGGGACGATATCAAGTCTCAGGTAGGTGCAACCATCATCCATAGGGTGCTGACCCGCCTATTTGAAGACCGAGGCGTTCAACTTGACCGCACATACCAGCTCAACTTTGGCGGTAACACCGACTTCCTCAACATGCTTGAACGAACTCGCCTCGCCTCCAAGAAGGTTTCAAAAACCGCGGCTGTTAAATCTCAACTCGAACAGGAGATAAAGACTGACGACGTACACATTGGTCCCTCAGATCACGTGCCATGGTTGCAGGACCGCAAATGGGCGTACATACGTCTTGAAGGTACGTCATTCGGAGATGTTCCACTTAACGTCGAACTCAAGCTAGAGGTTCACGACAGCCCGAACTCGGCCGGCGTCGCGGTGGACGCCATTCGATGCGCTAAGATAGCGATGGACAACGGGGTATCCGGCGCAATTCAGGCACCGTCGGCCTACTTCATGAAGTCACCACCTGTGCAGTACACAGATGATGAAGCTCGACAGATGGTCGAAGCATTTGCAGCCGGAGAAATGAAGCCCGAGAATAACTTCACCCCGAGAACGTTCAGCGGTGTGGCAGACGCCAGGCAGTAAACTTCAGGGATAACGGGCAGACCTGCTGCCCTGTGGTACGTGGTTATTCGCATTAAATAGACTGGGAGTGAGAGCCGATGAAGATCGCTCTGGTTTCTCCCTACGACTTTGCACATCCCGGTGGCGTAACGACCCACGTATCACACCTTGCCGAGCAATTCACAAACAGGGGCCACGACGTAAAGGTCTTGGCTCCATGTTCGGAGCCACTTGACTCTGTTCGTAACTACGAGTTTGTACCTTGTGGTCGGCCAGTTCCTGTACCTATTGGTGGAACCGTTGCACGAGTTGCTCTCTCCGTGTGGAAACGCCCCCAGATTAAAACACTTCTTCAACGCGGCGAATACGACGTGGTTCACATCCATGAGCCTTTCGCACCGGTCCCCCCAAACCTCGGTGCACGCGCTACGTCCGCACTAACTATTGGAACCTTTCACGCCTATCGTGAACACGGTCACCTGTACCGCATGTCTAAATACATGCTCCGGGCAAACCCACATAAGCTGGATGGCCGAATAGCTGTATCCGAGGCCGCACGCGGGTACGTAGGTCGTTTCTACCCCGGAGATTACGAAGTAATACCGAATGGCATCGACTACAAACGTTTTGGGACACGTTCACCCCGACTAAAGCAATTCGATGATGGCCGGATTAACCTTTTATTCGTTGGCCGTATGGAGAAACGAAAAGGGCTACGCCACTTGCTCAAGGCTTATGCCGATCTCAAATGGGACTTCCCGGGGCTTCGCCTGATCGTTGTTGGACCAGGAGAGCCTGATGCGGATTCACAACGCGTAATTGGTGAGCGCAATATCACAGATGTCGTATTCTCAGGACGCGTGTCCGATCAGGAGCTCCCTAACTACTACCATTCGGCAGATATATTCTGCAGCCCCGCAACAGGTGGAGAGAGCTTTGGAATCGTATTGCTGGAGGCGATGGCAGCTGGCATTCCGATAGTGGCTTCAGATATCGCCGGGTACCGAGAAGTTGTTAGCCAACAGACCGATGGGTTTCTGGCAACTCCCGGAGATCATAAAGCCCTAGCTAATGCCATTCGCATATTGGTAAACGATCAACAACTCCGAAAAAGGATGGGTTCCTCTGGACGTATCAAAGCATACGATTATCGCTGGTCTGAAGTAGCAACTCGGGTCTTAAATTTTTATGACCAGACCGCCTCTAAACTTCAAATGGCAAGTATTGTTTAACTCCAGAAACTAATCCAACCTATCGAAAGGCGTTCAGCCTGCGTGCCAACTCTACAGAGCACCCGCTACGCATTACGCGAAAAACTATCCCGATGGTTTGAAGAGCCGGCTTCTGCCGCCCTCGATAAGTTGGGCGTCACACCAAACATGGCCACGCTTACTGGTACTGTAATCAGCGTTGGGGCCGGAGCAGCTGCGGCAGATGGCCGGTGGATTCTGGCCGGTATCCTCGTCATCCTGGGTGCTACGTTTGACATGCTAGACGGCGGGATCGCACGCCGCACCGGCCAGGTATCCCGACGCGGTGCGCTTCTGGATTCAGTGATGGATCGCGTCGCTGAGGGAGCACTGTTAATGGGCCTCCTTGTTTACTACACGAGATCAAACACTTTCGATCAAACCCTTGCTTTGCTAGCTTTCATAGCTTTTGCTGGATCAATGATGGTGAGCTATGTCCGCGCAAGGGCCGAAGGCCTTGGTATGAAAGGAACTGCCGGGTTCGCGACCAGACCGGAGCGTGTTGTAGTGATATCCGTGGCGCTCTTACTGAGCGAGCCCGGATGGGGACTGTGGATACTGGCTGTAGCCACACCTCTTAGCGCGTTGTACCGTTTCTGGGCCGAGTGGCGAAGCGCCAAGTAAGTCGATCATTCACAAAGCATTGGGAGTCGTCTAACCCATTTCGTCACACCCTGTCGACGACATATCCAGTTCCGCAAAATGCACACAAATAAATCTTACGAACCAGACATAAAGAGTGTCACACCTCGAGTGAAAAACTCATTTTTAGCGATGGCAATAGCGGTGGTGGTCTTCCTAATGGCAAGCCTCTTACCGGGCTATACAGGAACTATCAGTGCCCAGGCACCGGACGTGGATATCTTGAATCATTCTGCGGTGAGCAAGCTGCCTGACGGCATCGAGTTCAAGGCGAGCGTGAGTGGTGATGTTCAAGAGATCACTGTTCGATTCTCCATTCTCGGACGGCGGGCCACGCAGTATGACTACCTGGATTTCGGCGAACCTGGTATTTTCACGGCTTCAGCACCAGCCAGTGGTGAACTCTTTTACCGAACAGACACGTTAGCCCGTTACTTGCCACCCGGCGTAACAATGGAATACACGATTGAGGTATTTGATTCGAATGGGAATGTGTATGAAACGGAACCGAATCAGGTTGTACTAACTGACGCCAGATTCGAGTGGGATACGGTTTCCAGAGGTGGCGTTACGATCTATTTCCATGGACCTGTAACTACGCGTGCAACGTCGATGCTAGACACGTCATTAATTACTATCCAGAACATGGCTCCAGTACTAGGTATCGCAGTAGAAGGAGCACCTATCAATGTAACGATGTACAACAACGTCGCTGAGATGGTCGACGCCACGGCGGAACGAAGCGGGGCCATTTCGCGAGAGTTAATAACAGAGGGTCAGGCCTTTTCACCTGAAAACACGGTTCTTGTACAGGGGGGCAGTTCACGTGCTACGGGAACCATGTCTCACGAGTTGACACACGTTCTGCTCAGCCGCGCTGTGACCAGTGCACGCAGCGTTATTCCCACTTGGCTCAACGAAGGTCTGGCTGAATACGGCAACATAGACCCAGGCGTTTCGTACGACAGGTATTTGGAATGGGGAATCGATACAAACCGGATCCTCCCGTTAACCTCACTTGGCACTTTCCCCGGTGACCCAGACCTGGTGATTATGAGTTATGGGCACGGCAAATCTGTCGTCAGGTACATGGTGGAAGATTTCGGTCCCGGTAAAATGGCCGAACTTCTCGCCGAGTTCGACCAAAGTCGCCGTTTCGACGAGGCGATGCTCAAAGTATACGGAGTAGATCGTGAAGGTTTGGACCGACTCTGGAGAGAGTCTGTCGGAGCATTCCCTCTGGCAAACGTAGAGTTCGTCGCTGCCCCAACCGCTGCACCTCTACCTACGTTCGCACCATACACTCTGGACAACATAGGTTCCGCTCCTACGTCCACTCCTGCAGCCTCACCCCAATTAGATACAACATCGGACACGACAGGAGAAACGCCACAAGAAGAAGAGAATGATGAAGCCTCAAGTGGTGGTGGTTGTTTCGCTTTGCCCGGTGCACCCATAGACGGAGGCATGGCATTGATCTTCGTGGTGATCAGCTCTGCAGCAACGTTCCGAAAAATACGAGCACGGTCCGTAACCTAAATATTCCGAAAGTCGAAGAGTGTCGGAGTTTGACGCCGATTCTGACGCATCTGACGAAACGCGGTCAAAAATGGCGAGATGTAACTCTGCCGTCACGCCTGCGTAACATTTCCGAAACATAACGACCATACCTTGACTGTCAATGTTCGTGTGCCCCACCGGGTACACCGTTGGCAAAGGTCTCAGGAGGTATGGTCAACCATGGATTCTGGAAATGTTGCGTGGATGCTGATGGCATCTGCCCTGGTGTTGTTCATGACACCGGGACTCGCGTTCTTCTACGGCGGACTGGTCCGCGGTAAGAATGCAATCAATATGATCATGTATAGCTTTGTGGCTATGGGTGTCGTAAGTGTGGTCTGGCTTCTATGGGGCTTTTCATTGGCGTTTGGAAGCGGCAATGCGTTCATTGGGAACTTTGACTATCTTGGTTTCCAGGATGTCGACCCGAACCTCGGGCCTGGTGAATCAAATTCCATGTTGTTCGCCATTTTTCAGATGATGTTCGCCATCATCACCCCCGCGTTGATTACTGGCGCTATCGCTGAACGATTCAAGTTCAGCACCTACCTAATCTTCCTCGTCATCTGGATTACATTCGTATACGCCCCGATTTGTCACTGGGTATGGGCCGGAAACGGGTGGATCTTTGAGATGGGAGCTGCCGACTTCGCTGGCGGAACGGTTGTCCACATCAACGCCGGTGTCGCTGCAATCGCAGCTGCATGGTTGGTTGGAAAGCGGCGCGGTGTAGATCGCGGCGTTGAACCCCACAATGTACCTTTTGTGATTTTGGGTGCCGGAATTCTCTGGTTCGGCTGGTTTGGTTTCAATGCTGGGAGTGGTTTGGCAGCGGACGGCGTTGCTGTTAATGCGTTCCTTGTGACCAACGTTGCGGCTGCAGTTGCGGCTGTGACCTGGGTCGTTCTGTCCTACATTCAGAACGGTAAGGCGAGCGCAGTTGGTGCAGCAACCGGTGCAGTTGCCGGACTTGTTGCCATAACCCCGGCAGCCGGGTCCGTGGGGCCGATGGGATCACTGGCCGTCGGGTTTGGCGCGGGTGTTCTGACCTACATTGCGGTTCTATACCGACACAAGTTCAAGTTCGACGACGCACTTGAGGTGTTCGCCGTACATGGAATTGGCGGCATCTGGGGAGCAATCGCCACAGCGATATTTGCAATGGGCGGAGTCGGAGTTGTGGACGGCAAATTTGAACTCCTCGGAGACAACGTCGTGGCCGTCGTGGCCACAATGGCTTACTCGTTCATCGTTACCGTCGTAATACTCAAGATTCTGGATGTCATTCCCGGTCTTGGTCTTCGGGCGGAAGAATCGGACGAAAGTACCGGATTAGACATATCGCACCATGGAGAGCGTGCGTACGTTTCGGACGGAGCCGACTAACAGCCCTTTACGGGCAATTAAACCTGAAATCGGGCGCGATGCGGAGATGCCCCTTGATTAACCTCCGCATCGCGATTCCAAAGGATCCCAGTTGGGGGTGCACAAGAAATGATGGTCAAGATTGAGGCCATAGTCAGGCCTGAGAAAATCAATGACGTCACAGTAGCACTGGAAGCAATCGGTTGCGGCGGATTTCATTTCGCAAACGTGACTGGTCAAGGCCAGCAGCGAGGCGTAGAAGTGTTTACAGGACGGGGTGCGGCGCTGACACGCCGATCCTCATTACCAAAGACCCTTCTCGTAACGGTCGTCCCTGAAGAACAAAAAGAACAAGTGCTGGACACCATAGTCTCGGCAGCTCGCTCCTCAGACGAGGGTGTAGTTGGCGATGGCAAGATATTTGTGTCAGCCATATCTGAGGTCGTCAGGGTTCGTACAAGAGAGCGGGACCTGGATGCGCTAACCGAAGGTAGTTAAGGGTAAATCCACTAGATTCGGGTGCCACCCGAAGACCCAAAAGATCGGAATACGGCCAGCTCATATACGAGCTGGTCGTATTTTTGTTCCAAACCCAGATCCCGCGCTATGTTCTCCATTATTCCCTTGTCCGGTCCTCAAATGCTGCGTTATGATTCGAGGTCGGTGAAACGTGCAGGACGAACACATTCATTCATACTGTTGTGAGCCGGTGCCGTAGGGGCGTAGCTCAGTTGGCTAGAGCGTCGGTCTCCAAAACCGAAGGCCGGGGGTTCGAGTCCCTCCGCCCCTGCCACATGTTTGGCCCTGAGAACATATTTCTAGCCGAGGTGTTGAAATTGGTAGACAAGCAGCGTTGAGGGCGCTGTGCTCGTAAGGGCGTGCGGGTTCGAGTCCCGCCCTCGGCACCAAAAAAACGGCGACGTAGCCAAGTGGTCTAAGGCAGAGGTTTGCAAAACCTCCATTCGGCGGTTCGAATCCGCCCGTCGCCTCCAAAGTTAATTGATGCGTAAGACAGGTCCCGATTAATGGGGCCTGTTTTCGCGCCTGACAGCAGATTTGACAGCAACCCGGGCGCACTTTCGCTCAGTTCTGGTAGTCCGTCACCTGCCACAGCACCGCTAGTACGCGCTTAGTTGGAAGGTCGAACTGTAATTAGGTTAATTAGGTTTTTGGTTATATAGACTGTCAGTCATGCTTATATCCATCACGCGTCCTAACTTGTTCTTCTTCCTGTCAACTTTACTGGTCCTGTTCCTTGTCGTTTCTTGTTCCGGTTCTGACGGATCAGACGGGGAACAGGGGTCTCAAGGTCTCAAGGGCGACACTGGTGCTCAAGGCCCGGTCGGTGAACACGGTGTCGGTGGAGAAGATGGAATAGCTGGTCCACCTGGCGTTCAAGGTCCAGCTGGTGAAGACGGCGCTGCAGGACCAGCCGGTCCGGCTGGTGAAGACGGAGCAGCTGGACCCAAAGGCGATGTTGGCCCACCTGGTGCTGATGGACAAGATGGAGAGGCTATAGGGCTCCCTGGCCCCAAGGGTGATACAGGAGAAAAAGGGTTTGCTGGCCCACCTGGTGCTGATGGACGAGACGGAGAGGCTGGACCCGAAGGCGAGGTTGGTCCTTCAGGTGCATCGATAGTACGCAGTGTCCCCAGTACATCCACAATCACCACGCTGGATGCGACAGGCATCGTGGGTATGTACACATCGGTCACAATCGGTGCAGACGGTCTGGGACTGATCAGCTATTACGACGGCACCAACGGCGACCTCAAGGTAGCTCACTGTTCAAACACGAACTGCACGAGTGCCACTATCACCGCTCTCGATGAAACAGATAACGTGGGTTGGTACACATCGATCACGATCGGTGCAGACGGTCTGGGACTGATCAGCTATCACGACAGCCCCAACGGCGATCTCAAGGTAGCTCACTGTGAGAACGCGTTCTGCGCACCGTACTTCAGGCGCAGATAACGCCCACGTTTGAGTTACTTCTGAACGACTAAACAGATCCGATCAACTCAGCTATACGCTCGCCAATCATCAAAGCCGTCTGGTTGGTATTCGCACGAATACAGTCGGGCATGATAGAGGCATCTGCAACTCGCAGGCCGTCAATTCCGTGGACTAACCCGAATTGATCGACCACCGCCATAGGGTCGCGCTTATTCCCCATCTTGCAGGTCCCGGAAATATGATGTCCTGTCTGCGCGCGCCTGACCATCCATGCGTCCAGGGCCTCATCCGAAACGATATCTAGATCTGTAGGCTCCATCCGCTCTTTAAGAAGCCCCTTAAAAGAGGGGTTGTTTGCCATACTCAAAGCAAGCCTCACAGCCTCGCGCAACCGCACCACATCACGTTCGTCTGAAAGAAGGTTGTAGTCCAAAAGAGGTTGATCATTCGGGTGAGGTGACACAAGCCTGAGTTCTCCCGCCCCATAAGCAAGGTTCACCCGGCATCTCCAACGCAGCCCCAATTCACCCGTCGGATCATCCGATCTACCATCTGATATTCCGATGTCGTAAGGAGTGGCGAACAGAATCATATCGTTCACAAGTTCAGAACCGCGTGCTGTCCATCTCAGGCATACCTGATCCGGTATACCAAAGGCATTTGCCGGGTAGTCGTCAGCGAGCCTGTGCTCGACCCATGCGGTTGGGTGATCTCTCAAGTTTTGCCCAACTCCTGGTAATGCCTTAACCACTGGAATATTCTGCTCATTTAACTGGTCTTCTGGACCAACCCCGGAGAGCAAAAGTAGATGCGGAGAACCGACTGGTCCTCCAGACAAGATGATTTCGTCAGCGTATACCTGGAAGACTTCCCCTCCTGATTCCACGTCCAAACCAACGGCCCGGGGTCGACCATCAACGATCTCAAACAGCACACGCTGCACCATGCAGCCACCCCGAATGGTCAGGTTGAGCCGTGGTCGGGCTTCCGCTAGGTACGTGACGGCCGTGGACATACGTACGCCATTTCGATTGTTCAACGGAACCGGGCCGACCCCGGTCATATCCGGGTTGTTATGGTCCGGACAATCAGGAAACCCTGCGTTCAGTGCGGCTGTGTAGAAAGCTTTGGCAGCTGGTAACCACTCATCACGTGGGAAACGCCGAGCGTAAATCGGACCGGCATCACCATGAAAGTCATCATGAAAGTCTTGATCGGTTTCCAATCTCCTGAACGCGGGAAGTACAGCTCTGTAGGACCAAAGATCGTTCCCCTGAGCAGCCCAAGAGTCGTAGTCTTCCTGTGTCCCGCGTAGAAAAATCTGACCATTAATAGCACTTGACCCCCCTACCACACGGCCACGAGGTACATACATTGGAGGTGCGGTTGACGAGGCAGTTGCGGAAAAGTTCCAGTTATGACGTTCCCGAATGATTACATCACCGGCCTGCCGCAAACCGTCCTTTATAGGTTTAGGCGTGCGATTAAGGGTCGGGTAGTCCGGGCCTGCCTCTAACAGGAGGACGGTATGACTCCTGTCTTCGGAGATCCTGGTTGCAAGGATCCCACCTGCCGAACCAGCGCCGACTATGACGGTGTTGTAGTGCATAACAGCACTTTAAGTTGAGATACCTCACCAGCGCTACAAGCGTTTCTGATAATTTTCTTTAGCAATCCGGGGAAAAGAGGTCTAACCTTGGTGCTTGAAGGAATATGACCGGTTCAGTTGGCCCGGCAGGACATCATCAAATGGAGTTACGGTAATCGACTGGACGGTAGCAGCAATTATGAGTGCCGCCCTATTTGCTGTGGTCAACATCACCGATAAAGTGATCATGACAGGGATGGGCCTGCGAGTACGCTCATTCCTACTTTTTATCGGTTTCCAAACCCTGATCACATTTGCCGTGGTCGCAATAGTCAATCCCTTTCCATCGTTAAACGCGGAAGTCTACGTACGTGGTCTGGGTGTCGGACTAATGTGGGGAGTGAGCGCTCCACTGGTCCTGTGGACACTGAGTAGAGAAGAAGTGTCCCGGGTCACACCTATATCCCAATCCCATCCACTGCTGGTCGTGATATTCGCAGTAGTACTCCTGGGAGAAAGCCTTTCACTACTGGAGTCTATCGCCGCAGCGCTTGCAATCGGTGGCGCTGTGCTGGCGGCAATACGCTTGTCGGACGCAGGTCAAATCAGATTGAGCAGTTCGCTAGCTTTCCTTGGGATCGCAGTGGTCATCATAGCGCTGGCGCAAATCCTGCTAAAAACCGTAACCGACGACCTTTCTTTCTGGCACGCAATGGCGTTACGAAGTGGCGGCATGGCGTTCGTGTTGATGCTCATGAACTTCAGGCCAACTTTCCTTGCTGAACTGGGCCGGTTTATGGCCTCACCGTCAAAATTCATGGTCCTGGGTATCGACGCCGTAGCGGCCACAATAGCGATGACCGCCATAACCTTTGCTATAGCTGTTGGTCCAGTGTCACTGGCCAACGCATTTGCCAGTACAACGCCACTTTTCGTCTTTTTTGCGACGGTTTTTTTAGCGTGGAAAACTCGTCTTTTGGCCGATGAATCGCTTGATAGACGAGCCGTCATACAGAAATTACTTGCCGCCACGATGGTGGTCGGAGGACTCGCACTGATAGCGCTAACCTAGTCGGGAGATAACTCAATGCCAGCTAGGCTTAATCAATAGTAAGCTAGAATCCCCGACAACAGCCGAATTTACAGGTTGACGATACGATTGGGTAGCTTTACACTCATTCATCTGTCGAAGTGTGACTGCTACGGATCGCCCGCCCGTACAATTTTAAAAACTAAGTTTTCCAAAACCTACGTCCGCGCTCATTAGTGCTGGGCGTCTTGTCACGTGCGCCCACGCGCGCACGCCGCATGGCATGGCCTTCGATGGTTATAACAACCACACAACGTTTGTGGTTTCGGATAAATCAGGAGAGTAAACATGGTCGTAGCTGACGTTCGTCCCAGTAATGTCTTTTACCGGAACGTCAAGAGCTTCAACCACATCCCGAACATCGTAGATGTCCCGAACCTGATTCAGGTTCAACTGCGATCGTTCGACTACTTCACGACGGATGGCCTTCGAGAACTGTTCGAAGAGATCTCGCCCATCGAGGATTTCAGCGGCGGTCGATTCGCCCTTGCTTTCCTGGGTCATGAGATTCGAGAACCAAAGTTCACCGAACGCGAATGTCGTATGAAGGAGATCACCTACTCGGCCCCGCTCTATGTAACCGTAGAGCTTGAGGTCAAATCGGGTGAAGCTTCTGGCGAGAAAAAGCAGCAAACACTGTTCATGGGTGATGTGCCCATGATGACTCGCAACGGCACCTTCGTCATCAACGGAGCGGAACGTGTAGTTGTGTCTCAACTTGTCCGTTCTCCTGGCGCTTACTTCACACGAGACGTTGACCCGGCAAGCGGCCGTGCCCTTAGCAGCGCGAAGTTGATCCCTTACCGAGGCGCCTGGGTCGAGTTGGAAACCAGTAACAAAGATCTTCTTTCTGTCAAAGTGGACCGAAAGCGCAAGACGCCGATCACAACTCTTCTTCGCGCCCTGGGCTACGGTGCTGACGAAGAAATTAAGGCGCTGTTTAAAGATGTTGATATCAACCCGGACCGCCCATTCCTTGACGCGACCTTCGCGCGTGATTCGGCGGTCACCAACGAGGATGAGGCGCTCGTCGAGTTCTACCGTCGTCTCCGTCCGGGTGAGCCGCCAAGCGTGGAAAACGCAAAGGCACTGATCGAAAATCTCTTCTTCAACCCGCGAAAATACGACCTTGGTCGTGTTGGACGCTACAAGTTAAACCGGAAACTCGGAGAAGAGGCGTCGACAGAAGACCGAACCCTCGTGAAAGAGGATATGGTCGCCCTTATCCGTCGCATGATACGAATCAACAACGGTGAGGTCCGTGAGGATGACATAGACCATCTCGGCAACCGACGAGTACGCGCAGTTGGCGAGCTGATCCAGAATCAACTCCGAATTGGACTGCTTCGTATGGAGAGAGTCGTCAAGGAACGCATGACCACGGAGATGGATCCGGCCACAACGACGCCGGCAGCCCTGGTCAACATCCGTCCTGTTGTGGCTTCTGTACGGGAATTTTTCGGAGGTTCACAACTTTCTCAGTTCATGGACCAGACGAACCCTCTGGCTGAGTTGACGCACAAGCGTCGCCTATCGGCACTGGGTCCGGGCGGTCTATCACGTGAACGAGCTGGATTTGACGTTCGAGACGTCCACCATTCGCACTACGGACGGATCTGCCCAATCGAAACCCCTGAAGGACCCAATATCGGCCTTCTGGGGTCCCTAGCAACCTACGCACGTACCAACGACTTCGGCTTTCTAGAAACCCCGTACCGCAAGGTACTGCACGAGATGTCCACGGATAACCCGGACTTCATTGGTCGGAACGTACTCGAAGGCCTTAACGACGAAAAGGGAACCGAGATCATGCGCGCCGGCGGACGCATCCCGAGACGCATGGAAGAGGAACTCGCAGCAATGCCTCCTCAGGTCGTCGGGGTAAAGGCTTTTGTGTCTTCCGACCCTGAGGACGTGTCCTACCTGTCTGCAGATGAGGAAGAAACATACATCATCGGACAGGCAAACACAGAGTTAGACTCAAAGATGCAGATCATCGGGGAGCAGGCTGAGATTCGGATCGGTGAATCGTTTGCTCTCGAGAACCCGGCTAACGTCCAGTACATGGACGTATCTCCGATGCAAATCGTCTCGGTATCAACGGCGCTAATTCCGTTCCTGGAACATGACGATGCCAACCGTGCCCTTATGGGATCGAACATGCAACGCCAGGCAGTTCCACTACTCAGGCCACAGGCACCGGTCGTAGGCACTGGAATGGAGGCGCGTGTCGCACGCGACTCTGGACAAGTTGTGCTCGCCGAAGAACCAGGACTGGTCATAGAGTCGACCGGCCATGAGATAAAGGTCCTCGGCGACGAAACTGGACAGATCATTGAGTACCCCCTGACGAAATTCGTGCGATCTAACCAGGGCACGTGCATCAACCAGCGACCAATCGTCAGCAAGGGCGACCTCGTGGAGATAGGCCAGCCGATGGCGGACAGCTCGTCAACGGACAGAGGGGATCTGGCACTTGGCCAGAACATCCTAGTCGCGTTCATGAGCTGGGAAGGGTACAACTACGAGGATGCGATCATCCTTTCCCAAGACATGGTTAAGGATGACCGATTTACATCCATCCATATTGGAAAGCATGAAGCTGAAGCACGTGAGACAAAGTTAGGCCCAGAAGAGATTACGCGGGACATCCCGAATGTAGGGGAAGATAGCCTGCGTGACTTGGACGAAGAAGGAATCATCCGGATCGGCGCATATGTCGAACCGGGCGACATACTTGTCGGGAAGATCACACCCAAAGGTGAAACTGAACTTACTGCCGAAGAAAAATTGCTCCGTGCCATCTTCGGTGAGAAGGCCCGCGATGTGCGTGACACTTCTCTCAGGGTTCCACACGGCCAGCGCGGCAAGGTCATCGATGTCAAAGTGCTCACAAAGGAAGCAGGAGATGACCTCCCGGCCGGTGTAATGAAGTTGGTACGTACCTGGATAGCACAAACGAGGAAGATCACTGAAGGCGACAAAATGGCCGGTCGTCATGGTAACAAGGGTGTGATCGCCAAGATCCTCCCGCGGGAGGACATGCCTCATCTCCCAGACGGCACCCCCATGGACATCGTTCTAAATCCAATCGGCGTACCCTCCCGAATGAACCTTGGACAGGTCCTTGAAACTCACCTGGGTTGGGCGGCCGGCACACTCGGCTACGATGCCCAGACCCCGGTATTTGACGGAACTACACAGGTTGCACTCGAAGATGCTCTGGCGCGCGCATGGATGGTCAACGAATCCGGTGCAAAGAACCAACGTGACCTAGACGATACGAGCATTGATGATGCCGTCGTACGTGAATGGCTGGATGGACACGGCTACAAGTACGACGATGTTTTTGACGACAACAAGGAAGGGGTAGCCAGCCAGGCTTGCCTCGGCATATGGCTGTCAGAGAACAGTGGCCTTCATGTAAATGGACAGGGTCGCGAGGAACTACTTGAAGAAGCTAGGGTGCTGGATAAAGCGACGCACAAGTCAGCCCCAGTGTTCGGGAAAATGCAACTAATTGACGGCCGAACAGGTGAGGCATTTGACCGACCAATCACGGTCGGACGGATGTATATCCTCAAGTTGATCCATCTGGTCGAAGAGAAGATTCATGCTCGTTCCACAGGTCCTTACTCCCTGATCACACAGCAACCCCTGGGTGGTAAAGCTCAGTTCGGTGGCCAAAGGTTTGGTGAGATGGAGGTGTGGGCACTTGAAGCCTACAGCGCTGCTTACAATCTGCAAGAAATGCTCACCGTAAAGTCGGACGACGTGGATGGTCGAGTCAAGACATATGAGGCCAACGTTAAGGGCGAGGACGTGATCCACCCTGGCGTTCCAGAATCATTCCATGTCTTGCTCAAAGAACTCCAAGGTCTCGGCCTTGCGGTCGAGCTTCTGGACCAGGAACAGGACGACTATGCATTGAGTGGTGACGCTATGCCCGCAGGAACACTCACATCTGGAGTCGAAGGCGGGATGTGGGGCGGGAGTGCTGGTGTCGATGAGGAAGCGCTTGCAGCAGCAGCAAGCCTGCTCGCTGAGACGAGCGAAGCACAGGACGAAGCCGTTTTGGCTGCAGATGGGTGGACAGACTCTCCAACTGCTTCCGAGGATAATAGCGAAAACCCGGAAGATCACGGATTCTCTGAAGAATCCGCAGACGGAGAACCGCCGAAGGACGAACTAGACAACTAAGAGGAGCAATCCGAGGAGTAACCGACCTCCTCTATCAAAGTTTAGTAGACAAGACCTGAGACACTCCGAAATGCATTCCAGCGAGATGGAGTGAAAAGGACAGGTAAACGCATGACCACACAGGCCGAGTTCAACGCAATACGTATCTCTCTGGCATCCCCGGAGCAAATACGTGCATGGTCGTTTGGTGAAGTAACCAAACCAGAGACAATCAACTATCGCACGCTTCGTCCTGAGAAAGACGGACTGTTTTGCGAACGCATTTTTGGTCCAACCAAGGACTGGGAATGCTATTGCGGAAAATACAAGAAAATCCGCTACAAGGGCGTCGTCTGTGACCGTTGTGGAGTCGAGATCGCCAGGGCCAAAGTCCGACGTGAACGCATGGGACACATACGGCTCGCCGCCCCGGTGGCACATATCTGGTTCTCTAAGGGGACTCCTTCTAGGCTCGGCCTGCTACTGGACATCTCACCCCGGAACCTCGAGCGCGTCCTTTACTTCGCCCAGTACATAGTCACGAGCGTGGATGAGGAAGCACGGGAGCGTGCCCTTCAAGACCTGGAAAGTTACTTGATCGCTGAAACCACGCGTATAGACGCCGCAGCTGAAGAGGCTATCGGTGTTATTCGGGCCGCTGCTCCAGATGAGCCCGAGGAAGAAGTGGTAGCCGAGGTTGAAGAGATAGGGGAGGATGAAAAACCCAAGAAAGTCCGGAAACCTCGCAAGAAGACCAAAAAGCAGATGGCTGAAGAATTAGAAGCCGAGCGGGCAATCCGCGCTGCGCACCCTGTCGAATCTCAAGTTATGGCAGTCGAAGATCGCTTCACCGAGGAACGTACGGCGGTCGAAGAAGAGATCGGCGCCAAGATCGATGAGTTGAACGGAATTGCGATCCTGGACTTGCTCACGGAATCTCGATACCGGGAACTCCGTGACCGTTTCGGAGAAGTATTCCGTGCAGGTATGGGTGCAGAAGCTGCCCTTGAAATTCTGTCCACATCTTCTCTGGAAGGCCTTCGAAATGGCCTCCAGGAAGAGGTTCGTACCACATCCGGCCAACGTCGCAAGAAGGCGATTAAGCGCCTGAGGGTTATCGAGGCTTTCGTAAAATCTGGCAACAAGCCGGAGTGGATGGTCCTTACCCAACTACCGGTCCTACCACCTGAACTTCGACCGATGGTACAGCTGGATGGTGGCCGATTTGCCACATCAGACCTTAACGACCTCTACAGGCGTGTTATTAACAGGAACAACCGGTTAAAGCGACTGCTTGAACTGCAAGCTCCAGAGATAATCGTCCGTAACGAAAAGCGCATGCTTCAAGAAGCAGTCGATGCTCTAATTGACAACGGTCGAAGAGGCCGAGCTATTTCTGGTAGCCACAACCATAAACTCAAGTCTCTTACAGATCTCTTAAGGGGTAAGCAGGGACGCTTCCGGCAGAACTTGCTGGGCAAGCGCGTCGACTACTCTGGACGATCGGTCATTATCGTGGGCCCGCAACTCAAGTTGCACCAGTGCGGCCTACCAAAAAAGATGGCTCTTGAACTATTTAAGCCATTTGTCATGAACGCACTGGTTGTCCGTGGTTACGCGCACAACATCAAGAGTGCCAAGCGGATGGTGGAGCGGACTCGACCCGAGGTCTGGGACATACTTGAAGAGGTAATCCAGAATCGACCCGTTCTGCTGAACCGTGCACCAACGTTGCACAGACTTGGCATCCAGGCTTTCCAACCGACCCTGGTAGAAGGGCAGGCAATTCAGATCCATCCTCTCGTTTGCAAGGCGTTCAACGCCGACTTCGATGGGGACCAGATGGCAGTGCACGTACCATTGTCCCGAGAAGCGGTTCTAGAAGCCCAGCGATTAATGTTGAGCACCTACAACATGCTTGCACCAAGCTCGGGGGAACCAATCGTTTCTCCGACTCTGGACATGGTCCTTGGAAACTACTACCTAACTGGCATTGATGGGCCAATGGACGCTGATACGGAAGACGTTTCCTCGGAAAGTGAAACTGGAAAACGCGTGTACGCGGACTTCCCAGACGCTCGTTTGGCACACGACCTCGACGTTATTGGGCTACGTGAACTGATATGTGTACGAAGCCCTGAGACCAATGAGGCTTTCGAGACGACGGTCGGCCGAATTATCTTCAACGAAGTAGTTCCGGAAGAACTCGGATACCAGAATCGTCTTATCGGCTCAAACGAGATCAGTGAACTCGTAAGTTCTGCTTACGGCACGCTCGGCAACGAGCGAACCGCAGAGTTCCTCGACGATCTGAAGGATCTTGGTTTCCGGTACGCCACACAATCAGGCACCACCATTGCAATCAATGACATCAAGGTGCCGGCGGTTAAAAACAAACTGCTGTCTGACGGTGACTCACAAATTGCGAAACTAGACGATCTCTTCCTGCAAGGAATGATCGATGAGGAAAGCCGATACCAGGAAGCCGTAAATATATGGATGGGAGTGAACGACAAGCTCACCGATGCTGTCGAAGACGAGCTCCCAAACTACGGTGGAATCTACACAATGGCCCATTCAGGGGCCAAAGGAAACATTCAGCAAATCAAACAGATGGCTGGAATGCGTGGCCTGATGTCCGACCCAAAGGGACGCATTATCGAATTACCCATCCGGTCATCTTTCCGTGAGGGCTTGTCCGTATTCGAGTATTTCATCTCGACCCACGGCGCTCGGAAGGGTCTGGCAGACACAGCCCTGCGTACAGCAGACAGTGGTTACCTGACCCGGCGTCTCGCAGACGTAGCACAGGACGTAATTGTCCTATTCGAAGATTGCGGGACAGGTAACGGCGTGTGGCTGGAAGCCGCCGAATCAGACCTGGACATCCCGCTCGTTGAGCGGATCGTGTCTCGTTACCCAGCAATGCCGATACTCCACCCGGAATCCGGTGAAGAGTTAGTAAATACCGACACCCTAATCACCACCTCTCTAGCCACCGAACTGATGGATGCTGGGGTTGATCGTATTCTTGTACGATCGCCTCTTTCGTGTGAGGCTACGAGAGGACTCTGTCAGCGTTGTTACGGTGCGTCCTTGGCCAATGGACAACAGGTCCTTCTTGGTGAAGCCGCCGGGATCATCGCCGCACAAAGTATTGGTGAGCCTGGCACCCAGTTGACCATGCGAACCTTCCACACCGGTGGTGTAGCATCCGCGCTCGACATCACAAGTGGTCTGCCGAGGGTTGAAGAACTTTTCGAAGCTCGTCAGCCAAGAGGTATGGCGATTCTAACCGAGGTTGATGGCTCCGTAGAAATATCCGAGACATCAGACGGACGTTTTGTGACGGTTAGGAACTCAGACACGTTCAGTGAACGGTATGACATCCCATCCAGCCACAAGGCATTGATCAAATCAGGAACATGGGTGGATGCCGGCACGCCGATCATTGGCGTGAAAAAGACGGTCAAGAAAACTGAAGATGAAATTGCACTGGCGCTTCCAGACGAGATCGTCTCCGAAGCTGGTGGTACAGCATCCGTCTCGAAGGGCATGGTAACAGTTACGTGGGAAGACAGTGAGGAACGGCGCTATGCCATCCCGGCAGCCGCCCACATCATGGTTAACGATGGCGATGAGGTGGAAGCCGGCACGGCCCTGACCGACGGTCCAAAGTCACCTCAGGACATCTTGCGTATCGAAGGACATCAAGGTGCACAAGCCTACCTAACCCAGGAAGTGCTTAGAGTGTACCGATCACAGGGTGTTCCGATACATGAGAAACACGTAGAAGTGATAATCCGACAGATGATGCGCAAGGTGCGCGTGGACACTCCAGGAAGTACGGATTTGCTGCCGGGTGAGCTCGTTGACCGCCTCATTTACGAGGAGATCAATAATCAGGTACTGGCACAATCCGGAGATGCTGCAACGGCAAGCCCCGTACTGCTGGGTGTCACCCGCGCATCCCTGAATACAGAGAGTTTCCTCGCAGCTGCATCCTTCCAGGAAACTGCAAGAGTTCTCACGGAAGCGGCCGTAAATGGATCAGTTGACCATTTGATGGGCCTCAAGGAAAACGTGATCATCGGACGTTTGATCCCAGCCCGCCTGGACAGATCTGAAGAGGGTCGTAAAAAGCTCGGACTTGACCAGATCAAGCATCGTATAGAAGGCACTCTCACCGGCACAACCGAGGCACCACCGTCCTTTGAGGAGGCTCTTCGAGCATTCGGAGGAGATGAAGCTATCGTCTCGGGCAGTGGAGCAAACCCTCAAATCGCAAAGGCAGCACAAACCGAACCATCCACAAATGGTGGAAGTACGGCACCAGTTGACCCGAGCGGTGATGCAGGGGGTGAAGTCGACGGCCTATCAAGACTGCTCGCCGCTCTCACAAGTGGTGATGATGATGCATCAAGTACCAAAGCCGACCAGGAAGCAGAAACTCCAAGCGGAGACGATTAACCTTCTAGGGAGGATGCATCCCGTTAGAAGGGACGGAATACCGAAAATATCAAGGGGCCGGGCTGAACCGCCCGGCCCCTTGTCGTTTACAATATTTTCTCCTTGACTCCAAGGGCGGTTAGCTCAGTTGGTTAGAGCGCAGCGTTGACATCGCTGAGGTCGGAGGTTCGAATCCTCCATCGCCCACCACTACTTCATGATTCTTCCGTGACAATCACGGTCGTATACTGGTCGGGATGATGACTTCTCGTGGCCGCACTTTGACTACGAAGGCGCGAGCCGTTTAACGGTTTCCGCGCCGTCTCCGTCGCGTCAGCGAAGATAAACCGCTCACGTTCTCGAATCAGTTCACCCAGTCCGCCGAAAACACACGGCGTATCCCTCACAGGGACCCACGACAGTGGTCGTCCACAAGTAGGAGTCTCACCATGGCCAGCGATCAGGCATCCGATACCACCATCGCCGAGGTTCGCTATCGGATGCGGCATTCAGCAGCCCATGTGATGGCGGAGGCTGTGATCAAGCTTTTCCCAGAAGCCCAAATCGCTATAGGTCCGCCAACTCAAGACGGGTTTTATTACGACTTCGAGGTGTCACGACCATTCACCCCTGAGGATCTGGAGAAGATCGAATCCCTTATGAGGGAAACGATCAAAGATGACAGACCTTTCAGCGGCGTAACCATAGATCGCAAGGCTGCGCTTGATCGTTTTTCCAGCCAGAAATTCAAGGTCGAGCTAATTACAGATCTCCCGGAAAACGAGGAGATCACAGTCTGGAGTCATGAATCCTGGGAAGACCTTTGCGCCGGCCGTCATGCTGATTCAACCGGCAAGATAGGCGCCTTTAAACTTATGTCGGTCGCCGGAGCATACTGGCGAGGCGATGAAAATCGAGAGCGCCTGCAACGAATCTACGGCACAGCATGGGAGTCGCAAACGGAGTTAGACGCCTATCTTGAGAGGATAGAAGAGGCAGAGCGTAGGGATCACAGGCGCTTAGGCCGCGAACTCGATCTCTTCTTCTTTGACCCCATAGCGCCGGCCAGTCCATTTTTCCTCCCTAAAGGGACCATTATCCTTAACGAACTAGTTGACTACGTTAAGGATTTGTACGTGAAGTACGGCTACCAGGAAGTAACGACACCGCAAATCTTTAACACAGACTTGTGGAAACAGTCCGGGCATTACGACAACTATCTCGAAAACATGTACATGATGGATGTGGACGAGCGAGAGTTTGGCGTAAAGCCGATGAACTGTCCGGCCGCGGCCATGCTGTACGGAGCAAACACACACTCGTACCGTGAATTGCCCCTACGATACGCAGATTTCGGCCGATTACACCGGTACGAGCGTTCAGGTGTGACCCATGGACTTATGCGTGTTCGTACCTTCTCTCAGGACGACGCACACATCTTCGCGACGTTGGACCAGATCGCCGATGAAGTGAACGCATTCATCGCCATGTTGGACGAAGCATATGGGGTCCTCGGCTTTGACAAAATCCGTATGGCTTTATCACTTCGCCCTGAAAAACGAGTCGGCACTGAAGACATGTGGGATCGTGCAGAGAACGCGCTCACCCAGGTCCTTGATGCCACTAACCGAGAATATGGTACCGAAGAAGGCGAAGGTGCTTTCTACGGGCCGAAAATTGATTTCTTTGTCCCAGATGCACTCGGCCGCGAATGGCAGCTTGGAACTGTGCAGTTGGACTTCTCACTGCCTGAGCGTTTTGACCTACAGTACGCATCCGAAGACGGAAGTCTTAAGCGTCCGGTCGTGGTTCACAGGGCAATGCTGGGGTCGTTGGAGCGTTTCCTCGGAGTGTTAATTGAACACACTGCCGGGGCCCTTCCGCTCTGGCTTTCTCCACTGCAAGCAGTTGTTATACCGATTGCAGACCGACACATCGAGTTTGGAGAACGAGTTGTTGAAAAACTCCGCCAAGCCGGTGCGAGAGCGGATGTAAACAACGGCAGTGACAGAATGGGTGCGAAGATTCGTGCAGCACAGGGGCAGAAGATTCCCTACATGCTGGTGGTTGGTGACCGTGAACAAGAAGCCAACCAGGTGGCGGTCAGAGCGAGATCTGGTGGGGACCTCGGCGCGTTGGATGTGGACAAATTCGTGGCCCGAATTGGTGAAGAGATCAAATCTAAAGTCGGGTAACGACCTACCGATTACAACCAATTAGTCAGATTTAGTGGTCCCAACGCGCAATAACTACCAATAGACAGGTAAGATGGCTTCTACTCACTCGTAATTTTCGTCTGTCACGGCGGAAATCTCCGACGACACATGTCACGACGCGTGTATGCGGCACAAATGGCCGTATGCCTGGGGTACTCTTAAATGACCACAGACGACATAACACTCCATCGCGGTCTTAGCGGCGTTTATTTCGACCGAACGGAGACGACGTTTATCGACGGCAAAGAGGGAAAACTCCTCTACCGCGGTTACAACATCCATGATCTTGCCGGCGTTTCCACATTTGAAGAAACGTCATACCTCCTTATGTATGGGGAGCTGCCAACAACTGAGCAACTCAAAGAGTTTGACGCATCGTTGAAGGCTAATCGCAACATCCCATCAGAGGTGATGGGCATCATTCACGCAGTCAAAGACGATCACCCGATGAGCGTCCTGCGTACAGCGGTGTCTGCTCTGTCCGCGTTTGACCCAGAATCAGAGGACAACTCCTCAGAGGCAACCCTTCGTAAAGGCATTCGCCTTACGTCTCAGGTACCGACTATCGTCATGGCGCATCACAATATACGGAACGGCAAAGAGCCGGTTCCGCCAAGTACAACGATGAGCCACGCAGCGAACTTCCTCTACATGATGGACGGTGTAGAACCAAACGCTGAGACCGCGGCTCTCATGGACACAGACTTCGTACTTCATGCGGACCATGGTTCCAACGCATCCGCCTTCACAGCCCGTGCAGTTGCCGGCACTAATGCCGACCTGCATGACGCTGTCACTGCAGGCATCGGTGCGCTCTCAGGTCCATCCCATGGCGGGGCTGCAGAGAATGTCATGACCATGGCCCTTGAAATCGGTGAAGCAGACAATGCCCAGACGTACGTCAAGGAGCTGCTCGCTGGTGGTGGACGCGTTATGGGCTTTGGCCATCGGGTATACCGTGCAGAAGACCCACGTGCACGACATTTGCGCGAGGGCGTTCGCAAATTAAGTGCCGAAAAAGGTGAGCCTAAGTGGTACGGCATACTTGAGGCAGTGCAACAGGCAATGTCACCTTATGGCAGGCGCGGCATTCATGTGAACGTCGACTTCTTTGCCGGTGTGATTTACTACCTGAATGGAATTCCTCACGACCTCTTCGTACCGATCTTCGCCGTCGGCCGGATTCCCGGTTGGACGGTGCAGGTGATCGAACAATTTGAGCACAACATATTGATTCGCCCACTTCTGCAGTACGCTGGTCCCGAAGAACGTTCTTACACCGAGATCTCGGACCGTTAAGTCTTAGCCCTCGGGCCAAAATAAGGTTTTACAGAAGAGGGACGTCATCGGGACGTCCCTCTTCGTTTTTCGTCCTTATGATCACGCAATGACACCGTCTAACCTACACATGGACCCCAACCAACTACTGCAAGAGCGAATCAAAACGAGTGGGCCGATCACGTTCGCAGAGTTCATGGAAGAGGCCCTGTACGGGAACAGGGGCTACTACAAAAATCCACTCCGGATAAGTCCTGATGGTGATTACTTCACCAGCCCCTCCTCACACCCAGGTTTCGGTGCACTGATAACAGTTCAGCTCCGTGATTTCTGGAAGCTTCTTGGTAAACCTGCTGTATTTGATGCCGTGGAATTCGGGTCAGGTGACGGTACGTTGGCACGTGACGTGAAAAGTTACGCCAGATTATTGGATGGTACTTTCAACGAGGCTTTGCGATATACAGAGCAAGATCGAAGTGGTCAAGAAACTACTCTCGTTTCCCAGGACATAACAGGTTGTGTCCTATCCAACGAACTTTTGGATGCTTTTCCGGTGCATCGATTTGTCATTCGTGACGGAGAGTTATTGGAATTATTTGTCGGTGTGGAGAATGACGTCTTCATTGACTTAACTGGCCCGATATCAGACCCAGAAATCGCCAAGCGGGTCACCCCGTTTCTACCAGATATGCCAGATGGTTACCGTGGAGAGGTCAACCTTGGTATACGCCGATGGGCTGAGACCATGGCGCAGACAATTGAAAGAGGCTACATACTCACCATCGACTATGGTGGTTCGGCTTCAGAGTTATATCGACCCAGTCGATCCGAAGGCAGTCTGCGAGCCTACTACCGCCACATGCTTTCGCAGAACCCTTTTCAACACGTCGGCGATCAGGATCTGACGGCCCATGTAGACTTTTCGGCAGTTGATTCTGAACTAATCGACATTGGATTCAGGTCGCTTGGGATTACGACTCAATCTGCCTTCCTTCAGCGGTTGGGTATCCGAGAGTTCATCAACCAGTTACCTGGACTCGGGCTTCCCGCTGGCCAGGTTGAACGTAACCGTATGCCATTGCTCGGGTTAATGCGTCCCGATGGACTCGGGAATTTCAAGGTAGCATTCCATTCAAAAAACGCAGTGGGCGAGACCCCTATCGGACTCGACAGTCCAGGCTCGTACAACGATCCGTCATGTCTGCCTCCTGTCACACTAGCCAGTGACGACAGCCATTTTGACCTCGCCAAAGGAGCGTATCCTGGCAATAGCAGCGAGTTCACAGGGACCTGGGCAGAGTTAATGGGTGAGGATGAGTAACCCGAGTACTCTTAATGAATAAATATTCGCTAAGAGCCTTTTGCTATCCCCAGTAACTCCTGTGGATCTGGTAGTTCACCAGGCGGATAAGTGCGTGCGTCTTGGATAACGCCTTCGCTATCTATAACGAAACTGGACCGACTCGCTACACCACGTTCGTCGTTGTACACACCATACGCCTGTGCCACGGCCCCCTTGGGGTTGAAATCAGCGAGCAGGTAAAAGTTAATCCCCCCGTTCGCCTCAGCGAATGCCTTCTGTGACGGGAACGAATCAACGCTAACGTCAAGAATTGTTACACCAGCGTTCTTGTAGTCATCCTGGTTCTCACGGAACCGTTTAAGTTGATTTGTTCAGCCACCGGTAAAACTCAGCGGATGGAACACCAGCACGACGGGATCGCCCCGCAGTTCACTCAATGTAAGAGGCTCGTTTTCCTGAGACGCCAGTGTGAAGTCCGGCGCCGTAGCACCCGATTCGATAACCATAAGTATGAAGCCCTCCTGCGTATCGACACTGTTATATCAGTGTCATGTTTAATCTGCAGCCGTTAAGTCCTCTTGCCATCGCAAATACGGATTACGTGCTGCGCTGGCCTCATCAAGCCGTGTGTTTGGCGTGTCGTGAGGTGCATTGTGCAACAGATCAGGTTCTGAATCGATCTCCTGATTAATCTGTCGCATAACCGATATAAACCTGTCCAGTGTGTCCTTTGTCTCCGTCTCCGTCGGCTCGACCATGAGCGCTTCTGGAACTATTAGTGGAAAGTACATCGTCGGAGGATGAATCCCGTAGTCGATCAGCCGCTTGGAGATATCCAATGCTGAGACACCTTTGATCTTCTGAGTTTGTGGAGACAGCACACATTCATGCATGCACACTCGATCCGAGGCAATACCGAACTCGTCCGAAAGTGCAATGCGGATGTAGTTGGCGTTGATGATGGCGTTCGTTGACACTTCTCGCATACCATCAGCCCCGATGGCCCGTATATACGCATAAGCTCTCACCAGGACACCGAAACTTCCATGGAATCCATTCACGCGTCCGACTGTGCTCTCAGGGCTGCCCAGACGATAACAATCCCCATCGCGTTCAATAACAGGAGTCGGCAGAAATCGAGCTAGAGTCTGGGATACGAGAACTGGACCGGCCCCTGGGCCACCACCACCATGTGGCGTGGAGAAGGTCTTATGCAGATTGGAATGTGCGATATCAAAGCCGAGATCGCCGAGTTTAACGATGCCAAGTAGAGCGTTTAAGTTGGCACCGTCAGCATAAACGAGTCCGCCTGCCTTATGGATGATGCTAGTGATTTCAAGGATGTTAGGTTCAAACAGTCCAAGCGTGGACGGAAGTGTCAACATGAAGACACATGTCCGTTCATCGACTAGTCCACGCAGGGCATCTACATCAATGTTGCCTTCTGCATTAGACGGGACCGTCACAACATCCAACCCCGCCATAGCTGCCGACGCCGGATTAGTTCCATGCGCGCTATCAGGTACAAGGGCAACTGTTCGACCGGTATCACCTTGGTCTTCGAAATAAGCTCGGGCAATCATCAAACCCGAGTACTCGCCCTGGGCACCGGCCAACGGACCGAGGCAGACGCCAGGAAGTCCCGTGATTGTGCCCAGGTCTTCCTGCAACTCCCAGATTAACTGCAGGGCACCCTGGACAGTTTCATCCGGTTGGTGTGGATGAATGGAAGCCATCCCAGGCAGAAAAGCCATCTCTTCGTTTACCTTCGGGTTGTACTTCATCGTGCAACTACCCAAAGGGTAAAAGTTCGTGTCGATAGAGAAATTCATCTTTGAGAGAGTCGTAAAGTAACGGACAACTTCTGGTTGAGACACTTCAGGCAGTTGAGCATCCTCGGATCGCAACAGCGATATGTCTGGAAGTACCTGCCTCGGTACGTCAAGCTCCTGTATTTGCAATCCGACTCTGCCTGAAACGCTGCGTTCGTTCAGCAACCGGCGATCGATCTCACCTGTAACAGGAATGCTCATTTGGCACCTACGGTGTTCTCTTCAAGGACAGCAATTTGAGCAAGCGCAGACACTAGAGAATCAATCTCTGATTTCGTGTTGATTTCTGTGACACAAAAGAGCATTCCGTTGTTGATCCGGTCAGAGATGTCGTATCCACCAATAATTTTGTGGTCGATCAGGGCTCGATTAATCTCGGCGGGTGGCCTGGGGCACTCGACAAGAAATTCATGGAAAAAGTTGCCCTTGCTTTTAACGGAATACCCGCTCAACCGATCAATCTGATCCGCAGCGTAGTGGGCCTTGTGATAGCAGAGCTCAGCTACCTTTTTGAACCCAGCACGGCCAATTACTGCCAGGTAAGTAGTCATCAGTAAACCGATTAATGCAGTGCTTGTGCAAATGTTGGACGTGGCTCGCTCGCGACGAATATGTTGCTCACGAGTCTGAAGTGTTAGTGCATATCCAACACGACCGCGGGTGTCGGTAGTTCGGCCAATAATGCGACCCGGCATTTGTCTCTTATAGGTGTCTTTACAGGCAAACAGTCCAACATACGGGCCACCGAAACTAAGTGGCACACCTAATGCCTGCCCCTCAGCCGCAACGATGTCCACATCGCACTCGCCAGGAGTCTTAAACATACCGAGGTAGGTAGGGTTAACTGATGCGACAATCAGCGCACCTGCCTCGTGAGCTTTGCGGGCCAATGCATCCATGTCTTCGATGGCACCGAACTGATTAGGGCTCTGAACCATTAGGCACGCGACATCATCAGGTAACTTTTCGTCGGATCCCACTACAGTAATCTCGATACCCTGATGGCGTGCATACGCGTCAAGGATGGAGATGTTTCTAGGATCAACGGTGTCCAAAATCGCTATCGTCTGTCGGCGGGTTACCCGGCATGCCATCAGACCGCCTTCAGCAAAGGCCGTGGGACCGTCGTACATCCCAGCGTTAGCAACCTCCATACCGGTGATCTCACAGATCATCGATTGAAACTCAAACCCCACTTGCAACGTACCCTGTGCAACTTCGGGTTGATACGGCGTGTAAGAGGTCAGTAACTCGCCGCGAGCTACGATCGACTTCACCACAGCAGGAATGTAATGACGATATGCCCCCGCACCGATGAAGCTAGCGTAATCGCCTGGTGTGACATTCTTGGCAGCCAAATCCGCTATTTCTGACGTCAGTTCGAACTCAGATAGTGAGGGACGGAGTTTCAGATCGGGAAAACGATATTGTTCCGGGATGTCTTGGACAAGATCATCAATGGACCGTACACCGATTGCCGCAAACATAAGTTCACGATCGGCAGCGGTATTCGGGATATAGGGCGAGGCATATATCGTCATATTCAGATAGTCTCTCTAATCCGATGTAAGTCTGTCATACGCAGTGGCATCCATCAGTTTTTCAAGTTGAGACTCTGCGTCCGATATTTCGATTTTTAAAAGCCACCCAACGGAATAAGGGTCTTCGTTTACCTTTTCCGGCATGTCAATAACCCCGTTATTGACTTCGACTATGGTTCCTCCGACGGGTGTGAACAGGTCACTAACTGCTTTGACTGATTCAATCTCGCCAAATTTCTCAAACTGCTCGAATTCAGTCCCAGATTCAGGCAGATCGACGTACACAACATCTCCGAGGGCATCCGTGGCGAATTGAGTGACGCCAACTGTGACGATGTTATCGTCAACTAAGGCCCATTCGTGTTCGTTTGAATACCTTCGGTCGTCGGGTGTGGTCATTTGATCCCTCTGGATTCGCCCTAACATCGTTGGTGATAGAGCACAAAATGGCTTTGGGTCCGTGCTTATATTCTGGGACGGGAGTAGAAAGGCAAAGCTACAACCTCGGCCTCTACTAGTCTTCCGCGCACGTCAATGTTGAAGCGAGTTCCCTCATTTGAGAAGGCGCGGTCAACGTAGCCCATGCCTATATTGGCGTCAAGCGTAGGTGAATGGGTCCCGGACGTAACAATTCCGATATCTTTCTCGTCTTTTATTACGGCCATTCCGTGACGCGGGATTCCCCGCCCGATCATGCGAAAACCGGTCATCACACGTAATGTCCCAAGTTCCCGAATCGCCCTGAGTGATTCGCTCGCAATGTACCCGGGCGTTTCAATATGGGTAAAGCGCTCGAGTCCGACCTCGTATGGATTGTTGTCGACCGTCATGTCGTTACCATGCAACATCAGACCGGCTTCAAGCCTAAGTACGTCTCGGGCGCCCAGACCAGCCGGCACCACGCCTTCAGTCTCAAGCGTGTCCCACACCTCATTAACACGATCTGCCGGAGGCATAATTTCGAATCCATCCTCGCCGGTGTATCCAGTGCGCGCGATTCGGCTCGGTATCCCTGCGATCTCCGCCCTGCGAACCCTGAATGGACGAATCGATGAAGCTGGCGATGGACATAAGCGGTCAATTATCTCAACGGCGTTCGGACCCTGGACAGCAATCATCGCGACATCATCGGACAGGTCTGAGAAGAAAACCCCTCCATTTTGTTGGGCAGCGGGAATTAAAAACTCCCTGACAGCCTCGGCATTACCAGCGTTAGCCACTAAAAGACACTGATCTTCCGTAATCCGGTAGACGATTGCGTCATCAATAATTCCACCGTTCGAATTACAGATGACGTGATAGCGTGCCCTGCCCTGTCCCAATCCATCCACATCAGCAGCTAACATCCGATCGAGGAAAGTTACTGCTTCCGGTCCTACAAACTGGAAGCGCGCCATATGAGATACATCGAACATCCCAGCGTTTTCACGGACAGCCCGTACCTCTGCAAGAATTCCATTGGAATACTGAACCGGCATGTCCCACCCACCAAAATCAACCATGCGCGCACCTGCAGCAAGGTGAGTCAAATGTAGCGGTGTCTTTTTGAGCGTACTTTGACCAGTCATGAAGGTCACCGATCATTAAGCATGAATAGAAGGCTGCCTCATCCAGGCGATTCATAGAAATCGTACGTTCGCACACCCAGAGGGTCAACACGAAGCAGACCTTCTTTGGGGGCCAGTCTCCCTCAAGATTGGACTACTCCGATCCGATCATTTCAACAGGGAGATCGTGAATACCCACTGATATAATCGGAATGCTAAAAAGCAAGCTTCGGAGCAGATTAAATGTCCCCATCTCTACTCGAGGGTGAGTATTCAAAGCTGAACTTCTACAAGCTCGATAAGAGCTGGAGACAACTTCCTTCAGAAGAAAAGTTGGCCTCCAAGAAAGAGTTCGCTTCAGTCATCTCCGAGGTTGGGCCGGAATCTCCCATCACTACCTATGGGCTTACCGGGACGCGTGGTGATTCAGACATCATGCTGGCGCAGTCATCAATGGACATAGAGACATTTGATGAAACTGCTCGTCGAATCAATCACACCCACCTGGCCGGATACCTTGATCAGTCGTACTCTTATCTGGCTGTTCGGCGTGCAACACAGTACAAGCACGGTGGTGCGGAGCCTGCCGCACTCAAAGACGAATATAAGTACTTTATCGTGTATCCGATGGTGAAAAAGCGTGAGTGGTACCAGTTGGATCAAGAAGCTCGACAAAAGATGATGGGTGACCACTTCAAAATCGGACACAAATACCCGACTATTAAGATCAACACCACTTACTCGTTCGGTCTGGATGATCAGGAGTTCGTGGTGGGATTTGAAACAGATGAGCCCCGTGAGTTCGTATCGTTAGTCATGGAACTTCGGGAAATTCCGGGCGGGTTCTATACCGAGAGTGAAACCCCCATCTTCGCCTGCGTGCGAAAGCCTATCGAAGAAGCTTTAGACGCCATCGGCTAAAAACTTGAACTAAAAAGGCCCCGGAGATTATCCGGGGCCTTTTCGTTTTTGCTTTGTTAGCAAGTCAGTCGTTCGACTCGACTATTTGTTGTCCCCCGGCTCGGAGGAGTCATAATCGTAGTCGTAGTGGAGACTGATGAAGCTCTGTTCGTCCTCTGGCACCTGATCTTCAGGGAAGATTGCCGTAACCGGACAGACCGGTTCACACGCGGCGCAGTCGATACATTCCTCCGGGTTGATGTAAAGCATGTTGTCTTCGGGCTTGGAGTAGATACAGTCAACGGGACAAACGTCGACACAAGCTCCGTCTCTAACATCCACGCAGGGTGAAGCGATGATGTAGGTCATCCTTTTGGAAATCCTCCTGGCCTGTAATTCACTAAGGCCATTGCCCGTTTGTTAACGCTATCACTATATTGAGCGTCCAGCGTCGAATTATATGTAGCCCCGTCACGCAAGTCTAACGGGCCCATGTGCCAGTTATACGAAATACGCCTCTCCGTTGTACCAATTTTATGCCACTATTACAAAGCGGAAGCTTTGATAACCCCGAATTTTAAGTTTGGGAAACTCACAATTGGCAGCCCCATGAGGAATAGAAAATGCAACCGACAAAAACTGCCGTCGTGACCGGCGGGGCAGGGTTCATCGGTTCCCATGTCGTAGACAGGCTCCTGCAGGACGGATACTCCGTGACCGTCATCGACAATATGAGTGGCGGAAAACACGAGAATATCCACCCAAAGGCGAAGCTGGTAGTGGCCGACGTGACTACAACGGAAGCTGCAACGGCTATCCAAGTGGCTAGACCTGAGTTGATTGTGCACGCCGCCGCACAAATTAGCGTCTCGGTCTCTACTAGAGAGCCACTGAATGACGCCCAAATCAACGTGCTCGGAACGCTTAACGTCCTCGAAGCAGCACGCGCCGCAGAAACACACAAGATCGTCTATTTTGGTTCGGGAGGAACCGCGTACGGACAGCCAGAAGAGATACCCGTTGGTGAATCACACCCCACTGGACCCGAAAACCCGTACGGTATGTCGAAACTAACAGGGGAACTTTATTTAGACATGTACCGAAGAGTCCAGGGTTTGGATTCCACGGTGCTCCGCTTGGCCAATATTTATGGTCCGCGCCAAGACCCGCATGGCGAAGCAGGTGTCATCGCCATCTTCGCGCAAGCGATGCTGTCAGATTCACCTGTAAAAATTTTCGGGGACGGAAATGACGAGCGAGATTACGTTTTCGTTTCCGACGTGGTAGACGCAGTTATGGCTGCAATAGATGGCGGACCCCACGTCTGCAACATTGGTTCTGGAATTGGCACTAACGTAAACGAACTGTGTGCCAAATTAGCAGCTCTCACCGGTTACCAAAAAGACCCACAATACGACCCACCTCGCCCAGGTGACATCCACGCGATTAGCCTAGATGCGTCTTTGGCTGAGGCAACGCTTGGCTGGTCACCAAAGATAAACCTTGATAAAGGACTCGCGCTTACCGTCGACTTCTTCAAACGGCAAGTTGGTTAGGAAACTTAGATAGGTCATGTACCAGCGTTTCAAACGCCTATCAGGAACACCTTCCAGATGAGACACAGAACGCAGTCGGCAATAAGGTCCCTTGGTTGTCCTTGTCAACATACGGACACAGACGGCCCAAGCCTACCACCCCCGAATATGCCATCCCGGTTATAGGCGAAGGTGAAAAACCATGTGCTTGGTAGTGACCGGTGAGCCTGACACGTTTACCCCTCCGTCGATGACAAAGGATTAAACGTCACCCGACTCATTACCTCAGAGCCAGTGTTCTCGAAATGGTGTAGCGATCCCGGGGGTACCATTACGCAATCGCCAGCTTTGATCGGATATTCCGTGCCATCCACCCAGATAATTCCCTGGCCACGCGTGATATAAGCCTGGTGTTCCCAGGGATGAGTGTGGTGTGCACTCGACTCGCCAGGTTGGTGATCGTGGTAAAGCGTGACGACGGTGGGGACACCATCTTCTGGCCCTAATATTGGATTGCCAAAATCAGCCCTGTTCTTAATTACCGGTTCCAATTATTACTCCCCGTTTACTTCTATGTGATTGTTGCTCGTTCCGTAACAACTGTGCTTGATTAACGCAGTTTACGCACCTCTGACCTGCCGGTGTAGGGTTGTGTATGTATCGGACTAGCCGACAGTGTCCGCACTGTTACAACCAAAACTTGGATATAACCACACCCATAACTGTCTTTCTTACCTAGTTCACGATTACATAAATCTAAAATGGATGCCGGGCCCTAAATAAAACTTGAAAACTCTTCCAGTGGTTTCCGTCCGATAGCGGGCACCATTGCGTCATTGGACGGGTAACCGACCACGAGTAGCAAGAACGGTCGTTCATTTTCAGGGCGATTCATGAGTTCATTAAGAAAACCCATGGGACTCGGAGTGTGTGTGAGTGTCGCCAACCCGGCATTATGCAGTGCAGTGATCAGAATGCCGGTTGCTATACCTACTGACTCCCGAGCGTAATAGTGCTTCACGCGCCGACCATCACCGAGTAACCCATAGCTTTCCTCAAAAATACCGATAAGCCAAGGTGCAGTCTCCAGAAAAGGCTTCTCAGCGGTCGTGCCAAGTGGTCCGAGGGCATCCAACCATTCCTGTGGCGCACGATTCGTATAAAACTCTCGTTCCTCGTCCTCGGCGGCGAGTCGAATCTTACGTTTGACTGCCGCGTCATTAACCACAGCAAAGTGCCACGGCTGCATGTTAGCTCCACTCGGCGCGGTTCCAGCAGACCGTAGACAGTCATACAAAACATCTCGTGGTGGCATTCGACTATCAAAGTCGCGCACAGTGCGTCGTCTATTTATGTCCGAATAGAAGTGACTTGCCTGTTCACGCATTTCGTGATGAGTTAACACCCGATAAGAACTAAGCGGCAGGAATTCAGATCTCTCAGTATCCGAGTTATCGGTCACGTGTCTCCTGCTTTCTTATCCCGATTCGAAAGGTAGAGTTGCCCGCATGACGATGTGCCCTGTATCCGGCCGGGTGTAATTTCAACAGACCGAAAAAATAGCCAAGCACTTCCTCGCGGATCAATCGACTATCGGTAAGTTCAGGCTCTATCTAGGCCGTCCGAGACTCCATAACAACTGGATTAGTCAACTGGCCAATACCCACGACCTCCACAACAACCTGGTCGCCTGGATTCATGTTTCTAGGGTCCCCAGTGGTGCCCGACCAGACAACATCTCCAGGCTTAAGGGTGAGTTGTTGACTGATGTAGCTTACGAGCACGCCAAAGTCGAAGTACATGTCCGCGGTACTAGCTCGTTGCACTTCTTCACCATTTAGCATAACTATCATGTCGCCACCGGCTTTTGGATCAAAATCGGTATCAATCCACGGGCCGATTGGGGCGAAGGTATCGCTGCCCTTCCCACGCCACATCGAATTGTCGTTTCGCTGCCATGTCCGTTCACTGATGTCATTTCCGCAGGTGTAGCCCAGTATGTGATCCCAGGCCTGTTCAGTGCTAACTCGTCTAGTCATCTTCCCGATTACCGCCAGACATTCACCCTCATGCTGAATTCCAGTGGTCGAATCGTAGGGAATCACAATATTATCGCCCGGGTTAATGATTGCGCTGACAGCTTTGTGCCACGGCTGAGGTGTTTCAGCCATCTCTGCCTGTCCTGTAATGCTTGTCGCTTCGTGTAAGTGATCAGCAAAATTCACACCGGGACCGAACATCTGGGAAGGAGTCACGGGCGCAAGCAGGCGAACATTTTCGATCCCGTGTGACGTAGAAGTTCTTTCAAACGACCCGAATACATCACCTCTGATCTCTGTAATAGAGTCTCCCTCGACAACACCGTACCTGGCCAAACCATCGATCTCAAAACGAGCAATTCGCATAAGGAATCCTTTCACGTGACCCCTCAGTCCTCTGCGAAGACTGGCGGTGTAAGCCGAAGTACGGGTTAATTACAGTTCGATGCCCATCTTTTCAGCCAGTTCCTGCCGGTACTCAGCTTTCGTTCGAAGTGTCGGATTTCCCGCCACTAACTGTTCGGTCTCCGCAAGTATCTCGGCATCCGACTTTGATAGGTCCAGAAGGTCTAAAACAGGCTGTTCAATCTGCCACGGGGAATCTACAAAGGCCTCAATGTTGTTGCCTTCAGGATCCGGGAAGTACATGGACCATGACATGCCGTGATTGATCACGCGACCCGGACTGATACCACGGGCAGCCAACCTCGAATGCAGCTCGCGCAGATCTGCCAGTGAGGCCACCCGGAACGATATCTGGTTCAGAAAAGTCACGTCTTTTGCGGCATCTCTTCCGGAGACTAAAACGACCTGGTGGTGTTCATCTGGATCGCTACTCAAAAACCGTATCTGCAGATCCAAGTTGGGTCCGACAATACCGCGATCCGTTTCAGTCAGATCAAGAATGTCTGTGTAAAAGTCATACATGGGTTCCAGATCAAAACAGTGGATCCCCATGTGGCTGAACGTTATGGCTGACTTCGCCATCTGAAACCTCCGTGATGTATTAGTGAAGGCAAGTGTAGGGGAACCTTTGACATAGCGTCATCCCCGACGAGGATATATCGCCCCATTAATTCAACCAGGACCCTTAAAGAGGTTCAGCCAGACCTATTATTTCGGTCCGTTATTTATCGTCACCCATGTCTTGCTGTGCGAGGTTCGCCACTCCGGGTGAAATTCGTGCTCCACTGCGCAGGATTGGACGACCACGCTCTTCATCCAGCTGAGCGGCTTCCAAAGCCCGTTCGTTGTCCTTGATCTTGCTGGCTACCGCCTGTCCTGCTCGATCCCAAGTCTCCCGGTTCTCAATGACGAACTTATTGGACTCCCTGTAGTCTTCCAACAGTCCATTCACCTCAGGGATAACATACCGAGCAACCAGATCCCAGCTTCGCAGCATGTTCTCTCGGTTTGCCCAATCATGAACGAAACCGATCACAGTACCGAAACCGCCTGTCAACTCCATCATTTCACGTATACGTGCGACGAGATCGTCCGGGGTTCCAATCACTGCCGTGCTCTCGTCAGAGAATGCCACGCCGTCCACAGCATCATCTGGTGTGTCGTACTTGACACCCTCACCGCCAGCTAGAGTCCCTACCGTATAGAGATTATTGTGATGCATGAGGCCTTCGCCTGCCTCTTTACGAGCCTGTTCTCGGGTTTCTGCGATGTGCCAGCTGAGGACAATGCGCCAGTTTTTCCGATCTACGGTATTCCCGTGTTTGAGTGCAGATTCCTCCGCAAAACTCCATTGCATCGGGAGTGCCCGTATACCTGCCTTGGTCATAGAGCCAATCGAGAGGATTCCGGCTTCGTGCTTACCGGCCAAGGTCATGCCGGATGGGCTAACAATAGATGCGACAGCAAACTCCATGTCCTTCTGAACCGGCTTCAACTGGAGCTTGGCGTCATTAAGTGTGAACCACTCAGCCTTGTAGCTGAAGGGTTCCTGACCCTGGAACAGGCGTTTGATGACTCCCATCGCCTCATCCTGTCGGTCGCGTTGGACCATTGGATCAATCCCCAAAACGTGAGCGTCAGATGGCAGGGCTCCCGGACCTGAACCGAATATAGCCCGGCCTCGAGAGTGGTGGTCAAGTTGAACCATGCGCTGGGCCACCATGAAGGGATGGTGATATGGCAGAGAAACAACGCCAGTGCCGAGCATGATGCGGTTTGTCCTCTCTGCTGCTGCAGTAAGGAACATTTCTGGGGAGGCTATAACCTCCCAACCAGTGGAATGATGTTCACCACACCAAAACTCGTCATACCCGAGATCGTCAAGGTGTTGGGCGAACTTGAGGTCATTGTCCAGTTGTAACACTGGGTGCTCAGCAATTGGGTGATGTGGAGCCAGGAAAGCGCCGAAACGAAGGTTTGTCATGTGCCGTCCTTGGAGGTGAGTCTGTTAGAAAACCAAAATGAATACACTATTAGTGATTTAGCTCACTATTTTAGTGATTTAGTTCACCAACAGTAAGGGTGTTTTAACGGACGGACAACGGACGCAATGGATTGTGAAGTGTCGATTGGTCATATGCCTTCGGCAACCACCACACTAATCATCCCTTTCTTACGACAAGTTCAAGAATGTTCCCTTAAAAGAAAAGGGGCCGGATAAATCCGACCCCTTCTCATGATTTCCTTGAGCCTGTTCTACAGATCGCTCGCCTTGATTTTCGCAAGACCATCCTTGACAGCCTTCACTTCGTCGGCTCCCATCCAGGTGGTCCACTTGTCCTCGAACGTCTCCAGGTAGTACTTGGCTGTCGCGATC
>JAYGCF010000036.1:0-21002 GCA_046583495.1 Dehalococcoidia bacterium
ACCATTAGGCATTTGAGCGATCCTCCGTGGGCAACAATAGCAATGTCACCCTCACTTTCCAAAACAGCAGTATCCGCTATAAAACGTCTTATTCTGGCCACGACGTCACGCATAGACTCACCACCAGGAGGGCAGAAATCTGGATCTCCGGAAGATAGTCTTTGTCTTCCCTGTGGATCCACTCGTCCAATCTCATCCCATCGTTGCCCTTCCCAATCGCCAAAGTTAACTTCTCGGATAGATTTAGAAAGTTGGATTGGGGCGCCAATGGCATCGGCCGTACGCACACATCTCACCAGATCGCTCGACCAGATCCCTTGCAGATCAAAATTATCACGAAGGAATTGCCCGGATAAATCAGCCTGAACTATCCCGCGCTCATTCAACGGCTCATCCTGATGGCCCTGGGCCCGTGACGTCACATTCCAATCAGTCTCACCATGACGAATAAGGATCAATCTCGGCATTAAGTCAATCAATCACTGACCGGAAGGTCGGCGTCCTACTAATGTTCTTTAAATATCGAACGCCAATTTGAAACGACATTCGAATCGGAAGAATAAACCCAGATTTGATCATCTGGAATATGTGTCAGTGTCGATTTGATATAGGGAACCTAATCACGCGCCGCAAATTTTTAAACTTTCTTCAACATTTGGCGTGTAAAAGATAGCTTTAGGCCAGTGATCGTACGAAAATAATACTTTCAACTAACCACAACCCACGCAGTCTAGGTTTTCCGGAGGATCCAGAATTGGTAACTGGCCCAAACATTATCGAGGCACAGGACGTTTATAAAACGTATCGGTCACGGAGCGTCCTTGTAGAGGCTCTCAAAGGAGTCAGCCTGTCAGTCGCGGCCGGGGAGATGGTCGCAATAATGGGCCCTAGCGGATGCGGTAAGACCACCTTGCTCAACTGCATATCTGGTCTAGACGCTGTGGATGAAGGCGAAATTATTATCGATCACAAATCTCTAAAGGGGATGTCAGATGACGCTCTCAGCGAATACAGAGCGAAGTCCATGGGGTTCGTGTTCCAGGCCTTCAATCTTCTTCCGGTGTTATCGGCCCGGGAGAATGTCGAACTTCCACTTGTTCTCGCAGGAGTCAAAGCAGGTGAGGCCCGTGAAAAAGCAATGGAAAAACTCAGGCAGGTCGGGCTAACCGACTGGGCAGATCATAATCCAAATGAATTATCAGGCGGTCAAATACAACGTGTCGCCATTGCACGCGCGCTCGCAAATGACCCAGCGATCGTCTGGGCCGACGAACCAACCGGGAACCTAGATTCTGAGAACACCGTACAGATCATGGACCTGCTGTGCGATCTAAACCAGTCTCATGGTCAAACGTTTGTATTAGTGACACATACGGAAGAAGTTGGGAGTCGCTCACACCGCATCGTGAACATGCGTGACGGTCTGATTGAATCATCTTCACAAATGGGCTCTGAGGAGAACTAAGACAACTTGGAAACACTGTTTGGCATTCCTATGTCGTTGCTCTCCATTTCGTTGGCATCGATTCTAGGAGTCGCAAGCCTTGTCATCATCAGCATGGCAATGCGTAATCGCATTCTGCTGAAATTGGCGCTCAGGAACATCCCGAGACGACGAGCTCAGACCATCCTGATAGTTATCGGTCTGATGCTGTCAACAACCATAATTTCTGCGTCATTGGCTATTGGAGACACAGTCACCGGATCGATCCGCGGCGTAGTCTTGGATGCACTCGGTCATACTGACCTACGGCTACGAATTCCCTTAGCTGGAGGTGATGCGGAAAGTGCTCTGTTTTCGGAAGACCCGGATGGGACCGCCTTTTTTGTCGACCGTTACCTCAGCCCAACAACGCTTAGCTCGGTAATAGATAAAACCGAATTTGACCAACGAATAGACGGTGTGATGCCTCAAATTCGGGAAGTCTTGCCGGTACTGAATACCAGGTCTCAACTGACCGAATCCAGGATGACAGTCGTCGGATTTGATACATCACGACAGACAGGCTTTGGTGAGATCCGAGGTCTGGATAAACAGTTAATCATGCTGGACTCACTGTCAGAGGATGCAGTATTTCTCAACAAGGCCGCTGCGGACGAACTCGATGCGATAACAGGTGATCGAGTTCAAGTTGTATCTCCCACTGGGCGGCATGATTTCAAAATAAAAGCGATAGTCAAAAACAACGGCCTCGCGGCGAATGATAATCGGCTGATTATGTCTCTATCGGCCATGCAACGAATCATGGAACGACAGGGACAAGTCAACCGAATAGATCTATCTGCAAATGGCGGAATAAAAGACGGTGTGGCACTAGCTGAACAGGTGGCGGAAGATTTAAGAGTTCAATTCACAGATCCGTTAGTGGCTCAGCAATTATTCGATGTGCTGCGGTCGCCAACGGTGATCCCGGCCCTGATTGAATATGCAGACAATACGGAGAGCGGGGAGATGTCGGGTGGAGATGAGGAGAACCTGCGTTCGTTGATAGATGAACTGGTTCCCGGAGAAACGCCTGCTGCGCAACGTACGTCCAGCGTAGGAGGGATACTCCTATTGCTGTCCAACGAAGATGCCGTGGATCATTTCTTAATAGCGACCGGCGAGAAGTTCCTCATGGCCGCGTCCATGGCAGGCCTAGGTTCAAATTCAGACACCCCTGAACAGGTCTTAAGCGCCCTTGTCAGAGCAAACGATGGCCTAATGAGTGCTACGGCTTTTGTAGATGCTCTCTCTCAACTTGGTGCAGCGGAAGATGTCGCTGATTACATCGATACGAACGCTGCAGAAATCGCGCCGGTTACCAGGTCTCTTCTTACCTTCGCAAGAAACTCACTTCCACCTCAACGGTTGTCAAATCCATCAACCGATACTCGTGTGACCGATGAATTCAGAAGACTCGCTGTAAATCCTGCGACTACGGCACACGTACTTGCAGCTCTGGACTTGTCTGAAAGCTCTGTCAGCCCAGGTCTTGCTTTAGCCGTCACATCTCTATTTTCTGCTCTCCAAATACTGGCGGTAGATGAGTTAAAGGGCGACAGTCTTGAATTCGCTGAATTAATAGGAAATATCTTTCTGACCTTCTTCACCATCTTCGGGACCTTTTCGATAATCGTAGGGCTGCTTCTGATCTTCTTGGTCTTCGTAATGCTGGCGGCCGCAAGATCCACTGAAATGGGGATCGCCCGCGCGGTTGGCACGAAGCGTAGACACCTCGTTCAGATGTTCACATACGAAGGTTTCGCCTATGCACTTGGCGCGGCCTTAATCGGTACCCTGTTGGGAATCCTCGCAAGCCTTGTGCTTGTGCAAATTCTGTCCACCGCGATCGATGATGGAGAAGACTCATCATTCGCGTTCAAATACTCGTTCACATTAACCTCTGTCGTGTCTGCGTTCTCTGCAGGGATGTTGCTCACCCTGCTTACCGTGGCGATATCTGCTTATCGGGTAAGCCAGCTCAACATCGTGGTTGCAATACGAGACCTGCCCCAAGAATTTGTAACCTCAGATACACCGCCTCTGAAAATCCGGTTCCTTAGATTGGGCCAGGCTATGCTAGGTCCGTTCTATCAAGTCTTCAGAGCTCTGACAGCGCGTAGGAGAGGTGAAGGCGCTTTCCTCCCGTTAGTACTCCTTGCCATCCTGCTTATCCCTCCGGCATGGGCGTTCCGAATCGCTTGGTCCGTATTCAAAGTTTTCCAACCATACCTTGCGATTGGTTGGCCCCTCGTTGTTGTTGGAGTAACAATGGCCTTACTCGGCCTAAAGGCCGATCTCGCTGCGTTTTGGAGTCTGGGTATCAGCCTGACACTGGTTGGAGTAGGACTGTTTCTAAGACGAATGCTTCGACGAATTGGCACTCAAGAGTCTGCCGCAGATCGAGCCTCTTATACATTCATGGGAGTGACCGTTCTCGCCTTCTGGTCACTTCCGTTTGACTCACTTGAGTTCATCACTGGCCCACTTGGTGGCAGTGTCGAGATGTTCATACTTTCGGGAATCTGGATGGTGGCATCTGCAGTCTGGATCGTGATGTACAACGCCGATGTAGGCACACGCGGCCTTGAATCCATGTTCCGTCGATCCCCACAGATCAAGGCAATTCTGAAACCGGCAATCGCATACCCGATAACATCTAAATTTCGCACCGGGCTCACTGTCGCAATGTTCTCGCTGGTGATATTTACGATGATGGTGTTTGCCATCCTCAATACCGTGGGAAGTGACCTCGACGAAACTCCCGATCGCGTAACCGGTGGTTTCGATATCAGGGCCGAAACAAACATAGATCTTCCCGTAACAGATATTGGCACGGGAATTGTGGAATCAGCAGTCCTGAACGCTTCTGACTTCGATGTGATTGCAGGACACACCGACATCCCTGCACAAGCACGTCAAACAAACGCTTCGGAAAATCGATTCATGGGACTCGTGGTGCGAGGAGCCGAACAGGTGTACCTAGAAGAGACCCTGTTAGAAATCACGCACTTCGACCCAGCGTACCTGCCTGATGGCACACCAATCGACAATCCCTTCGCTGTTTCTGAAGCCATTTGGGCTGAACTAGCGAAAAACCCAACTCTCGCGGTAGTTAGTGGAGATTTACTTGAATCGGATGGTGGACCTCCTCAATTCGGTGGAGCGGAATTCTCCGTAGAAGGCCTGTCCCAAGATGAAATGGGCCCTATCACTGCGTTCGAAGTAGAAATACAACAAGCCCGCGGCAGAGGTACTTCTTCGTCTCGAACGGTTATCGGCGTTATGGATCAGTTTGCAGAGTCCTTTGAATTAGACTCAGGACCGCTCGCCAATCTAATCACACGTGACGACTTGTTTGTAGAACTCTCCGGGAGTTCATTACCATTCACAACGTTTAGAATTCGGTTGCGAGACGGTGTAGACGCAGGACGCGTTTCAGCAGGTATGGAAACGGTGTTCCTAGATAACAGCTTGCAAGCCATAGACACGTTGGACGAAATCAAAAAAGGAATCGCTCAAAGTAACGCGTTTAACCAATTATTTCAGGGTTTCATGGGGCTAGGCCTTGTAGTTGGGGTCGCATCTCTGGGTGTTTTGTCGTTCAGGGCTGTCGTAGAACGCCGGCATGCGATAGGCATGATGCGGGCCATTGGGTACAAAAGCCGAATGATCCAGATTCAATTCTTGTTGGAATCTATCTTTGTGACAGGGTTGGGTGCAGCCATTGGTATCGGACTAGGCGCCCTTATCAGTTGGAACATCATCAACGAGATCAGTGAAAACAGGACTGAAATATCTTTCAACATACCCTGGTTGACGGTGATTACCATCGTTGGCATCGCTATCGTGGCATCGTTAATAGCGACTTTCATCCCAGCGAGACAGGCAGCGGGTATCCACCCCTCAGAAGCACTCAGATACGAGTAGGAACTAAAGACCGCCTGGCCTGATGTCCGGCCGTACGAGCCCGATCGTGCCAAGCATTTCTCGGGCTATTTCCAGGCTGTCCGGTGTATCAATATCGAAAAGACTACGACCCTTCGGGTCTAACTTCGCCAATTCCATGTCTTGAAGAAGTTTTACGCGTGGGTTCCCAGACTCCACAGCGTTTTGAACAAGGGAATATACAGATCTACGTCCATCTTCCAAAGCAGAGGTGATTGCCGGCAGCCATGTCTCTACACGGTATACGGCATGTAGTGGTTCAAGTTTGCCCATATACGAAGGAACAACGGCGTCAAATGATTCCTCGGCGGCCAAATCTACCATCCTTGAAATCAGCTGAGAGGATAAAAACGGGTGATCCGCGGCCACGAGAAAAGCCAGGTTGGTCTGGGTCGACTTGAAGCCCATCTCAATGCCTGCCAGTGGCCCTGCTCCACGCAGTCTGTCGGGTACCACATGCATGCCGAGTGCGATTCCAGTGTCAGGTGTGGCATCGTCTTGATCTGCTGCCACTACAAGCACGATTTCTTCGCACACCCGCTCCAAGGCCAGCTTGATCCGGGCAAGAATCAGTTGGCCTCCAATAACTACGAGCGGTTTTGGCTTGCCCATCCGAGATGACTTCCCACCTGCAAGGACTACGCCTGTAACAGATTTATCAGGTCGGCCACTTGGGAATGCCCGTTCAGATGTCCGTGCCAACTACCCGTCATCCTCGGGAACTTGCACTCCAGGAGCCAAGCCGCTCAAATCCGGGCGAGGAGGCAACCTTGTAGATGGGTGGAAGTTGGTCCACGCGAACCAGAAGGATAATCCTCCCGCAACTGAATCCAGTTGCATCCCTGCTAACTCACCTTCAACGCAAATTCCATTGGTCGCCTGCCACTGGCTCCCAGTCTCTGTGTCGTACATCATCATCGGCTCGTATTCCGACTGTCCCTCCCAGCCATCATCATCTTCAACCCCAAACGTTTCCCCAGACTGCTCTTCTTCGAGGCCGTCTGTTGGATCTTCCCATACTCCGGGTTCAAAAGTCAGAGTACGCCCTCCCGTAGTTTGAGCTCGGAAAACGACAACGGAGGCACTTGGCTCTTCGTATACAACGACCAGAGGTGTGCCCCCTACGGTCTCATTCACAACCGGTTCAATCTGAAGCCAAGACATCGGGAACGCGCAGGCATCATCGTTTATATCGACTCCAGCAATGATCTCCTTCGGTGGCCACCGCACATCTCGATGAGGAGCGCCATGCATTCCTGTTCGTCCACCTGCGTAATACTTATCGAACAGGTCAATATTTGGAGCAACGCTATCATGAATGACTTCCGACTCAGGATAAGCGTCCAACCACGCCTCAAGAGTGGTATTCACAGACGGTATTTCGGTTAAGCGATAGTCGATGTCAGGGCCTTCAAGAGGAGCGCCCAGATACTGAATCCAACGCACGTGTGTATCCGTGTCGTACAACACGGGCGAATTGATAACTACTCGGCCAGTAGATCCAAACTTGATTGGCGTGTCAGGTGAGGTCAAATAAGCTCGAGACGTATAACAAAAAGGCGACCAGGTAACAGCGACTGGCACGCCGCCTAATGTGTCGTGGACAACTTCTCGGTAACTAAGAACAGCAAGTGGGTAAGCCCGGACATCCCCACCGTGAGTAATACCCATGACGCGGGTATTAGACGGATACATGTCGAACGCATCATCAGCCGACATAGTCCTTGGATCATGCAAAGGTTGAACACGATCCGGTTTCAAGACAGGTCTAACCTTTTGGCGTGTCTCAACCCGTTCCCCATCTCGATCCACGTACACGGATACGAGATCCGCGTAAAATCCTCGACGCGCAAGGAGCAGGCTAATAATCACGCCCATGTATAGGGACATTCCTGCACCGCCGAGTGTCACCGTCTCGAAGCCACCTGAGAAAAGTGCAAACAGCGCAACTGCAATCAAAAATCCACCAAAGATCGCACGCCTGCGAGGATCGAGGATATCGTCCCAGAATACGCGCACGGCGTTGCGAGGCTTGCTAACCAGTTCATGTTGGGCCAAAGTGGCCTCCAGACCATTTCCTGTGATCCATCAGGGATCATCGATGTTGGCGTTTCCGTATCGATGTACGCGCGTGATTCGAGTCTAGCAAACGAACCGTCGTCAAAATCGGTTCAACCCTGCTTGATATACTTCCGATCTTGGTGAATCTGGAAGCCGTTCTCGGTAACTCCGGGGCTAACATCCCGCCAAAAAGATACGACAGTGGACGCCATCCTTCCCATGGTTTTGACCCATACATCGATTCGGAGTTGTAGTGACTGAACCCACAGCGCAGGTCTCGGATGAACTACTTGACCAACTTTCCAAAGTTTCCAACGCAACAGTTCTTAGCGCGCTTCGCCAGCGCGGTTATCACAAGGTATTCATGGAAGGCGTGAAGCCGATCGTGACCGGGCGTCGGTTATGCGCCCGTGCCGTGACGCTACGAAGTTTGCCCGTCCGCCCAGACCTTGCCGAACGCATAGCAACTGGAAAACATGGTGATGGATTCAATGAGACTCCGCGATGGCGGGCCGTGGAAAGCGTCGGACCCGGGTATGCGTTAGTCACTGATGCCATGAAACTCTCAAATGTCTCTACCGGGGGTGATGTTGTTTACTCACGGATCCTCACTCGCAAGGGTGCAGGACTGGTCACGGACGGATCGGTTCGTGACGGCGCTGCTGTTGCTGGGTATGGATACCCTGTCTACTCCGGAGGATCCACATCTATCGTCGGTGAAGACCATATCCTGCCCTACCAGGTGAATGAACCAATACAGTGCGGCGGCGTCCTGGTATGGCCCGGTGATATCGTCATGGGAGATGACGACGGCGTCGTGGTGCTCCCGTCACAATTGGCAGAAGAAATTTTGCCTTGGGCGAAGGAGCATGATGAGATGGAAGAAGCGATCCTGGAGCACACGATTCGCACAGGTGAGTCCCCCAGTCCTTACTATCCATTTAATGATGAAACCCGAGAATTATGGGAAAAGTGGAAGAAGGGACAGGCCTGATGTCTGCCCAGGAACGCAGGATCACCGTTCGTGCCGGAGAAGTGACTATAGATGGCCAGCTCAATGATTCTCCAACAGCGGACTTGCTATGGGAAGCGTTGACAGTCAAGGCGGTCGCAAATACATGGGGCGACGAAATTTACTTTTCGATCCCTGTGACCGTCGAAGAGGACGACTCGGCTCAGGAAACAGTCGATCTAGGGGCAATAGCTTACTGGCCACCGGGTAATGCGCTTTGTCTCTTCTTTGGTCCAACCCCTATGTCCAGGGGAGATGAGATTCGACCAGCAAGTGCCGTAAACATGCTTGGGATGCTGGAAGGTGATCCCACGGTTTTGAAATCAGTCCAGCCAGGGACCATCATCGAGGTCATTCAAGCTTGATCACCCAAATGAGATGCCCAGATCCCAAGTCGCCAACAGGTGAGTCACGCGCACTAGTGAGCGTGCAGTGGAGCGTCAAATATAACGATTACTCGTTCGCAAGAGATTTATCTAATGATGCCCATGAATACAAGGACGATCATCTATTTCGGGTACGAAACCAGCCAGAAATGCATCATTCAGCATTCCTAGACATTATTCAGGCGCGTCATACAGATCGGCTCATTTGATGGAACGGTTGATTTTCCTGTTCGCTGCTGGCGGGCTCGGCACACTCGCCCGGTATGCCATCGCAACCTGGGTTCAACGGACTACAGACTCCGGCTTCCCCTGGGGCATCCTCGCAGCAAATGCAATCGGATCGTTCGCATTCGGGTTGCTCTATTCACTCGCTGAAGAACACAACCTGCTATCCGGAGAACTTCGGATTGCAATACTGGTGGGTTTCCTTGGAGCCTTCACCACGTTCTCAACATTCGCGTTTGATACCGGTCAACTTATACGGGATGAACGCTATATCTGGGCCGCGGGAAACATGGTTCTTAACAACGCTATTGGCCTGGCATTAGTGTTCATTGGGGTCTGGGTAGGCAGGCTCCAGACAACTTAACCGTCACGCTCATTTGGCAGTGTGTTCGAGATAACACCTGACGTATCTCAGAAAATCACCGAGACAACCTGACATGAAATTCACCCGTTATCTGATGGCTGCAAGTTCTCGAACATTCTTGCTTGGACTTGAACGCTCAACCATGGTGTTTGACAAGCGATCGACTCCGATGGAAAGGGAGAACATGCACACGTTTTCCTTCACCGCATGTGAGGTAGAGCATCTAATTGCCGGGACCGTTCCAGATACGATCCCTAGCTACTGGGACTACAGACGTGCCAACCTTGTGGAAAAGGTAGTTGATCGAGCCCAGTACGGTGGTGAAGGCATAATCGTTGAATTCAGGTCCACAGAATTGGAGGTTGCCGGGTTCGAGTATTCATACTCGGATGCGTCTCCGTTAATGTTCGGCTTCACACCCGGGGTCGCATTCGTATCAAATGTCTATCGAATGACAAAAGCCGATCCACTAACGATCGAACCTGCTGACATCAACGAATTACAACCATAGCCCATAGTCAGTCGACGTCTGGTACAACCACCTAATTCATTGAAATGTGTTCGGCGCACCCAACCCTGAAATGGTTGCGTCATATGGCTCCGGAGGCAGGAATCGAACCTGCGACCAATCGGTTAACAGCCGACCGCTCTACCGCTGAGCTACTCCGGAGCGTCGCAATCCTCGCAGTGTTACCGCCGTCGTTGCCGACAGAGATGCGTGATCTAGCGAACTTTGAATGTTAGCACTCGGGAATCTTGCTCTCAATGCGGATTTCATCAATCCGTGGCCAAATTACACACTGTTTACAGCCTTTAGCCCAATCCCAGCGCTAAAGTCGGTCTCCCGACATAACGATACGTAGATATGAAAAACAGACTATTGACGTTGACTCTTTACATCCTCATTGCTAGCCTCGAACTACGATGAGTGAAATTGATTCAAAAAAACGGGCCCGTAATACCCCAAAATCTACAGGTAGCGACGCCGCTGGGGCCGAGCCACGTTTGACGCAGGCAGCTGAAAATTACCTGCTTTCGATCTTTATGGTTCAGGAGCAGGGACTGGCCGTTACCAATGCCCACCTAGTTGACCAACTTAAACGTACGCCTGAATCAGAGGGGCTTGGAACGTCAGCACCTTCCATCGCAGGAATGCTGCGTCGTATGGAAAAAGAGGAATTGATCATCCACGGGTCCAACCGTGAGATTCTGCTGACCGATAACGGCACTCGACTGGCCGAACAGATGGTGAGAAGGCATCGCCTCGCAGAACGTATGGTGGTCGATATCCTCGGGCTTGATCTGGTCAATGCCCATGTCGAAGCCCATCGACTCGAACACGCCATCTCTGACGATCTTGAGGAAAGAATCAGGGTTACGCTTAACAATCCCTCGACCTGTCCATTTGGACATCCAATTCCAGGAAGTGGATACAGTCCATGCCCGGCCAGTTCCACAATCAGTGACGCACCTGTAGGACAGCCATTAAGACTGGATCGGATACCTGAAGAAGACACCGATTTGCTGGAATATCTGGTAAGTAACGGGCTGGTGCCTGGCGTGGAGGTCGAGATTCTTGAATATGCACCTTATCGAGGGGTGGTAACGCTTAAGACCAAGGACGCCGAACCGGTGCTGGGAGCGGATGTCGTGTCCCGTATCTGGGTTTGCCCGATGAATTGTGGGCTTGATTGTGCAGTGCGTTCGATTTAAGTCTCGGTTAACTTTTAGTTGATACCCTGCCACCAGTTACCGTCGTAAAATCGGAGACTGCCGATTTTTTTAGCAGTTGTGGTTACCAGGCAAGTCTCACTCCCTTCGCGGTGGTCCCAGCCCTACTATGAACAGACGCAATGGCCGAATCAGTTTCACGTTACAGCGCGAGCTCGGACAGTTGATCAATGAATCAATATCTGATCCTCGCCTTGCACCCATGACGTCCATTACTCGAGTGGAATGCACTCCTGATTTTGCGACCGCACATATTTACATCAGCACACTAGGCGAGTCCGAAGTCAGACAGGGCAGCCTCGAGGCTCTTCAGTCTGCATCAGGATTTCTCCGAAAGGAAATAAATACCCGAATCCACATCAGGCATGTTCCTCGCCTTGTATTCCATCTAGATGAAACTCTTGTGGAAGGCGCAGATATGCTCAAAATGATGGACGAGATCGCATTACAGGACGGCAAGTTGCCGATCAACCATTACCAGGAACCCAAAACTAACGCCGCAACTGGAGATGACGATTGACCTCGTCCACGGACCGTGAAGCGTCGGCCAATGCCAATAGACCCCACCGGGTACGACAATCCCAGATCAACGGCGGTTTCTTAAACATCCACAAACCTGCCGGGATGACGTCTATGGACGTGATACGGATAATCCGTCGACTAACGGGGCAGAAAAAAGTCGGTCACGGGGGAACATTGGATCCGGATGCGACCGGGGTCTTGCCCATATGCATCGGACGCGCTTCCCGATTTATAGACCGCTTCGTCCAAGGACGGAAGGTTTACGAGGCAAGTGCTGTATTTGGCTCGGCGACCGATACGTACGACGTCTCGGGTCGTGTTACTGCAGAGTCTAACCCTGATTTAATCACTATTGAGGCCATTGTGGCTGCATTACCTCAGTTCATTGGGAAAATCAGTCAGGTACCACCGATGTACAGCGCCATCAAGGTCAATGGTGTTCGCCTCTATAAGCTGGCGCGACAAGGAAAAGAAGTAGAACGAGCCGCTCGTAATGTAATGGTGTACAACATTGACCTCGATTCATGGAGGTCTCCGGTACTAAAGCTAAAAATAGAATGTGGGAGTGGGTTTTACGCACGATCCGTGGTCCACGATTTGGGACATGCATTAGACAACACTGCCCATCTCTCAATCCTTGTCAGGTCGCAGGTAGGCCGATTTACGTTGAAAGACGCAATCTCCTTAGATGAACTGGAAGAAGCGACTGGAAGAGGTAACTGGGAGGAATTGTTACATCCGATAGACACCGCTCTATTGGATCTCCCGGCTGTGGTGGTAGATCCATTGCAGCAAGAAGCTATTGGACATGGAAAGTCAGTACCTCTCCAGGAGCACGACCTACAGAAAGGTGACGAGGTGCGGGTTTATAATCGGGAGCGAACTCTAATCGCCCTCATGAGTTACGACCCCGTTTCTGGCCAACTTAATCCAATCCGGGTACTTTCAGGACAGTGAAAAGAACAACTTGAATTCGAAAAACTCACCATTAATCCCCAGAAACGTTCGGGATCAATAGTGCCCTCAATGTTGGGCAATTTTAATATCACTCCATGAATTTTAATTTGTCGCTCCTAAGCGCGGCAGGTTCTCCACTCGAGGACGTAGCACACCTCGTTCTACTGCTGGCGATCATCGTTCTCGTGGCAAAACTGGCGGGAGAGGTCGTCGAACGTTTCGCGTCCCTCCCTCCTGTCCTAGGAGAGCTTGGCGCCGGGATTTTGATCGGTCCTTTTGCTCTGGGTGGAATTGAATTTGGTTCCCTAGGTCCTCTGTTCTCGATCCCAACTGAGTTCGACAAACATGGTGATTTAGTAGAGTTGCTCACCCCGGTCGACTTAGAACTTTTCTTTGTAGCGCAGGTCGCCGCGATCATCCTGTTGTTTCAAGCAGGACTTGAGACAAATCGCTCGCAATTCTTCAAGTGGATGAAGCCCGCGACCGCTGTTGCCGCAGGAGGGGTTGCAGTCCCGTTTGCCTTCGGCTTTATAGCGACTCTGGTCATGGGCTTTGCAAGCCTGGACAGCACCCAGGATATGATCCCAGCATTGTTTGTCGGCGCAATTATGACGGCAACATCCGTAGGCATCACCGCCCGGGTGCTGTCAGATATAAGGCGCCTAGATACACCAGAAGGAACGACTGTACTCGCCGGTGCGGTGGTTGACGACGTACTTGGCATTTTGATCCTGGCCGTGGTAATCGGTATTGCTGACACCGGCGAGGTTTCAGCAGCAGATATCGGGGTAGTCGCTGCCAAAGCAATCGGCTTCTGGTTGGGACTACTGGTAATAGGTAGTCTTCTAGCACGCAGAATCTCTAACATATGCCTGTGGTTCCAGAGTCCGGGTGTGCTAGTGGGGCTTGCCTTGTTCCTGGCATTTCTGGCATCAGCCGTCGCCGAAATCTATTTTGGATTGGCGATGATCATCGGCGCATACACAATGGGGCTAGTACTCTCTGACACTGAATTGAAACACCGTATCGAAGAGCCGATGATCCAGATCGGTCATTTCGTAGTCCCGGTCTTCTTCGTGGTGATCGGGATGCAGGTCGATCTGGGCGCAATGTCCAATGCCATCCTATTTGGAATCGTTCTCAGCATCCTGGGGGTCTTAAGCAAAGTGCTCGGTGCCGGGCTACCAGCCCTTGTCGTCGGGTTCAATCGGCGCGGCGCATGGCGTATAGCAATCGGCATGCTACCTCGGGGAGAGGTAGCGCTGATCATCGCCGGAATTGGGTTGGCCAGTGGTGTCATTGGTCAAGACGTATTTGGTGTCGCAATACTTATGACAATCGTGACAACTCTTATAGCTCCTATAATCTTGGTGCCCGCATTCACCGTAGGTGGGTCCGGCCTCCGTAGGCCCATGGGTGGTGAGAGAGAACACCAAGTTGAGAGCGGTGCTTCGCAGGGCGAGTAATTCGGTTCACCCACGATCAGAGTTACGAATCAACGTGCTATATTTGAACGCCCGAAGAGCCCCCGTAGCTCAGCGGATAGAGTACCGGCCTCCGAAGCCGGGGGCGTGAGTTCGAGTCTCACCGGGGGCACCACTCACCGTCTGGGATTCATTAGGACCAACGACCGCCCGCCGCAAAAGTGATTGATAAGGTCGGTGCACTATGACATCACGCGAGCACAGGCAGCGATGGGTTCCACTTGGGGAGCGATTAATCGAGGCCCTGCGGGACGAAATCGCAGCCGCCCGGAACTACGATCCTCTCGGCCCTATCACAGTCGTCCTCCCGTCTTTTCACAGCGCATTCTTCATGCGACGCCGACTTGCAAGCGACGGACCGTTGTTCAACGTTCAGTTCCTTCGCGTTGAAGACCTTTCGGATGCCCTCGCCGGTCCCACCGACCCCAGACCACGTCTTTCCAGACTGCGCGCCTCAGAGATAATTCATGCGGTGGCAAACGACGAAAAAACCATTCTGCCAGAGGCTTTCAGGCGAATACGCGACCAGGACAGCTTCCAGCGCGCTTTGCACCGAACGCTTGACGATCTCGATGCATCTAGCGTGGATTCTGAGATCGTTGCAGGAACTGGCGGCAGCCCAACCAACTGGAAGTTCACTTCGGCGGTACTAGGGTTGTTTGCCAGCTACCGAGAGCGTGCCAGTCTATTCGCGTCCGCCTCAGACGTGGCAGCCCGGGCGGCTGAATCCGTCAGGGCAAACGTCGCATCGTTGGATCGATTCGGCCTCATCGTGCTGGCACTTATCGAGGAGCCCGCGCCGCAGCACAGTGAACTGATCACTGCGCTTCTGAGCCGCCCGGCGACCCGGGTAATCATCGGCGCAACAGGGGATCACGATAGCGATCGACTTTTGTGGCAGGCTCCGGGTGTCCTTACCTCGCCAGACGCCGAGGTCGATGCATCAAAGAGATTCAGGGCCAATGCATTCAGGCTCGTCTCGACTCCCGACCAGGCTGAGGAAGCCCGATGGATCGTCAGAGATGTTCTGGCAGCAGCGCGAGGAGGGACTCGTTTTGCCCGAATTGGCGTCTTCTTTGAGGACCCATCCTACGGAGCACGCTTAACCAGAGCGTTCCAGTTGAGCGGAGTCCCGGTCTCTGGGCCTTCTCCAGTCACCCTGGCCGACACTCCCGGCGGGCGCTGGATTCGCGGATTGCTAGCGTTTCTGGACCGCCCCGGCTCAATGGATCAGGCGGCGGGTGAAGGGGATTCGAGGTTCACTAGGGACCGTATGGCGGCATGGGTCACGGGGAGCCACGTCGTCGCTGCGGACGGAGAACCCGCGTCGGGTGCTGCATGGGACGTTATCTCTCGACGTGCTGGTGTGGTTGCCGGCGTTGGATCCTGGGACCGCAAACTGGGCGAACATGCCAGGCGACTGCGCGTTCGGGCAGAGAAAGCAGCAAGACAGAATGAAGACGATGATGCATCTCGGTCAGCCTGGATCACCGAGGCGAACGAGAGCGAACGACTTCGTGAATTCGTGGCGCAACTGGCCACGGAGCAATTGCCTACAGAACGAAATGCGTCCTGGCGCGACCTCGTAACGTGGCTTAAAGCGCTCCAGAAGCGATACGGCCGATCTGGCCCCTTGGAGCCGGATCGCGACGAAGCTGGACAAGCTCTGAATTCTGCGCTGGAGGCTATCAGCGATCTCGACTCAATTAACCTTCCGTCGCCCACGTTTCAAAGGTTCCGTCGAACGCTCGAACAAGAGCTCGACCGTTCACTCTCTCGCGTCGGGCGACTTGGAAGCGGCGTGTTTGTCGCACCTCTGAGACAGGCCGTAGGTTGCGATTTCGACCTGATATATGTTGTCGGAATGGCGGAAGGTAGTTATCCGGCGATCGGATCGGAAGACCCGTTGCTCCCGGACATCGTGCGGAACGGGATACCCGGTCTCAAGACCTTGCGAGATGAACGGGCCAGTGCTCGACGGCGCTATCTGACGGCGCTCGCCAGCGCACCAAAACGTGTACTAGTGTGGCCTCGATCCCAGCCTGGAGCAACGCTGCAGGTATGGCCGTCGCGCTGGTTCAGAGAAACTGCGGAGGCAGTCCACGGCAATTCCCTTCCCGCCAACTTGCTGGATACCGAGAACGGTCCGATAGAGATTGTTCCGATACCCACGCGGCAAACGTCAGAGACCTGGCCAGCCGATCGATATGAATACGAGTTAAAAAGTCTCGCCGTCTGGAGCGCAAACGGTCGCAAACCGGAAGACCACTTCCTGTTCACAGCCCCAGGTGAAACCCTCTCATCCAGCCGAGATTTGGAGCGTGGCAGGTTTCAGACGGGTCAATTGACGCGATGGGACGGAGCTGTCGGCCCGAATGTAGGACACGAAGAGACATGGTCCGCAGGGTCTCTGACTGGCGTGGCTTCTTCCACCCGGTTTGAGACGTGGGCCAACTGTCCGTTCAGATACTTTCTGACGTACGAGATCGGCGTGGAGCCAACCGAGACACCGGAAGCCGCAGAAACGCTGAGCGCCCTAGATCGAGGCATCATCATTCACGACATCCTCGATAGGTTCGTCAAGGATACATTCATCCAACCGGCCACAAGCACTGCAACAGACGCCGAACGCTTACGACAAATCGCAAACGGCCAGTTCGATGAATTTGAGCGCAACGGCCTGATAGGGAGACCAGTCCTGTGGCAACTGGAGAGGGAGCGGATAAAGCGCGGCCTGCTCGATTTCTTGCATGTACACCGATCTCGTATAAACGAACGTGGCCAGCAACCCGTGGCGACGGAGCTTGGCTTCGGAAATGATACAGAGATTCCAGCAGTGATCCTGAAGTTGCCGGACGGACGAACGGTGCGATTCAGGGGGTGGATAGATCGGGTCGATGTATCCAGTGACGGCTCTGCGGCTACGGTCATTGACTACAAAAGCGGACGGAGTTCACGTTTCTCCAGAATTGCCAACGACCCGGTGGATGGCGGCAAACATCTCCAACTCCCCATCTACGCCATGGCCCTCAAAGGGTGGCGGCCTGATATCGAATCGATCGCTGCCGAGTTCTGGTTCGTCATGGACAGCGGCGGTTCGAAAACGATTGGCACGTCCCTTGAAATCGTAACTCCCAGGTTTGAAGAGGTTATTGACCAGATTGTGTCCGGAATCCAGGAAGGAATCTTCCCCGCTTACCCGGGAGAAAAGTCCATACCGGGCCGTTCCGGCGTATTCGCACAAGAGAATTGTGCTTATTGCCCATACGACCGGATCTGTCCGAGTGGGAGAGCATGGACATGGGAGCATAAATCTCACGATCCTGCTGTGGCCCGTTTTGTAGGGCTGGTTTCGGGAAGATCGAGCGATAATTCGGGAGTGGATTCTTGACGTTAATTGACCAGGCTGCCCGGCACCGCATCGTCAATGAGTTGGACACAACATTGTTCGTGGAAGCAGGTGCTGGCACCGGGAAGACGACAGCACTTGTTGGTCGGGTGACGGCGCTGCTCAAAAGCGGCGTTCCGGTCAACAATCTGGTCGTAATAACCTTCACGCGCGCAGCGGCCGCGGAGCTCCGCGAGCGCGTGCGACTTGACGTTACTGCGGCACGCGATGAGGCGTACATCGGCGGTGCCGAACGTGAAAAGCTGGATACGGCCGTTCGTGAAATTGATTTCGCCGTAATACAGACCATCGACTCCTTCGCACTATCGATGCTCCGTGAACGGCCACTGGAGGCAGGGTTACCTCCCGTAATTGAACCCGTGGACGAGGTTCAGGCGGCACTCGATTTCGATGACGCCTGGTCTGGTTGGTTCGACCAACAATCGGATACGGGTGAATTCGCCTCGGCCATCGCAACGGCGTTTCGGCTTGGTCTGGAATCTCCGCTTGGAGATATGGCTGACACGGCCCGCCAACTGCACAACAACTACCACCTGGTCGAGGAACACGATTTCAAGGAGCCAGGTGATGTCCCCCTTCTGGCGGGAAAAAAGATTGTTGCCGCCGCCAAATGGTTGCCCGAAATGGCGCGTTTATGCCGACTTCCCGAGGGAGACAAACTGACCGCAAGCCTTGAGTCCTTGAAAACAATCGCCAACCGCCTGGAACAAATTGGGCCCGAAAGTGAGGACGCCGACTGGCTGTTGGCCAGCCCGAATATCAAGATCTCGGAAACCGGTGGAAAGCAGGCAGACTGGGACGACGATGAGTCCGGGGTCAACGCCTGTAAATCAATTAAAGCGTCCCTCAAGATTCTCCAAAATCAGCTGAATGTTGAACTCGCCGACCGGCGACGCCACGCCGTCGGGGATCTACTCGGCCATCTGAACGGGTTCGTTACCGGGTATGCCGAGAAGCGACGAAACACTGGTAGGGCCGAGTTTCACGACATGTTGACATGGGCAGTGGCGCTCCTGAAGGACGACGACGCACGCAGACATTTCCAGGAGCGATATACGCACGTGCTGGTAGACGAGTTCCAAGACACCGACCCACTTCAGGTAGAACTGGTTCGGGCCCTTACCGATCGTAACGGTGTCGGCTCTCCGAGCCCTGGCGCATTGTTCGTCGTCGGAGATCCAAAACAGTCAATCTACCGCTTCCGACACGCCGATCTTCCGACGTTGAATCAACTTCGTTCCGAACCACATATAAACCTAACTATGATCACCCAGAACTTCCGTTCCAACACCTCTCTGGTTGGCTGGGTGAATCACATATTCAGCCGGTGGATGGACGGCAAAGGCAGCCCTTACCAAGCCAATTACGTGGCGCTTGAAAGCGATATCGCCCCACCAGATGCCGAGCCGCTATTTGGCGTACATATAGCCGGGGAGCCGTTAGACCAGGGGCGAATCGAAACAGTGCGCCGAAGGGAAATGGCGGACCTTGCGCGTGTTGCTCGTGAGGTCGGAAACGGACAGTGGATGGTGCGGGATGGGGCCGAGATGCGGGCGTCGAATTTCGGAGACCTGTGCATCCTTTTCCCGCGTCGAACGTCATTGCCACTGCTGGAACGGGCACTCGAAGATTACGATGTGCCGTACACGACATCTGGCAATTCTCTCGCGTTCGTTACGGAGGATGTCAGAGACCTTTTAAGCGCTTTGACGGCCATTGATGATCCAACGGACCAGGTTGCGGTTGTGGCGACGCTCCGATCAGCGGCATACGCGTGTTCTGACGCAGATCTGTGGGCCTGGGCACGGGACAGACACAGTTTTAACTACCTGGAAGGCAACCCTGGTCTCGACGGACCCATACCAAGAGCATTCAATTCCTTAAGGACGCTGCATCGTGAGCGCCTGAATACGTCGCCCGGAGAGCTGATCGAGCGCTTCGTACGGGAACGAAGACTGCGTGAATTGGCCATCGCAGGGGGAGGCGCCGAGGAGCGATGGTCGCGTATCCAGCTCCTCGCCGAAATGGCGTTACGCCTAGCGGACGCAGGCCGCCCATCGCTCCGTGATTTTGTGCTCTGGGCGAGACAGCAGGCCGAACGGGATGTACGAGTTCCGGATGTGGCATCTAACGAGCGATCCGATGCCGTCCGGGTTATGACGGTGCACGCGGCAAAAGGACTCGAATTCCCGATCGTGATACTGACCGGCCTGAACTCACGTAATCAAAATCGCACCGAGAAGGTAATGTTTGATCACAGCATCGGGGCCACATCGAGCATCGGTGTAAGAATGGGATCGGCAAGTGCCCCATTCGAGACAGGTGGTTTTGATGCGCTCCGGGATCAAGAGAAGAACGCCGCGGATATGGAAAATGTTCGTCTTATGTACGTTGCGGCCACACGAGCTAAGGACCACCTGATCGTCAGCACATACCGGAAGGTCAATGATAAATCGTCCGCCGCCGCAGTGTTCGCCAAACACTCGGAAGACGTCCCACAAATGTGGTCTACTGTCATTCCGGTTCTAGAGCCTCCCGCCGCCGGTGGCTCTATTGTGGAACCTACGCATAAGGTGATTATGTTGGACAATCCAGATGCGTGGGAACACGAACGAGATACGATGATTTCCCAAATGTCTGACTCACAGATAATCTCGGCATCCTCACTCCATGACTCGGCAGATTCCGTCGAAGAGACCAAGGAAAAAGACGAGCAGGTCGAATCAGATCCCTGGCGACGGGGGCGTGCGGCCAGTTCAATTGGACGTGCTGTACACGCCGTTCTTCAGGACATCGATGTGACCAATCCGTCTACAGCCGAACTCGGCGCGTTGGCGTCCAAACACTCGCGAGCACACGATGTCGCAGGTTTTGAAGAGGAGATCCTCAGACTGGCTCATGCAACTCTTAAAACACCTGTGATGCAACGCGCCGCAGAGGCGCTGGCAAAGAGCCGGGCGTGGCGCGAATCGTATGTCTGTGCCCCGGTCGGCGACTCGGGCTTGATCCTTGAGGGGTATGTGGACCTGGTGTTTGAGGATGATGGATCACTGGTGATCGTCGACTACAAGACTGATCGGACGACTGACGCCACCAAGGCGTACGAGTTGCAACTCGGAGCGTACGTCGCCGCCGTCAGGAACGCTACAGGACTCGCTGTGAGTGAGGCCGTTCTGGTGTTTTCAAGACGGGCTTCCGAAGCATTGAAGAACGGCTCCAGCCTTGAGGATGCAGAACACAGTGTTTCCGATCTCGATCAGGCCGCGGATCTAGCTGTCAAACGAGCTGAAGAAAGGGCGTCCGCCGAGTGAGAGTGCTTCCTCTGCTCCCGCGGGGCTTGATCGGCACTCGGACCATATTTACGATAATCGCGCCCGTTATTGTCATGATTGCAGCGGCTTGTGGCGGCGGATTGAGCGA
>JAYGCF010000019.1:0-1616 GCA_046583495.1 Dehalococcoidia bacterium
TTCAGGCTTTCGGATGCAACCTTTACGGGGGTACCATATGGTTGCGCTGAGCGACGTAGATTCCGGCCTACCGCAAACGCGGCGGCGCAACGGGAGCAGCGTTATGCAAGGTCCATTGCCGCAAACTGAACAATTCAATCCGTTGGAAAGTGATTCTCCGCGCGAGGCATGCGGGGTAGTTGGCGTTTATGCGCCCGGCGACGATGTGGCAAACGTTGTCTATTTCGGTCTTTTTGCGTTGCAGCATCGCGGGCAGGAGTCGGCTGGTATCGCGACCGGAGACGGTCGAGAGATAGCCCTTCATACTTCTATGGGTCTCGTCGCACAGGCGTTCCGTGAGGAAGATCTTGATCGCCTTAAGGGTCATGTGGCCATAGGTCATACTCGGTACTCCACAACAGGAGCACCACGTCGGTCTAATGCTCAGCCCATAATTGCTCAAGGAGACAATGGGCTTACGATCGCTCTTGGGCATAACGGTAACGTCATAAACGCTGGACCGTTACGCACAGAATTAGAAGAGTGGGGCTCAAATTTCACCGGCACTTCTGATACTGAAGTGATCGCGGAGATGTACGCGAAGGCCCCTGCTACGACTTGGGAAGAACGCTCTGCCTACTGTATGAGGCGTCTACAGGGTGCTCACTCTCTGGTTGTCATGACAAAGGCCCAACTGGTTGGTGTCCGTGACCCACTTGGCATACGGCCACTTTGCATAGGAAAGTTCGGCGCCGGTTACATTATCGCGTCTGAGAGCTGTGCCATTGACCATGTTGGTGGAGAATTCCTACGGGAAATCGAACCTGGAGAGACTGTAGTCATCGATGAAAACGGTCTTCAGTCTTTTATGTGGTCAGGAGCTCGAGAAAAGCATGCTATGTGCATTTTCGAGCACATATACTTCGCTCGTCCTGACAGCATACTAAATGGGAGTTTGAGCCAGACAACCCGTGCCGAAATGGGTGCTCAACTTGCCAGAGAGCATCCTGCTGATGCCGACATGGTAATCGGCGTCCCGGACTCCGCAATACCGCATGCAGTCGGATATGCGAACGAGATCGGAATTCCATACGGAGAAGGCCTTGTTCGGAACCGCTATGTTGGGCGCACATTCATCCAGCCGAGCCAACGCATGCGGGACATAGGGGTCGGTATGAAATTCAACGCTTTGCCTGAAGTTATATCAGGAAAGCGGCTTGTTGTAGTTGAGGACAGCATAGTTAGGGGAACTACGAAATCACGCGTGGTTAAGTTACTTCGTAACGCCGGTGCTGCAGAAATTCACGTCCGAATAGCCTCTCCTCCCATCATATCAACATGTCATTTTGGGGTCGACATGGCTACTGTGGACGAGCTCATCGCAGCACGAAAAACAATAAATGAGATTAAAGATGTGATCGGTGCCGATTCCCTTGGATACTTGAGCGTTGATGGACTCAGACAATCCGTTCAGGCGAAATCTGGCACCTTCTGTAACGGGTGTTTCACTGGAAAGTATCCTATTCCAGTGCAACTTGAAATGAATAAGATGGAGTTTGAGGGGATTGGTGCCTCTAACGATTAGGGCTTCTTCGAGAACGTGATTGCGGTTTGGTTTCTGGGAGAACTTCACTTTC
>JAYGCF010000056.1:0-21254 GCA_046583495.1 Dehalococcoidia bacterium
CTCAGGCCTGCTACGAAGGACTGAGATCTGGTTCATGTACATCAAGGAACGCGTGTTCATAACCGGCACGCCAGGGCCTCGAGACTGGTATGCGAACCTGGTAGCACATCCTGATTTCACCTTCCACATCAAAGAGTCAACAAAGATAGACCTTAAGGCCAGGGCTTACCCGGTGATCGAACCCGACGAGCGACATCGGATAATGTCAGCTCCCGAGACCGAGTGGTATCGAAACCAGGCGACTATGGAGAATTTGATCTCCGGAAGCCCCATGGTAGAGGTCCTATTCGATTGACCTGATCTCCATCGGAATTATCGCCGGATGTGGGCTCCCGTTTGCTATGCTGGACGGGTTCATTTTTGAGTAACGTTGAACTGGTCGGACTAGTAATTTTTTCTGTCTGGTCAGCATGTTGCGACGCCCAAGAAAATCCTAACCACCGGAGTGATTTAAATAGCCGCTACCGATTCTTCGAGCGCTGATGCTGAAGTTGCGCAACCAGTCCTTACCCCATCACCAGACTCCACAGAGCGCACGGGCATTTATCGCGGCTGGCCAATCGCCGGGATCGCATTCCTCTCTTCAGGATTTGCAATCGGTATGGCGCAATACGCTTTCGGCTCATTCGTAGAACCACTGGAACAGGAGTTTGGATGGACTCGTACCCAGATCAACTTTTCGTTGACCCTGGGTTTGACCACAGGGTTCCTGTCTCCACTTGTCGGGCGATGGATGGACAGGTACGGAGCACGACCGGTCATGGTGATTTCGTTGTTGTTCCTGGCCGCAGGTTTCCTGTTACGCGCAGTCATGACCAACGCCGGCAACGTGACGGTCGACACATCCCCAAACTTGATTTTCTGGCAACCAGATATTCATTTCACTTTCCTGACTCAGTTCTATCTGTTCAGTCTCCTTCTATTTGTCGGATTCCCAGGTGCCACGGTTATGCCGGCAGGTCGCCTCATATCTATCTGGTTCTCCCGGACGCGAGGCCGGATGATGGGGATCGTTACGGCTGGGAATAACTTCGGTGGATTGACGATGGTTCCACTCGGTACTTTTGTAATTGCAGTTGCAAGTTGGCGATTGGGTTATGCCGTTTTCGGTTTCATCATTATCGGTATCGCTATCGCCACATGGTATCTAGTGCGAGATAGACCATCAGACGTCGAGAAAGAGAGCAACAAGCGCTGGGCACCTCCTGGCCTGGACGCCGCTACCGCGGCCGCTGCCGCTGCGGGTTACAGCATGAAACAGGCTCTGAGGATGAGAACGTTTTACTTCATAACCATCGGCGTAACTGCAGCCATGTTTACCTACACAGCCGTCCTTACTCAACTGATCCCGCATTTAGAGGCCGAGGGGTTCACAAAAAATGAAGCCGCCGCAGGACTTTCAATCGTCGCTGCATGCGGAATCGTCAGCAAAGTGGTATTTGGACGGCTAAGTGAAACAATAACGGCCAGGTGGGCGGCTGTACTCAGCTTGAGTATTCAATCTGCAGGGCTGGTCCTATTCATCGTCTCCGACGGCACCAGTCTTGCCTGGTTGGCAGTGACGGTGTTCGGACTCGGTTTCGGTGGTATTGGAGCACTTATACCACTGACCGTAACTGAGGCATTTGGGATCCGTTACTTCGGAAGTATTCTTGGGACCATAAGCATGGTCGGCGTTATACCAGTAGTCGTCGGACCTTTGATGGCCGGTATCATTTTCGACCGTACCGATAACTACGACCTGGCGTTCGGGATCACAATTGTCATATTTGTGACTGGCGCTGTGTTCATGACATTGGCCAGCCCGCCAAAACCACCAACGCCGGAGCCTACGCCGGCACCTGTGTGATCAACTGACCTGGGATCGAATTTCAGATTCGAGTTTGCGCATGTAGTTCAAACTCCGTGTATCCATCTCAAACTGATCCCCTTCCCTGCCCCCTTCAATCGCCACATACCCGTCGTAATTTGCATTGATCATGGCTGACATAAGAAAGCGATAATCCATCTCACCGTCCTCAAGGGATACCTTCCACGCCACGGCTCGTTCATTTTCAGGATGGTTGACTCGAACGACATTTTTACAGTGCCAGTAAACACAAACGTCGGCCAGCGCTCTCACATTTTCTTCAGGTGTCTCTTCAGGTTCGTTGTATTCCCACGCGACATTACCGATATCAGGATTGATACCGAAGTTAGGACGATCAACCAGATCGTGTAGCAACCGTGCCGACCAGGAGTTATCTACGGGGGATGCATGATGCATCTCTATGGCAACTGTAATATCTCGATCCGCTGCTTGATCACAGATAGGACGAATCGAATCCGCCACGCGTTCGTACAGATAAATAGACGCGTCCTTAGACGCATCCTGGGAATGAGTTCTGCCTGTCGCTTCCCAACCAGCAGGAAGGTAGCGCTGAGGAGCCATAAGGTTCCCGACCACCAGCGAAGACCCCACTCCTTCTGCATAACCAACGCTCCGGCGCAATATATCGAGGTTGCGTATCGCAGATTTTGCTTCTATGAGTGAGCCACCGGCGCGCACTGCAACGATAGGTAGTCCAAATCCTTCAAAGCGATTTTTAAATTCCTGAACACCGGATGGGCCATCAAGAAAGGACAGCGCGTTAGTCCCAACTTCCACGCCTTCATATCCATATTTACTCACGGATCGAAGCCATGTATCAGTGAAGTGTGAAGGGCGCGCACTCCAGGTGCTGTAAACATCCGGATATGCGGCCTGTCGTCGATTTGCGTAGCAGTACTTCATCGGATTGTTCCGATCGTGAAAATATATTGAGGCGGGCCGAAGCCCGCCTCAATTAGCGTTTTGGATGTCGCCTAAATCTATCCTCGCCCGGCATCTATGTCCGAAAGTACAGACTTTGCGTATTCAACACTCTTACCATCCGCCAACCACTGATCCCCGGTAACCGCACCCTCGATTGCCATATATCCCTGGTAACCCGCCTCAGACATGGCCGTGATGGCAAAGCGATAGTCTATTTCTCCATCAGAGATGGGAACCCGTAGAAAAACCGAGCGCTCGTTCTCAGGATGATTCACGCGGAAGAGGTTTTTACAGTGCCAGTACACCGATATTGGTGCGACCGATTTAATGTGCTCATCGGTCGTCTCTTCTGGTTCATCGTAATTCCAGTAAACGTTACCCAGGTCCGGGTTAAGGCCAAAGTTGTCACGGTCAACCATGTCATTAATCAGGTGTGCGGACCAGGAATTGTCTACCAGGGAGTTCTGATGCACCTCTACCGATATCGTTACACCCTTATCACTGGCTGCATCACTGGCTTCCTGCAGTTCTTGAGCGAGGCGCTCATAGTCATAGATCATCGCATCACGACTGGAGTCTTGAGACGTGTACCAGCCAGAGCCACTGCCAGGCTTGCCCGGGTATCGAATCGGGGCGCTGAGCGCCCCGTTGACGATATCCGCGCCTACCGTATGAGCCGTATCGATCATTCGATGCAAACGATTTCGATTGTCTTGATAGCCAGCCGCAGCTGTTAAGGAGCCACCGGAACGGATAGCCATCGCAGGCACCCCGTGATCGGCAAGTCGTTTGCCGAAATCCTTTACCTTTTGGTCAGAACCCAGAGACTCAAGTGCCTGAAACCCGATCTCCATGCCGTCCATACCAATGTCCTGAGCCTTTGATAAGAACTTGTCGGTGTAGTCCTCAGCTGTGACATCCCAGTTGGGTTGGCTGTCTGGGTACAGAGCATGCCGTCGGTTTGCGTAGCAGAATTTCATCGAATCGACCTTCTTTAGGTGAAATTAAGATACCTACTCAGACCCTGCGTAACAGGGTCCATTAACTTAGTTCGAGCGACGGGAGTCTAGCACAGCGGACCCAATAGGCCTCACCGTAACCTCCCGGTAAGACTCTAGATCACACAACTGTATGATTACGACACGATACTCAAGTTTTGCCCTTAAACATCAGTTCGCAGAACGATTTGGAGACATCTCGATCACATGAAAATCACCGACATCAAGGTCTGGCCGACCCGTATTGCTGAAAACCGATCCTGGATATTCATACAGATAGACACGGACGAAGGCATTACCGGGTTTGGAGAGGCAACAAACTCGGGTGGTGGTGGTGTGATCATGGTCGCTCGTATGGTCGAATTGATCCGTGAATCGGTGGAAGGTGCCGATTTTGCTGAAGGATTAGTAGGTCAAAACGCGAATGAAATCGAACGTATATGGCAAAACTTATACCGTCGTTTCACAACTCTAGGTCCGCGCGGCCTTGTAACATCGGTTATCAGTGGAATCGACATGGCGCTCTGGGACATAAAGGGCAAAGCACTGGGTGTTCCAGTCTACGAATTGTTGGGTGGAAAGGTCCGGGACAGCATCCAGCTTTACACTCACGTCAGACACCAGGACGATCCAGCTGCTGCTGCACAACACGCCCGTGAGCTGGTGGAAATGGGCCACACGGCACTGAAGACGGACCCTTTCTACGAGATGCAACCCAGACATCGCCGGTATCTGGACGGCCGCATATCTGCGGCCGGAGCACAACATGGCGTAGATGTGATGACGGCAATACGAGAAGAAGTCGGACCCTCCATCGACCTCATGGTTGATGCACACGGCAACTTCAACGTGCCCACAGCCATTGACCTGTGTAATCGAATGACCGACGTAAGGCTGAACTGGTTTGAAGAACCAGTTCAGCCTGAGAGTATTAACGCGCTCAGGCAGGTCAAAAACGGGACTGATGTTCCCTTGTGCGTTGGTGAACGTTTGTACACACGTTACGACTTTGCAGACATACTTTCTGAAGGTCTCGCTAACTACGTCATGCCGGACATATGCTGGACAGGAGGTATTTCCGAGATTCGGAAAATCGCCACCCTGGCAGAGACTTATTACGTGCCTATTAGCCCTCATGATGCTCTTGGAACGCTGAATGTTGTTGGAGGTGCGCATGCGATGATGGCAACTCCCAACTTCTATCGACTCGAAACAGCTACAGCTACACCCGACTCTTATAACAAGGTTCTCAAAGAGCCAATCGAGTTCGTCGGCGACTCATTTACGTTGCCAGACAAGCCTGGACTAGGAGTAGAAATGGACGTCGAGTACATGGCTGCACACCCCGACCCTCACTGGGCCCAGGCCGGTGGTAGTAACTAGTCAGATCGAAAAGATTGTCCCGTTCCTTGAGTCCACATAGTTATAGGCTAAGTCGATGATCTCGATCTCTAGACTAGAGAAATAATTTGCCCGCGACATCGGATGGAAAACGCGTTGTAATCGGGTTAAGCGAATCCGAAGCTCGCCGCGGCGTCATAACGGTCACTGTGGCTACTGTCTTTCTGTACCTGTCACTCTACCTGTACGTACCCTTTCTGCCACTGCGTGCCGCTGAACTTGGTGCGAGCAACACCATGATCGGTGCCGTAGTTGCCGGTTTTGCAGTCGGACAGGTAGTACTCCGGCTGCCGATCGGGATTGGAGCCGATTTAATTGGCCGCCGCAAGCCGTTCGCCGTTGGTTCTCTGGTGCTTGCGACCCTGGGAGGCCTTGGGCTGGCATTGGCTCCGAACACAGCGATGTTACTTGCTGCGAGACTCCTTACGGGTGCGTCTGTCGCTGGATGGGTTGCGATCACCATACTTTTCTCATCCTATTACCGACCGGACGACACTCCCAAAGCAATGTCAAGAATAATGACGGTTTGGGCCTTAGGACTGGTGCTGGGCACTTTCGTTGGCGGCGTGGTTGCAGACTTGCTTGGAGTTAAAGCGACGTTCTGGGGTGCGGTGATAGCCGGTGCCATCGGCACCGGTCTCATAGTCTCTGCGCCGGAACCGGTCGTGAATCGAACGGAACGATACGGGTTCAACACAGTGAGGCAGGTTGCGACCTCTGGATTTTTACTACGTTTATCTCTCATAGGGATCACCGTCCAGTTCATCGCGTTCGCAACGTATTTTGCTTTTGTGCCCGTGTATGCAAAGAGCATCGGAGCGTCGCTCTCGACAATTGGGTACATAACGACATTCACGCTGGCTGCTGCAATGGCAGGCACGTTGATAGCACCTCTTTTAGTCAATCTGATCGGATACAGACTTGCGATAACAGGAGCATTGATTGTGGTTGGAATCGCAACCGCTACAGTCACACTTATTGACTCCGCACTCCCTTTATTTATCAATCAGGGCATCGCTGGATTGGGCCACGGTCTTCTTTCAGCCGCACTGATGGCACTGGCTGCACTGGCTGCAGTCCCGAGATTACGCGCCACTGCCATGGGTTTTTACCAGTCGTCTTACGGGGTGGGTGTACTTGCAGGCCCATTGGTAGCGGGTTTCGTAGCGGACGGGCCTGGACTTAACGAAGTATTCATCGTCACAGCAGCAGTGGCACTGGCGGGGGCAGTACTAACTTCGATGAGGGCACTGGTACCAACCCAAACCGACTGACTCCGATCAGTCCCCGAAAACCGGTTGAGTCCAAGCTTTCTCACCGTTTGAGGCATACACAGTAGCGCGAACGTAGTCATCTATGCGGGATAAAGTGAAACGCGCCGACTCCCCAGAGGTGGTCCATAACTCACGACCGTTCGGCCCTGTGAAAACGATCCTATGTTTGAGTTGGAGATCGGGATCCGGTTCCAGTTCGATGACCATTTCGCGTTTGCGCACCTCGAACTCGGCAAAGTTCACGCCGGTAGAAGCATAAAAATCGCCACGTGACATGGCATCAAGTAGTGGTGCATCAGACAGGGAGCCAGATCTTACAGATATCCAACCTCGGCCTGGGTTAGACCGCCGTGACCCGAATTCGCCCTGGAAATGGTGAGCGTCATCTGTGGCTACTCCAAATATACGCTGGCCTGACACCAGAACACGATCCCATATCGACTCTGCGCTGGGGCTGGCACCGCCCCCTTCGTTGTTAACTCCTGGATGACCATTGAACACCTCCATGGCCCACGCGCCTCGAGTCGCGATAATTTCCCTATCACCGTAGGACCACTTGAAATTCGGATGATTAAGCGTGGAGAGACCGCCAGCTTCTTCAATCGCGTCGATGTTGGCCTGCAACGTCTCTACTAACGTCGGTCCCTCATGAGGTCCAACTAGTCGACTGGTTCCAATCCCTCCAAGATGAACGGGTGCGTCCCCAAAAGCCGATGTAATTTCTTCACCAGGGATCAGGTGAGGCCATTTATCTCTGTCGGTGTCAGAACCCTCAAGTATGGTTCGGTGATTGTGGTCTGACAGCACGAGAAAATCATAGTCATGTTCGTGATACCACTCCGAGACATGCTGAGGCGATGTATCACCCGGACCATGTGAACTGGCAGACGTATGAGTGTGGAGGTTGCCTTTAAACCATTTCTTGTTTGGCATCCGGTAAGCCTACACTCGCTTCCATCGATTCGGGTCTTGATTGAGTCGGGTTCAGATGGCATTGACATATATCCCTAACCCGGTCAAGACTCCGAAACATTCTGGGCTCACAATAGCTGGCAGGGAAAGGCGATGAAGATTGACAGACGATAATTCACATCATGAAACAGGTCGTGCCATATTCCCAGGTTACTGGGATATCGGTGAGCAGATACATGCCGAGATCATAGGGTTGACTGATCGGCAACTCGACTGGACCTCCGAACAACTCGAATGGTCCGAATGGGGAGTGAGAAGACAGGTCAGTCATATGGCATCAATGCTGTATCGATGGATGCTTTTACGCTGGGGCCATGAACTTTTCCCTAATGGCCCTGACCTAAAGTCATCTGAGGTCACTGCACTTGCCGCCTCTGACACGGACCGGGCATTAGACGAAAACTTATTCAAGGACATAGACGACATAACAGGGGCACTCGATAAAGCTCTTTTAATGGCCCAAACAACGCTGGAATCATATTCAATCGACAAAATGCGAAGTTTGACGATCGAATCAAATCAAGGGCCTCACTGGGACCTTATGATCGACGCTCATCCGACAGGTATAGATCGAAACAAAGACACAGGGGTCTCAATCCTGACACTAGAAGGCACTTTCCGGCACATGTACTTTGAGTTGGTAACACACATGTTCAACATCCAGAGGCTCAAGCGTGCTCAGGGACTGGAAGCGACCGTCGATTTACCCAAAGTCGGCTATTACGTCCTCGACGGTTGGGACATTTCAGAGGTATAGCGAACATCACCGGAGGCGAAATGGTAGAGAAACGAAAAGTTCTAATTACCGGTGGTGCTGGTTACCTTGCGGGAATGCTTTGCGAAGGGCTTTCAGACAGGTTTGAGTTCTCGCTGGTAGACGCCGTCGAAAAACGAGACGGAGATCCTCGCCCTGATGTCGTAGTTAAAGATCTAATCGACTCCGATACCACGAAGTACCAGGAAGTGTTCGAGGGGATCGATACTGTCATCCATCTTGCGTACAAAAACCCTGGAGGCATGTTTGGAAGCGCCGTGGCACCGCTCGAACGCTTTCCGATCGAAATGCAGAATATCCTGATGGCGTTTAACGTCCTCAGCTGTGCCCACAGCGCCGGGGTGCGCAGGGTGCTGATCGCCACATCAAACTCGGTTACAAGTTGGACGGAACAAAACCGCATCCATTCGCGACTACAGGACGTTATCCACCCGGACGACGCACCGTTCCCTGCCTCGTTCTACGGCTGGGCAAAGCTTTCCTACGAGCAACTCGCATTCCTGTTTGCCAATGGCGATATCGGACGGAAGATGGACATCGTCTCGTTGCGTATTGGAGCCCCAAGGCCTGTGGAGTTGGCCGACTACGGCGACGATATGAACCGATATAAACGAGACCTCGCCGCATACATCAGTCCCCGTGACTGGCGCCAATTTGTTACACGCGCAATCGAGACAGATGACATCTCAAACTCCGACGGCGTTCCTTTCATAATTGGATACGTGGTCAGTGAGAATACCCGACGATTCATGTCCATAGAGAACACACGCCGCATACTCGGCTATAAACCAAAAGACGATTCCGAGGTGATATGGGCGGAGGACATCAGGAGTGCTTTACTTGGTGAAACACCCCACCCAGGTCGCGTAGGACCAGGCCGGGCAGGTGGGGCATCAACCAGGGGAGCGTAGATCCCTACGCTAGTCGTAAAACGGCAGTGACCCCTGGATCAGCCGGTCTTCACCAATGTGGGTTTGAATTTTCTCCCACGCCTCGAAGTCCCACTCAGCCAGAAATGTCACCGCATAGCCACGGCGTCCCATCCGCGCGGTTCGTCCGATCCGATGGACATATTCCTCTACGTTGTCCGGTAAGTCGTAATTTACGACATGCGTTATCTCGGGAATATCGATCCCTCGGGCAGCGACGTTGGTAGACACCAAGATCGGGAGATCGCCGTCACGAAACGCACCCATGGCCCGGTTGCGCTCTCCCTGTGCCAGGCCTCCATGGAGCCCCATCGCTCCAAATCCGGCTCGCTTCAGCGACCCGGAGAGACGGTCAACTCCGATCTGAGTACGTCGAAACACCAGCATCCGGAATTCATCCGTAAGTTCTTCGAGCACAAGTCGTAAGGCGTCCTGTTTGTCACGCTCGGCAACCTCGAAATAAATCTGATCCACTTCATCTACGGTCTGAATCTCGGCACCAAGTTGTATCCACATTGGATCGTCCTGGTATCGGCGGATCAATCGTTTCACGAAGCCCGGGACAGTCGCAGAGAACAACAAGGTCTGCCGTGACCTGGGTGTATGTCGGAGAATGAACTCCATATCCTCGGCAAACCCGATATCTAGCATCTCGTCAGCTTCATCTAGAACTGCAACACGAACACTTTGAAGGTCAAGCGTCCCACGTCCCATATGGTCCATGATTCGACCAGGTGTCCCTACAACAACATTTGCGCCTCGTTCAAGTTGAGCAAACTGACGTTGAATCGGCTGACCACCGTAAACGGCGCACACAGTGATTCCGCGATATTTGCCAATTCGCTCAACTTCACGTGCGACCTGCATTGCAAGTTCACGGGTCGGGACCAAAACGATCGCCTGAACATTCCGGTCATACGGGTCGACTCGTTCGACTAGAGGAATACTGAATGCAGCCGTCTTTCCTGAACCAGTGATCGCCTGCCCGACCAGATCACGCCCATTAAGGCAGCCTGGTACAGCTTCTAGTTGTATCGGAGAAGGCGTCTCGTATCCCATATCAGCCAACGCCGCTGCTACCGGACCTGAAAGTTCTATTTCGCCAAACTTGCCCCTTTCGGGACCGTTGTATGAATCGAGTGCGCTGCCCTGGTTGCTTAACGTGGACCTGTCATTCGTACGATCCGATATTGCGGCTCCACGTTCAGACCTACGTGCTCGACCTCTACCACGCCTCCTGGGAGAAGTCGTATCTGATGTAATCCGGTCTCTCTTCTCCCGTGACCCTCGTTCATTACCATCGCCTTGAACTGAACCACTAGTCGCCTCAGCTCCTCCAACTTCGTGGACGTCGGACGTTGTTGAAGTGGATTTGTTTCTGTCAGGACCACGTCTACGTCTGCCACGCCCACCGGTTCTTCTTCTACCTGATTTCGTATCTTGATCGTTATTTGAGGGCAGCCTTCGAGATTCGGGCCTGCCTGAGGAATCACCATCTCCGTTATCAGGTCTCTCTTGAGTCCTGTCATTAGACGGGCCAGCAGATTCAGATTGTTGGTCCACTGAACTATCGGAGCGAGAGTCGCTATCCCGATTCCGTCCTACGAATGAAGAAAGGGTTCGGAAGATACCTCTTCCAGCCGTGTTGTCAGGGTTATCGTTTTTTGTATGAGGCATGTAATGCAGTCCAGTCTAGGTACTGCGTTACGGCGATGCAATTAAACGACCTGTTCAAATCTCATTCAGTAGAGTTCGGTGGTCTAACACTCGCAGGAATCCGTCGCGACAAACACAGGTAAGCAACAACTCGGTTTTGCTACTGTTGAATGAATGGATACTCACGCAGAATTTCGTTTCTCTGAACGACAGACCTTGCTTGTCCGTCTTGGGGTGATCGCAGTTACATTTGCCGTCGGGGCTGTTACTGGCATCTCGCCACTCGGTCTCGCAACACTGACCGTCGGTTTCGCACTTTATACGGCAGCACTGCAGTGGGTATTGTTACCCCACTTCAAATCAGACATATGGATTTACTGCCTAATGGCCGCAGACATGGTCTTTGCAGGCACTGTCTCAGCTGTCTTTGGGCTCCCCGGACCTGCAGTTGCCATAACCGTCTTTTTCATCGCCCAGCATGCCTTATTCCTCGGCTATCAGGGGGCCAGTATTTCTGCTGCGCTTGGTGTATTCGCCACAGTCACCGGTAGTGGGCTCGGTGGTTTCGACTTACAAGATGCCATTATCACGGTCGTACCCGTGACTGCCGCGGTGGCGGCCATTTCGGGTTTCATCGCCTCGGACCGGTTCGATCAACGCTCAGGACGTAGATTGGCTGAGCAGAGCAATATTTTTGATATCAGGGCCACCCGGATTGTGGACGGTCTCAAGCCGATCGCCTCGGCCAATGATGAATCCTCTGCCCTAGAGGCTTTCGGAAAATCTCTGATGACCGTAGTAGGGTTCGATGGAGTGGCAATATATACACGCAGTGGTGGTCTCGGTTTGCAGCGAAGAGTTCTCCTTCCATACGAAGAGAATGATTCAGCCAATCAGACATCCGTTGAGCTCGAAGATTCAATCCATGGTGAATCGTCCGCCGCTAGAGCCGCATCTCAAGGTATCCCATTAACCCTTGGAGACACTGAGCCGATGCCTAGGTGGGCAACTGAGATGGGTTACTCGACCGGTGTGGTCGCCCCGATTATGGTGAGCCATCTCACCGTGGGAGTGGTGTTTGGTTTTAGAAACGATGACAGCGCTCCATCCCTGGAATTAATAGATCAGACCGAAGGTTTTGTATCCCTGTCAGCTCGTTTCGTGGCTGCCCATAACTCGGGTACGCAACTGGCGAGAGGGAACCGCTTGTCCCTCGAGTTAGACGCCGCCGGAAGAACCAATATTGGTGAGGCCCGACCAATTATCAAACTCGACGGGCTGACACTTGACCCTGCGACGGACAGATCTTCAGTCGTCGGCACTCCCGTGGCGCTATCTCGGTCCGAATTTAATCTTCTGTATGCTCTCGCGAGTTCACCAGGCCAAATAGTCGATCCGGGGTCGCTGATCAAATCAACCTTTGGTGAATCTCCAGATTCGAGTCAACGAAACGTAGACAGCACTATTTATCGATTGCGCCGGAAACTGTCTAGGGCTCCATCTGGAGAAGATTTGATAAAGACCGTCCGGGGCAAGGGATACCTACTCGTCCCGCCTGCTAATGAAAAATCAGCTGAAGAGGTCTTCGCTGGCGCCGACTGATTGGCCTTGTCGGAACATCTGATGCAAAGAAACAAGCGACGGGTTTAGCCTCCGGGGGGTTCGCTAGACCCGCCGCTTGTAACTAGTCCTTCGGAGCCCTTGGGGTTGAAGGGAAATCCTGGACTTCCCGGCGAAACAATTAAGCCGGTGTCGGTGATATGGGGGGTTAATCACCGGAATAAAACAACACTAGCACGTTTGTTCTAATTCGTGCCTATGACATTTCCGACGACTTTTCGAACACTTGTGCTAATTTACTGTTTCGGTAGTTCTAACGGTAGTTGTAATTCTTAGAGTGTTCAGTGATACCCGACAAAAGTAGGCCATTCCACCGAGCAAATGACAACCTGACGACATATCACCTCAAATGGGCGGCGTGGGAATGGTTATACAAGCAGGCAAAGTGCAGGGCTATAGGATTCGAGGTACGACTTGAAGGCCCAGGTGGGCGCATCGTAGATGTCGTGGGAATTGGACCCGGAAACCGGGTTTATGCCATTGAGGTGAAAGCCTCAAGAAGTGACAAAACCCGTGATGATCATGACTCGGATGACCTGAATCGATTACTGGCGCAAACTCCAGTCATGAATGATGCCGTTGAGTTTACAGGCGGCGTTCTCGAAGCCGCAGCCTGTTACGCCACCGCATCAGATGAGGATTGCTTGGAACTTGATCCGGCGTACATGCAAGCGCTATCTAATCACGCAAGGCGTAAGAAGAAACGGGACAACCACTTAAAACGCGTTGCGAACTTCAGCACCAAATTTCGAGATCCGGGTTTCTTGAGGACGGCCCATTGTCACTACTTGATGGCACCATCAGGCTTGATCCGACGGGACGAGTTGCCACCATTCTGGGGACTGCTGGATGGGAGACCACAAATGATCGTCGAAGCACCCGTTAAACAAGTTGCAGACGCAACAATCCATGTGCTGAGAAACATCGCTAAATCCAACTCCTCAGCAATGATGACTGAGTACGGCGTAATCCGGACGCGGGATGAGACAGCATTTCCCGACCACGTCGGCCCAGTTAGGGATTAGTCACGCGCTGCGAGCATGTCCTTGATTTGTGCTATCCCTTTCCGCAGATTTTCTTCAGAATTGGCAAAAGACAGTCGTGCGTAACCCTCTCCGTACTCCCCAAAGGATGTGCCGGGCAATAGAGCGACCCCTGCCTCGTACATACAAGCATCCGCAAATTCCTGACTGGTCATACCAGTTCCTCGAATGTTCGGGAACGCATAAAACGCTCCGTCCGGAACTTGGCAACTTACCCCGTCGATCGAGTTAAGCCCCTCCACGACGACGGTCCGACGCTTTTTGAACTCTGCCACCATATCTACAACCGGCTGTTGTGAACCTTCGAGAGCAGCAACTCCGGCGATCTGCGTGAAAGACGCCGCCGCCGATACGGAGTTCGTAGTTAACCTGGTATATGGCTCCACCAGTGCATCCGGGAGAACGGCCCATCCAAGTCGCCATCCAGTCATCGCATAGCTCTTAGAGAAACCATCCAGAACGATAGTGCGTTCCCTCATACCGGGAACCTGGGTGATGGAGGTGTGCTTACCTTCAAAATAGAAGTCGTGGTAGATCTCATCGCTCAGGACAAGTAAATCGTTTTCAATTGCGAGTGTTGCAATACGTTCCAGGTCCGAGTGTGGAATGACGCTCCCACACGGATTATTGGGCGAATTGACGATGATTAACTTTGTCTTATCCGTGATCTTTGCTTCAAGGTCGTCGATGTTTGCGGTAAACCCTGCCTCTTCGTTCAACTGGAGTGGTACGCCCGTCCCCCCCGAGAAATTAATCATCGATTCGTAGATCGGAAAGCCTGGATTTGGGTAAATCACCTCATCACCCTCTTCGATGAGAGCGAGCATTGTGTAAAACATGATCGGCTTACCGCCGGTCGCAACAACTATGTTGTCAGGATTTACTGTGTATCCCATCCGCTCGGAAACAAAGTCTGCGACAGCGATTCGTGCCTCCGGCAAGCCTGCCGACGGGCCATAGTGCGTAAAACCCTCATCAATCGCCTTTTTGCCAGCTTCCCTTACGTGATCCGGAGTATCAAAATCTGGTTCTCCGATTTCGAGGTGAATAATGGATTGGCCCTGCGCCTCGAGTGCCCTGGCCTTGGCCAGCGTTTCAAACGCCGTCTCAGTTCCCAGGACACTCATACGCGAAGCTAGTTTCATGGCTCCGGCCAACTCCCCAATAGTCCTTACACCGAAGCGTTCTAGTCACCGCTCACGATGGTTAGTTATTTTATTAACAATCGCGAATGAGTTTGATCGAGCTAGATTCGCGTGTCAACAGTTGGCCCAGTGTCCAGGATTCCAATTGGAGCAGACATTGGTCTTCGAAAAGGAATCCAGTCGGTTCTGGTTCTGATAGTGAGATAATCCCACTTCCATTACTTGGCGCGGAAAGTTATGCCATATCTATGGACAGGTTAATAAGGGGCGTCACACGTGCTCAAGAACAAGATGAAAGCGAAGATCAACGCAGGTCAACCGGTATTCGGCATTTCCATTATGTTCCCGTCTCCACACCTCGTGGAAATCATCGGGTTACTCGGCTTCGATTGGGTCTTGATCGACTGCGAGCATGGCTCTATGACGGCCGAAAATGTCGAAACGCTGGCCCTTGCCGCCGAGCGGCATGGGATGGCCCCTATCGTCCGACCGGAAGTGAACAGACCTGACTTGATCGCCAAATACCTTGATCGAGGGTGTATGGGCGTCCAAATCCCCCACGTGATCACAAAGGCAGATGCAGAGGCGGCAGTAAGAGCCGTAAAGTTCGCACCCGAGGGGATGCGAGGGCTGGCACGAGGTACCCGCGCTGGTGACTACGGATTCCTGGGAGATGGCCCAGAAATGGTAAATGCGCTAAATGATGAAACTCTTGTTTGTGTCCAGATCGAGGACAAGGAAGCTTTAGACAACATTGATGAGATTCTCGAAGCTGAGGGAGTTGATGTTTTCTTCATCGGTCCGTCTGACCTGTCGCAGTCCCTCGGGCATCCTGGCGATCGAAGCCATCCTGACGTAAAGAGTGCTATCGAAAGCGCTTTTAAAAAAATCCATGACGCAGGGAAAAAATCCGGTACTCCCGGTGAGGCGGCCGCTGCAACTGAGCACGTGAAGCAGGGAATTCTCTACCACTACACACACAGTCAGAATTTAATCGCAGCCTCAGGACGTGCTTACCTTAAGGCCGTCAGAGGCGAGTAGAAACCTCAGCGAAGAAAGGCATTTGGTTGCTCAACCACTACGATCTCGCGGAGATCCAGAGCCTGCGATTGGACTGGGTCAGGGCAATGAACGCGGGCAACGTCACGCGACTGGGATCCCTGTTCACTCCCACCGCAATATGGATCCCTGACAACGAACCTGCTCTCGAAGGATGGTCCGCAATATCTGCGTGGTTGGGCACAATATTTGAGTCGTATCGATATCAGATCAGCGTTTCCGACCCAGAGGTCAGATTTGCCCGAAACTGGGCGGTAGAAAAAGCCCGGTTTACCGCAAGGCTATCCCCATTGGATGGCACAGAAGCCAGTACATATAACAGTGGATACATAATCATCTGGCATCGAGGAATTGACGAACTCTGGGCCATAGACCGCTATATAAACGACTGAGTCTGAATCGTGACCAATAAGGCCTGGTGCAAATGCGGCACTGACCCACCACTCTGTGCCATGCCACAATACCCTCACTGCAAACTCGCTCCTACTCCTAATTGAGGCTGCTATGACACAGGCCGAAACACGTTACGACGGTAAATTACCGGCTCCACAATTTCCAGACGGGCTGGATTGGTTGAACACGGCAAATTCCCTCTCATGGGAAGACTTGAGCGGCAAGCTCGTTGTCATGGACTTCTGGACTTACTGTTGAATTAACTGCATGCACCTATTTCCGCAGTTGCGGAAACTAGAAGAGAAGTACCAGGACTCTCTTGTCGTCCTGGGAGTCCATTCGGCCAAGTACACGACCGAGAAAGATACGGACAATATTCGGAGTGCAGTACTCCGTTACGACATCCAGCACCCCGTAGTTAACGATGTCGATTTCAAAGTGTGGCAGAACTGGGGCATCCGTGCATGGCCAACGATCATGTTTATCGATCCACGGGGTAACGTAATCGGCAAGCATGAAGGTGAATTGCCATATGAGAATTTCGATAATCTAATTGGCGATATGATCTCAGAGTTCAGCAAAGCAGAGCTGATAGATCCAACCCCGTTGCCATATCAACTGGAAGCCGCAAAAGAAACAGCACGTCCACTGGCTTACCCCGGCAAGATAGAAGTCGACTCAGGTCGCCTGTTCGTCGTCGATTCCAACCACAACCGTGTTGTTATCACAAACCTCAAAGGCGAGGTTCAAGAAATAATCGGCTCCGGTGAAATCGGAGGTTCAGATGGCACTTTTGAGGATGCGTCCATGTGGCATCCCCAGGGCGTGGCGATCGATGGAAACACCCTATACATAGCCGACTCTGAGAACCACACAGTTCGTGAAGCAGACCTGACGACACGGACCCTCACAACCATCGCCGGCACCGGAGAACAGTCGATCATCCGTCACGGAGGCGGAGACCCACTTGCTAACCCGCTCAATTCACCTTACGACCTGGCGCTACATGACGGCATTCTTTATAGCGCCCAGGCTGGTTTCCACCAGATATGGGCGCATGATCTAAATCAAGACCGAATAAGTCCTTATGCCGGCAACGGACGCGAGAACATTGTGGATGGGCCGTTGGGAGATGCCGAGCTTGCACAGACGTACGGATTGCAAGTTATGGATAGCAAACTGTACTTCACAGATAGTGAAACCAGTTCGGTCAGAACCGCTGATATCGGAGGGCTACCCCGCGTCAAAACTCTTGTCGGCACAGGTCTGTTTGATTTTGGGGACCGAGATGACGTTTGGACCGCCGCCTTGCTACAGCATGTCCAAGGCCTCGCCATCGATGACGACACGTTGTATCTAGCAGATTCTTACAACCACAAGATCAAACGCTTAAACCTCATCACTGGATCAGTGATTACTATCGCAGGATCCGGTGATCGCGGGTGCGCAGACGGGCCTGCTTTAGATGCCAGTTTCGATGAACCTGCAGGTGTCGCATACGCGGATGGACAGATATATGTGGCAGACACAAATAACCACCTCATTCGAATTATCGATATCGACGAAGAAATCGTGCGCACATTGCAATTAAAAGGTTTATAGACGTACTGAATCGCCACATAATGTGCAGCGCTACGTGCCGTGGTTAATCCTGACCCTCGTGACCTAAACAAGGAAGACTGATACCCATAACATGCCCAACCGACTTGCCAGAGAAACCAGCCCGTACCTGCTGCAACATGCTGAGAATCCCGTGGACTGGTATCCGTGGGGTGAAGATGCTCTGGAACGAGCGAAGGCAGAAGATAAACCGATCCTTCTGAGCATCGGTTACTCAGCATGCCACTGGTGCCACGTCATGGCGCACGAATCCTTCGAGAACGACCAGATCGCTCGCATCATGAATTCTGCTTTCGTATGCATCAAGGTTGATCGAGAAGAGCGCCCCGATATCGACGGGATTTACATGGCTGCCGTACAGACGCTCACAGGATCAGGTGGTTGGCCACTCACCGTTTTCCTGACCCCTGACGGCAAGCCGTTTTTCGGAGGCACCTATTTCCCTCCCGATGAGCGCGGGCACATGCCCGGATTTCCACGCGTGTTGAATTCAATGGCGGACGCATATCGAAACAAGAAAGGTGATGTACTCCAGGCGACATCTGAGATCACCGGGCGCCTGGCCCAAATGTCATCGCCTTCTCGATCAGACGAACCACTGAACAGGGAGCTATGCCTCACTGCGTTCAACACGCTGGCAAGAGGTTTTGACTGGGAGAACGGTGGGTTTGGCCAGGCCCCAAAGTTTCCACAGCCACTCGTAATGGACGTTGTACTCCGGCAGTGGTCTTATACGGATGCTTCATTGATTCTTGAGATGGTTCAGACCACTCTGGACAAGATGGCTCAGGGCGGCATATACGACCATATAGGCGGCGGTTTCGCACGCTATTCCACAGATGAGCAATGGCTCGTACCGCACTTTGAAAAGATGCTCTACGACAACGCCTTGCTGGTTAGCCTCTATTCACACGCTTTTCAGGCAACAGGTAAGCCTCTCTACAGACGAGTTGTTGAAGAAACGTTGTCATTTGTTGAGAGAGAAATGTCCCATGCCGCAGGTGGATTTTATTCGTCTTTCGACGCCGATTCTGAGGGTGTAGAAGGCAAGTTCTACGTATGGTCTGTGGAGCAAATAGACGACGCCTTAGGGGAACACGATGGTCGTATCGTACGCGCTTATTACGGCGTCGACGCAACTGGCAATTTTGAAGGCAGCAACATCCTGTGGATTCCGCGTGCCCTCAGTGATGTCGCCGAGGAACTTCAGATTTCAGGGGACGACATTCTGTCTGTCATTGAACGCTCTCGGCCGAAGTTATACGAAGAGCGACTTAAGCGCATCCCACCTGGCCTGGACGATAAAATACTGGTCTCGTGGAACGCCATGATGATGACCGCTTTTGCAGAGGCTGGCATGACGTTCAATAAACCTGAGTGGGTTGAACGTGCGACCGCAAACGCTTCTTTCTTGCTTGCCAACTTGTTCGACGGAGACAGGTTATTACGAACATGGAAGGCAAACGCCGATTCAAAAGAAACTGGGTCTGCAAAAATTCCAGGGTATCTCGAAGACTACGCGTCGCTTGCTGCCGCACTCATAACACTCTACGAGGCGACGGCTGATCAGGACTGGCTAAATACAGCACAAACATTGACTGACCAGATGATTGCACTGTTCCAAGATGAATCCTCAGGGGTCTTCTATGACACTGGTTCAGACGCCTCAGAATTGTTCACCCGACCACGCGATGTTTTTGATAACGCCATTCCATGTGGAGGGTCTTCAGCTGCACATGTCCTCCTCAGGCTATCGACTCACACTGGTCAACAGTCTTACAGGACTAGTGCAGAGCCGAGCATCGCATCAGTTCGTGAGTACATGGAGAAAAGCGGGGCAGGAGTAGGCGGATGGTTATCAGCCCTGGACTACTACGTCGATACTCCAAAGGAAATAGTCGTCATAGGTGACAGGGATGAACCAGCAACCCAAGCACTAATCAATGAAGTAAACCGTCTTTATCTGCCAAACCGCGTGATAGCTGGCGCAAATACCCCAACAGATCCAGCCCCTAGTCCGCTTCTCGAGAACCGAACTCTCATAAACCACTCTCCCACCGCCTACGTTTGTGAAAATTATGCCTGCCAGTTGCCAGTTACGACACCCGCAGATCTGAACGCACAGCTCAAAAAATAACGCTAGCGATAACAGGTTTCGGTTTGCTATGAAACCTTTGTCACGTCTATATCCACTAGAACGTGTAACCCTCAACCTTTATCAGAGATTACAAATCACCAGGAAGATTTGACCGCTAATCGGACGCGTACGTGGTAATCAATTGCTATGCTTAAACGCCTTCTTCCCGTGAAGACCCCGCATCTATGACGATCTTGCTAACAGCGTGCTGGGCGGTTTTCTCATAATCGTAGACCACGCCTAACCCAGGGCCGTCTGGAACGCTCACATTGCCATCCGAGTCGATAGCATCAAGTTGATCGCCGTCAAAATCGTCGGCGTATACCGCCAAGTCCGAGCCGGGCATTTTCGGGTGGACCAGGCCCAGTTCGTAGAAGTTCGAATTCCTGATGGCAGCCATCGCGTGCCTGTGCGCTGGCCCACCGGTGTGAAGTTCAAGATCCATCCCCATACCTTCAGCAGCATGTGCGATCTTCATCACGCCCGTGATACCACCGTCGTACTCAGCGTCTGCGCGGAAGAAATCCGTCGCCTCGGCGATTGCCATGTCGGTATGCGCCTCAACCAGATGCACGTGCTCACCCTGCAACAACGGTGTACTGAGCGCCGCCCGTAGTTGCTTGTGGGCATAAAGTGACACTCCGCCGTCTCGCATTGGGTCCTCGTACCAGAAGAAGCCTGCCTCATCGCATGCCCTACCGACTCGCAACGCGTCTCCGTACGTGTCGAACACACAACACGGGTCGCTCATGAGTGCCATCTTTCCACCGACACGGTCACCAACCGCCTTGATCGTTGCAACTTCACGATCGATGTTTCCGTCGGCCCAGGTGTGGAGCTTGAAACCCTTGTACCCCATCTCAAGGCACTGTTCAGCGAAATCAGCAAATGCTTCGGGCGAGTCCAGTCCACCGGGGGTGCGATCGCCATGGTAAGTACTGGCATAGGCAGGGAGCTTCATCCGGTGCCCACCCAGGAGCTGGTATATCGGCGCGTTGTGATACTTTCCTGCCAGGTCCCACAGGGTGATATCGAGCGGTCCTATTCCCATGCGATCGTTCTTCCGCAGTTGTGTCTTCGCAAGGTTGTAGAACTTCTCGCGCTCGAGCGCATTTGCTCCAATGAGTAGCGGTGCGACAGCCTGCATCTGTTCGTAAGTACCAGGTGCACCTGACATATATTCACCTGTCACGCCTTCGTCGGTGAATATTTTTATGCCTAGCAAACGACGGGTTCGCTCAGACCCCTTCTCATAAAATGGGCCAACCGCGAAATCTAGATCGTCTCCCGCATCATGCCAGGGAAACAGGTAGCGGGTAATCTCGATCCTATCGATAACCGGGTAGTTAGGCATCTAGGCATTCTCCAGCAAGTGAAGCCGATAGACTCGACCAACCGCGCCTGCGGAAAGTGCCCAACGACTCGATGGGAAAGATAA
>JAYGCF010000049.1:0-22778 GCA_046583495.1 Dehalococcoidia bacterium
GGGCTCGAGCATCCTCGGCGAACTTAAGCTCTTTTGCTGGCATGTTTTCCTCTCTATACGTCGGGCATATCGTCGCGACGTGGTGCTAGCTATTCTGTGAAATGACTTGGACTCTAGATAGTTGCGAGGATATCGCTCTCACGAACAACCAGATAATCGGTTCCACCCTCTGAGTACTCCGTACCTGCGTACTTGGAGTAGACGACTGAATCTCCGACTTTGACGGTCAATGCAATTGTTTTACCATCGTCTGTCACTCGACCTGGTCCTGCAGCGACGACCGTGCCCGTCTGGGGCTTCTCTTTGGCGGTGTCGGGGATGTAGATCCCACCAGCTGTCTGGGAGACCTCTTCATCGCTGGGCGCAATCACAATTCGATCAGCCAGCGGCTTAATTTTGACCTTTGCAGCCACTCTTGGGTTCCTCCTGATTCTGTCGAGTCTTTCTTTCGGCGGAGTTGTGTCAACTTGACGATGCAGGCAGCCCTGCTCCATACCGCTTTATGTCAACCCGTTATATTTCCCAATGGATTTAGCACTCAGGTCCTGCAAGTGCTAAGCGAGTGAATTTTAGGAGGGAGATTACGATGTGTCAACGATAACCCGGCACTTTGGGTCAACCTGGGACGCGTATTTCCCCTCCAAGTTCAGCTTTGCAACGCGCGATTACATGTGGGTATTAATTTCTCCTCACATTTGGGGTCGCCGACCAGATTAGGGAACATATCTCAGCCGTTTTGGCTCGTTCATACTCCGCACGAATAGAGGAAGTACAGCTCATCCGAGAGGGCGAGTTTCGCGTCTACCTACCCAAGACGAGTAGCCGTGGTTATTTTTAACGTTTATGGCTGAGCCACGTCGGGTCGGTTGGAACCGACATAATTTCCTGCCGGATATTGGACAAGGGCATGAAACTAATCGCCAGTTGTCCCGATTCCATTGTTAGAGGCATCTTTCATAGCCCAGAAGACCCGTTCAGGGCTCATCGGCAACTGTGTCATTCGAACACCCGTCGCATCCTCTATGGCGTTTGCAATAGCTCCAGCCGGTGGAATTATCGGTGGCTCGCCAACACCTCGGATCCCGTACGGGCCCTCGTCAGCAGGGATTTCGATTACGACGCACTCAATTCGAGGCAAATCTAGGGCTGTTGGCATTCGATAATCGAGCAGGCTGGCATTTTGGAGTACGCCGGTGTCGTCATAAACGTACTCTTCGTTCATAGCCCAGCCAATACCCTGAACCGCGCCACCCTGTATCTGGCCCTCTACTGCATCGGGATTTACCACCTTGCCAACATCTTGGAACGCAGTGAAGCGGGTCAGCGTTGTTTTGCCCGTTTCCGGGTCTACATCGACGTCCGCAATATTCAAAGCATAACCGTTAGCAGCCCTCATATTCGGATTGTTGGAAGCTGAGGCCACAATGTCGTTTCCTGTGGATGCGGCCTCTCTGGCGGCATCGCGGAAAGGTATAGAACTGTCAGGTACGTCTCTTGCCACGAACTGACCGTCGTGGAAGTCTACGTATTCTGGCGTGACTCCTAGTTTGTTTGCGACTCGATCCTTTACCTGGCGAATGATGTCATTTGAGGCATCATAGATAGCAGAAGCCATCGACCGAGTGACACGGCTTCCTCCAGCTGTACCGGAGTACTGAATACTTCCTGTGTCGCCGGTAGCGATATGGACCTCTGCAGCATCCAGTCCAAGAGTTTCTGCAGCAATTTGGACAAAACCGGTGCGCGTGGAAGAAAGGTCCATGGTTCCAACTATCAAGGCAATGGTACCGTCAGGGTTGACAATCATCCGGCAACTCGACACCCCAATGCCGTTTGGCCACCAACCTATTCCAATGCCTCGACCCGCGTTCTCCCCTTCCAATGGGGCGGTGTAATGCGGGTGTGATTTTGCCGCCTTTAACATGTCTTCGATGCCGATTGTCTCGAACTTCATGTCGTTCATGTTCTGGTCACCTGTTTTTGAGACATTGGCCAGCCGGAAGTCGATTGGATCCATTCCAAGCTTTTTGGCCATTTCATCAACGACGGACTCTGCGGCATAGGAGCCAACAGTCGCTCCAGGCGCACGGTATGCCGCAACGCGTGGTGTGTTTGTCACAACATCGTAGCCATCAATGCGAGCCGCGTCTGGCTGGTAAGGAGCAAACGAGCAGAGGCAGCCGATGGCTACGGGAGCGCCGGGAAATGCGCCGGCACCGTATACGAACCGGGCTTGAACCGCTTTCATTAAACCTTTGTTGGACGCGCCCATCTTAATTGTGACAGTTGCTGCTGCACCCGGTCCTGTGGCAGAAAGAACTTCCGTCCTATTGAGCACAATCTGGACCGGCTTACCAGCCTTTTTCGAAAGCATTACGCAGAGCGGAGAGATACGAGTCTGTGCTTTTGCACCAAACGCACCGCCGACCTCGGTACCCTGCACCAGAATATCGCCCGGGTCTATCTCTAACAGGTTGGAGAGTTGATTTCGGTGGTCGAAGATACCCTGCGTGTCGGCCCAAACCTCAATGCTGCCGTCAGGGTAGTACCAAGCTGTCTCGGCTTCCGGTTCTATATAACCCTGGTGAACGATGGAGGTTTTGAAGGTTCGTTCGATAATCTGATCGGAGGCCGCAAATGCTGCGTCAACATCACCACGCCCGAGTTCTACATGCAGTGCGACGTTACTTGGACTATCCGCTTCACCTCCAATCGACTTCGTTAGCATGTCGTTGTGCAGTAGGGGTGCCCCTGGGGCCATGGCTTCTACGGGGTCTTGAACGGGTGTAAGAATTTCATAGTCGACTTTGATCAACTTGGTAGCCTGCTCAGCGATTTCGGGTGTTCGAGCAGCGACGGCAGCCACAGGGTGACCCTGGAACAGGACTTTGTCCCGTGCGATAACAAGCTCTGAGAGGTAACGGAGTGAAATATCTACCTCGCCAGTGCCCGCGGAACCACTAGCTTCAATCTTAGGGAAGTCAGTGCCAGTGATAACGGCTTCTACCCCAGGAAGGGCTTCAGCAGCCGAGGTATCGATCGAGTTGATTTTCGCGTGAGCATGTGGGCTACGGAGGACTTTGCCCTGTATAAGGCCGGGCAGGTCAATATCTGCGCCAAAGTCAGCGGTTCCGGTGACTTTGGGAAGTGCGTCTACCTTTGGAAGCCTGTCCCCGGAAAGTGTGATCTTGTCTGCGGTCCCTACCATGAATCAACCTCAACGAGTCTTTGATAATCATTCGTGTGAGCCCGGCCTTGGGTTTGCGTGGATGGTATCAGAGGTAGTGGCGAGCGTGGCAACATCTAACCAAGTTCTTCTAATTTCATGCCTGCGGTATTCGCTGTATCCAGGCCCGAGGGTGTGCCTGCGGAGCGCCCCAGGTTGATTGCTTCCTGTAGAGAACTTTTCGCTGCCTCGTCATTTCCTTCCTCCATTTCCAGATCGGACCTACTCATCGCAGCTTGCGCTGCAAGTACGATGCCATTTGCCGTGCGAGATCGTTGGCCCATTTCTACGGATTCATTCCACGCGGTGGCAGCCTCCGTGTTCCTGTCTTCGTCGACCAGCAATACACCCAAGTTGTAGTAACAGACAGCGGCGATAACAAGAGCGTCAGGGGATGAGGCATCTTTACCAAGTGTGGCTGCTTTCATATAAGCCGTTTCTAAATTTGGGTCTTCCTGTTCTGCAAGACTTATAGCGAGGCCGTACGCCGCGACGGCTGCGCGTTCCAGTGCCCGGGGCGAACCGGCAATTTCGCCGAATCTCATCGCCGCACGCCAGGCATCAGCAGCTTCGTTGGGCTTGTCTCGTCGCAATAGGTGGACTCCTAGAGCTTGTGATGCACGTGCTGCGGTCTCAAGGCCACGTTCCCCTGCGGCCTCGGCCATCTCTACGGCATCACGCCATGCGACCTCTGCAGCATCCAGACGATCCATTTCGACGAGTAAGGCTGCAAGGTTATGTGATGCACGGGCTGCCCAAATGGCACCTCTATCGGTCTTTGACGAGCGACCTAGGTCTATGGATCGTCGCCACGATCTGTCGGACTCGGCGTCTCTACCGCCATCTGCATGCAACACACCGAGGTTGTGTGCGGCGCGTGCTGCCCAAGCCAGACCTTCACCGAGGCCTGAAGTCTCGCCTAATGAAATCGCATCTCGACATGCCGCAGCAGCTTCTCCGACGCGTCCGCTGTAGCGGAGCACCACCCCTAATCCTGAGGCTGCTGCTGCCGCCCATGCCATAGCTTCTTTGTCCTTCGCGGCACGACCTAGTTCTACGGCTTCTCTGAATACTTTCTCCGCCTCAGACTCGTTGCCGCGTCGCCGTAGATCCTCGGCTCGGTGATATTCTTTTTGTACGAAATTGGGGTCTGTCATACACGTTGGATTGAGAAACGCTGTGGGGATAATTCGACCAAAGTATTTCGAAGAATCTCATTAGATAGGTTCAATGAACCACGTCAGTTTTGCGTGAGGTGTAATTCTCGATTCACGACTTTGTGATGAGGGATTGCATCCAAAAGATGGTGGGGCTTTCGAAAGGCTATCAGGATGCTGAGGGTAGGAGGGATTCTGAGGTTAAGCATATTCTGAATAGGAACCTTAAAACGCCTGCCGATCCGTACGATGGTCTAGCTGTTCGTTCTCCTAAGACTGGGAATAGTGAACTGGTCCTAAAACCAAAGTGGATCGCTGTGGGCATTTGAACGACCGAGAGCGATCCATAAATTTAGGATCTCTCTACTGTGCTACCCAATATTAAATTCCTCGACCCTATTTTCGAGATCCGTTTTGTTGTTCTGGTCGGTTCGAGGCTACTCAATTCGTCATGCGATAAATATCTTTGCGATGGGCTGCGGCGTTACAATCCGGCAGTACCTACGATCCGTGCCGAGCGGATGAGTAGGTTATCCGGGAATTAATCGAGATGGGAGATGACTGCTCGCATGAAGTATCGACGTCTTGGCAGCTCTGGGCTGCTCGTATCCACAATCGGCCTTGGAACCAACAATTTTGGCGAAATGCTTGGCCGTATGGACTATGAATCTGCTAAATCGGCTCTTGATGCTTGCCGTGATAATGGGATCAATTTTATAGATACATCAGATTCCTACTCTGGTGGAATCTCTGAGGATTTTATCGGACGGGCTGTAAAGGACTATCGCAAAGATGTCATCATCGGTACCAAGGCAGGTATGCCCTGGGCAGGTGGACCGAACCGGGATGGGCTGTCAGCCGGTCACCTGAAATACTCGGTAGATGAGAGTCTCCGGCGCCTTCAAACGGATTACATTGACCTCTATCAGATGCACATTGTTGATCCACTTACTCCTATAGAGGAGACATTGCGCGCTCTGGACGATATCGTAGCTGCGGGCAAGGTACGGTACATTGGCTGCTCGAATTTCATGGCTTGGGAGATGGTTGAGGCTATCCATGTTTCGCGTCGTAACAAATGGGTAGAGTTCGTTAGTAATCAGCCCGAGTACTCTATGCTCAAGCGGGACGTGGAAGCAGAACTGATTCACTCTAGTTCTAAGTACAACACAGGAATCCTTCCTTACTTCCCATTGGCGTCGGGTTTTTTGACTGGCAAATACAAGCGTGGAGCCGATCTTCCCGAAGGGACGCGCCTAGCAGGGACGCAGCGGATGGCGGATGCCCAGCTGACCGACGCTAACTTCGACGTTCTAGAAGCCCTGGAGTCGTTTGCAGGAGAGCACGGTCACACGATGGTGGAGTTGGCGTTCGGGTGGCTTCTCGGACATCCGGAAGTCTCTTCGGTGATCGCAGGTGCGACGCGTATTGAGCAGATTGAGCAAAACGCCAAGGCTGCTGACTGGGATCTGACGGAGGAGGAGATGGCGGAACTGGACGCAATCTTGCCGGGAAGCCCTGGGCCGGGCGTCGGTAACCTCCCAAGACGCCGGACATTGGAGTCACACGCCTGAACCTGTAATCGTCGGACATCAAGCTGGAAGGGACCGTTGAACATGTCTGAGGGTTATCGTGCCTGAAGGCCGACACATTCTAGCGATTGATCAGGGGACAACATCTTCGCGCGCCATTGTGTTTGATGACCGTGCGCGGCCTGTTGCATCCGCTCAAGTGGAGCTGAATCAGCATTTTCCTAAGCCGGGGTGGGTGGAACACGACGCGTCCGAAATCTACGAAGGAGTTCTTTCTGTAGCCCTGGGAGCAGTTGAAAAGTCGGGTGTGGGTATGGAAGGAATTGCTGCGATAGGTATCACGAATCAGCGTGAGACGGTGGTTGTATGGGATCGAGATACGGGTGAACCGGTCTCAAACGCCATAGTGTGGCAATGTCGGCGCACGGCGGATGCTTGCGCCGAACTGGTTCGTAAAGGGTTCTCGGAAATTATCCGCGATCACACAGGCCTCATGGTTGACCCGTATTTTTCTGCCACAAAGTTGCGGTGGTTACTTGATCGAATTCCGGATGGTCAACGTAGAGCAGATGCTGGAGAGCTGTGTTTCGGCACGGTCGACTCATGGCTCATGTATCGGCTAAGTGGCGGCAAGGATCACATTACAGATGTGACGAACGCGTCGCGAACGATGTTGTTCAATATCCATGATCTTGAGTGGGATCCCGGCATGCTCGAGCTTTTTGCTATTCCCGAAGCAATACTTCCAGATGTCTTGCCTTCAGCGAGCGATTTTACTGTTACTGATGCATCTGAAATAGGCGCCGAAATAGCGATTACTGGCGTAGCGGGTGATCAACATGCTGCGCTTTTCGGCCAAGCGTGTCTTAAAAACGGTATGACCAAGTGCACGTATGGAACCGGAGCGTTCGTGCTTACGAACTCTGGCCAACTCGTACCATCACTTGAACCGGGGATTCTTTCTACTCTAGCGTGGCAGATCGGTTCAAAGCGTACCTATGCAAGTGAAGGGGGAGTGTTTGTGACTGGTGCAGCCCTTCAGTGGCTCCGGGATGGACTCGGGGTGATAGGTTCGGCTGAAGAGGCGAACGATCTTGCGATGATGCTGGGGGGCAACGAGGGAGTTTATATGGTCCCGGCATTTGTGGGACTTGGTGCCCCACACTGGGATCCGAATGCACGCGGGACAATCACCGGCTTGACTAGAGGTTCATCTCGCGAGCATCTGGCGCGGGCGGCCCTGGAGGCGACCGCCTATCAGGTCCGGGATGTGATCTTGGCGATGGTTACTTCCGGTCGGACATCCAACCTTCCGCTCAGAGTGGATGGCGGACAAACAGCCAGCCCATTTCTGATGCAGTTCCAGGCTGACATACTGGATCGGCCGGTCGAAGTGTCCGAGATCGCCGAGACGACAGCGCTTGGTGCAGCTTTTCTGGCCGGACGAGGAATCGGACTGTGGCGTAGTGATGCTGATATCAGCCGGTTATGGCGTGCGGGCGCTCGTTATGAACCATCTATGTCGGAGAGCCACCGCGCACAACTAATTATGGGGTGGCAGGATGCTGTCGATAGAGCAGCAAACGTGGTCGGCTGATGAACCATGTGATTTGTAAGCTCATGCGGGGGCAGGATTCTGGTTGTTATTTGACTAAATTTCACCATGTTCACAAAAGAATTGTGAGCCGTCTGTGGCATGGGCAGCCGTGTAGCATTGCCGTAGCCTGGATCAGGAGTTCAACGGGGCATAAATCAATCAGAGGCAGATATGGACCGACGTTTTAATCATTTTTACAGGTCATTCGGAAACTATCTGGGTTGCGACACTATGGTGTCGATTGGAGCAGCATCAAAGACGGGAGGAACACTGTTTGCCAAGAATAGTGATCGACCAGTAGACGAGGCGCAACCACTAGAGCTCCATCCATCCTCCGATAACTCTGAAAGCGACACGCGTTTTGTGACTCTGGATGGGCCTTCTCCCACCTATCGGCATATAGGCTCACGACCTGATTGGTGCTGGGGTTACGAACATGGGTTCAATGAGCATCAGGTAGTGATTGGAAACGAGGCGTTGCCATCTCTTCTTCCGGAAACGGGTCAGCAGAAACTGGTGGGCATGGAAATTGTGCGTCTTGCACTGGAACGGGGAGCCTCTGCGGAAGAAGCAGCGAATGTAATTACCGGACTGGTTGAGAAACACGGTCAGGGCAAGTTCTCGAACTCCGCTGCCATACGTACCTACGACAATATTTATCTTGTCTGCGATCCTGCCGAGGCTTATGTGGTTGAAGCGATCGGCCATGAGTGGGCCTTGAACAGGGTAGATGGTGCTCATAGTGTAAGTAACGTGAGCCGCATGGACGCTTCAGCGAAGGTTTCGGCCGGCGCGGAAGCGCAAGCGATCGAGCATGGTTTGTTCGACACTTCTAGCGGACACGATTTCGACTGGTCAACCGCATACTCCTCGATAGAGGACGCGAAATCCGGGACGAGAAGACAATCTAGATCTTCATCGATTCTCGCCCACCATGACGGCGAAATCGATTTCGGCAAGTTGATGCTCACTTTGTCTGATCATGGTGCACCGGAAGGTGACCCTGGGCAGTTTGAGTCGGTCCCCGGCAATCTCCGCGGTATATGCACACATCCTTCTGCCGAGGGCGGGGTTACTGCCGCAAGTATCGTAGCCGATCTGTGTGGGGATGGATCTCGCTTGCCGGTGTATTGGTGCGCTATGTACTCACCATGCATGGCACTTTTCTTTCCAGTTTTCACAGAGGGTGATCTTCCGGAGGTATTGTCTGTCGGCGGAAATAACTATTCTGAAGCCAGTCCGTGGTGGATGTTCTATGCCCTTGGGCAGGCAGGCTTCACTGGCGGACCTGACCGTATGAAGCAAATTCACGAGGGGTGGTGGGATCTCCAGAAAGGCATGTTCGGGTCGGCATATGCCATTGCAGCAAAGGCGCGCGGAATGATGGACACTGGTGATATGGAGTCTGCTTCGGAGATGTTGACGAACTATATGGCGGAGAACACGGCAAACATGTTGAGGGTCGGTCGCAGTATGCTTCGTAGCTCGGTAAATAATAGCCATTGACTGAGTTCAACCGGAGGGATGCTCTTTTAGCCGCGATCACGGCTTGTGGAAGTGCAACCGAGGTTCTGCTATCCCGCTTTCGTAATGCTGGGGACACGATTCTGGAACATAGTTTCAAAGCAGATGGCAGTATGGTTACGAATGCAGATATTGCCGCTGATGAGGTGATTGCCGAAACCCTGGGTAAATTCTCCGTAACCGACCGAATCGATTCGGAAGAAAGCCTCACGGGGTCCGAAGAAACGGAACTGAAGTGGGTTGTAGATCCACTATGCGGGACCGTTCCCTACGCTGCTGGTCTTGGACACTGGGGAGTAAACATTGCCCTGATGAATGAGAGGTTCCCATTACTTGGTGCAATTACTATTCCAACTATGCGCGAAACATTGTCTTCTGTAACAGGTCGTGGAGTATCACGTAATGGAGAGCCGTGGTCTGCAATACCTCCGAAAGGCAAACTGTCGGAACGATTGATTGATGTAGAAATTAACGGATCGGAACGCGCTGCCAGGATGATGAGCGACGGTAGCCTCAGTTGGGTCAGAGGAGTGGATCACACTACAACTTATGCATCAATGGCTTACCCACTTAGTCAATTATGTCTAGGTCGGCTCACGGCAGTTGTCTGTCATGGTGTTGGTAAAGTACATCTGGCTGCCGGCGTGGCTATAGCAGAAGAACTTGGTATTAAGGTGACTGACGCAGATGGCAGAGGCCTTGATTGGAATGCCAAAGAACCATGGGATGTGATGGTAGCTGCTTGGCCTGATGCACATGACGGGCTACTGGATTTGATGCAGACGTGACCGATAGTAAAACGGCGAGGGAATGAGTGAGTGCTCAGTTTGATCTCGTCAAGTGGAAGCAACAGAACAGCCAAGGGCATAGGGTTCTTATAAATTCGTTTCTTGATGCGGAGTCAGAAAGAGATCGAGAATGACAATCGAAGACACCTCGAAAATTCTTCCGATGGACGAAAGGTGGAATCGGGCCGTAGCGGTTGCCGCTCATCCCGATGATCTCGAGTATGGAATGGCGTCTGCTATCGCGCGGTGGACTGATCAGGGGAAGGAGATCACGTACCTGTTACTTACCCGTGGAGAGGCAGGAATCGATGGTATGCACCCACGCGATGCTGGTCCGTTGCGGGAGGCTGAAGAAGTGGCTGGGGCGGCGAAGGTCGGGGTCACCAAAGTTGATTTCTTAGACTATACAGACGGGGTGATTGAGTACGGTATGGATCTTCGTCGGGACATTACAAGGGTGTTTCGAAAATATCGTCCTGAAATAGTTATCAGTGGAAACCACCGGCTGACCTTCCCAAATGGAAAACTGAACATGGCTGATCATCGTTGGGCGGGATTGGCGGTTTTGGACGCGGCCCGAGATGCTGGTAATAGGTGGATATTCCCCGAACTTCTGAAGGAAGGTTTTGAGCCATGGGATGGTGTCACAGCTGTTCTTACAGGAGGGTCGGGAAATCCAACTCATGGTGTGGATGTCGGCGACTCGCTAGAACGCGGAATTGCTTCGCTGAAGGAGCACAAAAGATACATAGAAGGACTGTCGTTTGATTTCGACCCAGAGGAGTTCTTGTCTTGGGGTGCTGCCGCCGCAGGAGAGCGCCTCGGAGTCGATTATGGAGTGATGTTCGAAGTGATCGGAATTTAGGTTAGCAACATCCCGGTCGCTTGACCGACTTGAGTACGGCGCATAATCTCGTGCAGCGAAATACCAAGCTTGAACAATTGGGCAGCTACCGTCTGCCAAAGGAATTGCCATGGGACACGTTGTTAACCACGTTCACCTGAAGTCGGAAGATCCCAAGAAGACAGCAGACTGGTTCGTTGAAGCATTTGGCGTTGAGATCCGTGGGGATGATTTTCGGGAGGCGGGGGGCGATCGATTTATCCGTTGCTTCGATGGCAATGGTTTCAATATCAATATTTCCGGCCAGCGTGTAAATCTGGGCGAAAAAATGGAACCTGCAAGTGCAGAAACACGGTTTGGGCTGGAGCACTTCGGTTTTGATGTCGATGATATGGATTCTGAAATTGAACGCTTAAAAGGCCTCGGAGCTGAATTGAGAGAAGGTCCCATCGAGGCCGGTGGCGGTCTGAAAATCGCTTTCATTTCCGCCCCAGGTCCGATCCGAATCGAACTTATCCAGCGCTCATAATTGGCTTTCAATTTAATTTAAAACGCCCGGGCCAGTGTGTCCGGGTGTTTTTGTTTCCTGAGAAATTCTTTGGGAGGTCGCCCGTGACGTTTGAGATCAACCACATACATTTAAAAGCTTCGGACCCGCGTCGTACGGCGGAGTGGTACGTGAAGGCTTTTGGATTCAAGATTATGAGCGATACAGTACGTTCGTTTGGAGACCGTCGTATTAACTGTATGTCTAGCGGAGGTTTGGTCGTGAATATTTCTAGTGAAAGAGATGGTGAGGTGATGGCTGAAGGTTATGCCGGTTCGCAATGGGGCCTTGAACACTTTGGCGTGAACTCTGATGATCTTCAATCGGACATCGAACGCCTGGGGGCACTTGGTGCGCCACTACTGGAAGGCCCGATCGATATTCCGGACGGGAACTTGGTGGCTTTCATCCAGGGACCTGACGACGTAAGAATAGAAGTTGTCCAACAGCGATAGATACAAGGATTTCATTTCTGGGTATTGGTTGATCACGATGGTACGTACGGTTGATGCGTATTCAGCGTCTGGATGTTCCGGATAGTTCCGGGTGATGGTCTTCCTAAGACTCCTGGGGCGCTGCAGGTTACTCTTTCGGAGATGCTATGAAGATCATTGACGCCCATCATCATTTGTGGGACCTGGAAAGTAATAGTTATCCCTGGTTACAGACGCCTATTGATCACGTTGCCGGGGATTATTCCACAATTAGACGCAATTACCTCATCAAAGATCTGATAGCAGATGCTTTGGAAGGCCCGTTCGAGCTCGTCAAATCGGTTCATGTCCAGGCGGAGTGGGGACAGGATAACGACCCAGTGGGTGAGACGACTTGGTTACAGGGTGTTGCGGATTCATCCGAGTCTAATGGTCTTGTCTCGGCGATTATCGGTAGTGCAGATTTCTTCTCACCGGACGTAGCCGAGGTACTTGAGCGGCATGCTGCACACCCCAACTTCCGTGGGATTCGGCAGATGCTCAACCACTCGCAGGATAATCCCGGGTTGAATTTCATCGACCGAGGCGATGCTATGGGCGATCCGTTGTGGAGGGAAGGGTACCGTTTGTTGTCCAAGTTCCAAGCATCGTTTGATCTACAGGTGTGGCCTTGGCAATTGAGCATGGCAGCGAGGCTTGCTCACGATATTCCCGAGATTCCAGTCATCCTGAACCATGCCGGGATGCCATTTGCGAATAACGCGGTCAGCATGCGTCAGTGGGAGTTAGGAATGCGGGCATTGGCTTCCGCCGCAAACGTTTCAGTGAAGATTTCTGGGCTTGGTATGGCGACCCCTGGTTGGACCGTTGAGACTATCCGCCCCTATGTCGAGAGAACGATAGATATATTTGGTGTTGACCGTTGCATGTTCGCGTCTAACTTCCCCGTCGACCGGTTGACGAGCAACTACACGACGATTTGGGACGCGTATGACGAAATTACTGCTGGGATGCAGGCTAGGGACCGTCAGAAATTGTTCCACGACAACGCTATTAGGTACTACCGACTGTAGTTCTTTAGGACAGTTTGGAACGTACGAAACGGGTCGTTATTTGGTCGACTCCTATCATTAATACTTGATTTGGATAGGAGAAGTGCTGTTAGCGCGTGATCTCATGACTAAAGTCCTGTTTCTGTCGTATCTTTGCCTGACAGGAACGGATATGACCTACTTAATGAGGCAATTTACTCAAGTCAGGAGAATATATGGCGGGCGAAGAGAATCTCAAGCAACGAATCCGGCGAGGAGAAACAACCATTGGTGTGGCAGTGCCTTATAACGCCACCAAGACGCAAATCGAAGATATCTGGGGTCGAGATGACCATTACAACTACATCTCTGTAGACAGTCAGCACAACCCGCTCAATGAGACAGACCTTGTAGCTATTTGTTTGGCTGCACAAGATTTGAGTATTCCGGTTCACTTCCGTATTAAGCACACAAACTACACATGGCAGATCGGGAACTGGCTTGACCTTGGTCCAAGCATCATCGAAGTGCCTCAAACAGAGACCGAAAGTACGGCACAGGAAGCCGTTGACTTTTTCTATTACCGCCAGTTTGGCAAACGTAGCGCGGGTGGAGCACCTCGAGTCGGTCTTGCGGAGAACAACGGTCGCCTGGAGTATGCGGAGTTCTGGAACAACTACGGCGTCTTAATGCTGCAGGTGGAATCAATCCAAGCAATCTGTAATATCCCGCGGTTAATTCGACCAGGAGTTGACGTGATCTCGTGGGGTCCGGCAGACCTTACGTTCGATCGGGAGGCTAACCCCACCCACCCGCTGTCGGTTTCTGATGATGCATGCATCGAATATGCTGCCAAGGTCCTTGAAGGTACAGACACGAAGCTCATGATCCGAAACTATGACTGGAACCTACGGGACAAATACATCGGAATGGGCGCAACAGTACTTCTCGAGAGCCCGAAGTCTTAGAGTGACCTGATTCTCCTGGTCCAATCGTGACCAACAACCAAGGCAGAGTGGATTGGGCCAGGAGTTTAAATTACTGTCGAGGACATGACTCGAGATCGGGTTAACCTCACGCGATCACCTTGAAATCATAAGAGGTGGTGTTAGTTTCGCCGCGATCAAACCGGTTCATGTTTAATGATGTGATGTCTACTGTGGAGGCTGCACCTTCCAGAATTAACTCCGCCATGACTGTTCCCACTGCCGGAGCCAACTTGAAGCCGTGACCGCTGAAGCCAGTGCATATGTAGAGGCCATCGATTCCATCTACTCTGTCGATTACCGGATGTAGGTCCGGGGTGGAGGTGTATAGACCAGCGTATCCCGTAAAGAACTCGGCCTCCGCGATTCCCGGGAGCCGTTTGGACAGACGCATCCACACGTCCTCAAGGTAATCCATACTAGGTCTCTGGTTGTAGTTGTCGGGGTCTGCCTTCTGTTCCCTATTTCCGTTTCCGACCAGTGTCAGGTCAGCGCCTTCTGGTCGGAAATAGGTCATATTGCCCATGTCTGCGCCACCTGGGTGAAATGGCAGTTTTTCTAAATGACGCTTTAGTAGGAACACCTCATGCCGAGTTGACTCCAAGGGCAAATGAATTCCTATGCCACTCAGGAAATCTTTTGACCATGGTCCGGTCGCCACAACCGCTGTATCGGTAGCATATCGATCACTATTCGTAATGACGGCTACGACTCGATCGTTTTTTATCTCCACCCGAGTTGCAGGGGTCTCCAACATAACGGTCGCCCCCAGGTCTCGAGCACGCGTTGCATAGGCTAGTCCGGTGCCAGATGGATCAGCATGCCCGGAGCGCGGTTCCCATGCAAAGGCCTCATCCTCTTCCTGGTGGAATGCTGGAGCGATCTCGCGGGCATCTTCACGCGACACAATCTGTGTGTCGATCCCAATCTCTTGTTGCAAATCGATGTTGTGCTGTAGACCGCTAATGGCGTCTCCGGGTACGAACACCATGTAACCGGTTCTAACAAATCCTACATCACCGCCACCAATGATTTCATTGAAGTTTTCGTAGGTCTTCAGAGACTCCCATGCCAGAGATGCGTTTACCTTTGTGGAGTAATGCATGCGGATGGCTCCAGAAGAGCGACCCGTAGATCCCGCTCCGAGTGTGTTCCGTTCAAGTAAGACGGGTTTTTGGACACCACGTGAGACGAGGTTGTAAAGGATGCTGGTCCCCATGACCCCGCCGCCGATTACTACTGCGTCCGCAGTGACGGACATGTATGGTGGCTCCGAGCTAAGTGCGTGAAAACAGGTTAGCGAACCGTACCACTGGATTGGTGTAGCGTCGACAGGTCCTGTCCTATCCGTTCTCAGCTCGTAACAGATCTTGAAGTCGTACTTCAGTTCCGGGATGAAATGTAACGAATGCAAACCAAAAGGCGGTTCCATTTGATCTGCGCGTCACAAGGCATCCTCGCACCAAGTTAATGTATTGACGGGTGTCTGAATCTGGACACTTGAGTCTCATATGAGTGAGCTAACGTTTGGATTTTTACCTCTGAAACTTGTTCTCCAGCTCGAAGGCTAACAAACGGCGCTTGGTGTTGAGGCCTCCTCCATATCCGGTTAAGTCTCCATTAGCACCTATGACTCGATGACACGGCAGAATGATTGATATTGGATTTCGCCCATTTGCCGCTCCAATTGCACGAACAGCTTTTGGCTTCCCTATAAGTGCTGCTTGTTGACCGTAACTAGTGGTTGTGCCATAGGGAATTGTCGCTAGTGCAAGCCACGCGTCTCGTTGGAATTTAGTGCCTCGCAGGTCGAGTGGGATGTCGAAATTAGCATGCTGACCGTCCAGATATTCTTCAACTTTGATCCGTGCTTTTATCAGGATGGGATGATCGGGACAGAAAGTCATTTCATCTGGTAGTGACAGGCGGTTCGCTTGTTCGTTCGGCCACGTTAAAGCGCGTAGTCCCTGATTGGTTGCCACTAATGTCAATTCACCGAACGGGCTGTTCATAGTGATCTTGAAGTGCCGATCTTCCTTCATGATGTAGGGAGTCCTTTCCGCACAAGGTTAGAACGATTTACGAGTTCAGGCCCGAATGATCGCACCAGGCAGCATTAGCTGGTCTTTCATGGAGGGATTTTGAGATCCAGTGATCTGTGGGCTATCGGTGCATGGCAATAATCTGTTCGGCAGCGTCTTGGATATCGTTGGCGACTATGTCCGGCTTATCAAAATAAGGGTTGGTTACCTGTCCGGGTCTCGCTATAAATGCTCCGCTATAGCCGACAGCCATTGCTCCCGCAATGTCCCAATCATGTGACGCGACCATCAATAAGTCAGAGGTTTCGAGTCCCAATTCACGCGCCGCCATTTGGTATACCCGGGCGTCAGGTTTGAAAACACCTACCGCTTCAACTGACAGAACTTGATCCAACATACGCATTAACCCGCCGGCCTCAAGTTGTGCACGAGTGGCGCCGAGCGGTGAGTTTGTAAGAGCGACTGTTTGAAAACCGGCCTCTTTCAAGCGTTTTAACCCGACCGGCACGTCCGGGTATGGAGGGAGCGAAAGCATCTGCTTCGGTATATCCCTAAGGGCATCATCAGATAGGGTTATATGGTTCCGTTTGGCCACCATCTGAAGAGCTGCGGCGCCGACCTGCCCGAAGTGGCGATACGGTGCTCCGACTATTGTCGCTGTGATTGCCGTGTTGATCACTTGTGTGAACCATGTTGCCCGTAGTGAGTCACTGCCGAGGTGACGTTTAAATAACTTGTCGAGTACGCGCATATCTAGGAGAGTTTCATTTACGTCGAAGACAATTGTTCTTGGCATTATGATTCCTGTGCCTAGATGGGCAGTGTTTAACGAGATGATATTTGGGGCACGAATCTCATGGGGGAATCGTATTTCACGAAGACCTTATGAATGTCGCATGAGAAATAGTAGAGATCAGGGAATAATGTTCAGATCACCATATACACAGGATCTTTCTTGTGCTGTTGCAACATTTACTGACCAAGCCACTAACCTGACTTTACGACGGACTATAAGACTGGATTAGTAATGCAGGATATTTACGATCACATCGAAGCGCATCTCGATGATTCGATGGCGCTGCTGTCGGATCTTGTGCGGCAACCCAGCGTTTCCGCACAGGATATGGGATTTGATAAAGCTCCCGGATTGGTCAAGAACGCTCTGGATTCAGCTGGATTGACTGCCGAAATAGTTCCCGTACCCAATGATGGTCATCCGTCTGTGTTTGGCTCGCAGGTAGGCCATGGGGATAACACGTTGTTGTTCTACACGCATTACGACGTCCAACCACCAGAACCATTGGATCTGTGGGATTCGGAACCCTTCGAACCTTCTCGCCGGGGTGGGCGCATATATGGGCGCGGGACATCTGACGATAAAGGCAACATTGTTGCCCGATTGGCGGCGATACGGGCCTTTAACGAAGTTCGAGGTGGCTTGCCCTGTAACTTGAAGTTCTTCGTTGAGGGCGAGGAGGAGATTGGGAGCCGCAATCTCAGTGGTTTGATAGCGGCGCGCGGTCAGGAGTTCAAGGCAGATGCATGTATCTGGGAAGGTGGTGGGAGAAACCTGTCGAACGACCCGTTCATTTATCTAGGCCTAAAGGGTGTTCTCACCATAGAGATGTCCGTTACGAAACTGAACGGAGATGCACATTCTTCGTATGCGCCCATATTACCGAGCGCTTCTTGGCGTTTAATACAGGCTCTGCACACGATTAAAGACCCTTCGGATGACCATTGTCTCATTCCAGGTTTCTACGAAGATATCAGACCGGCCACTGAAGCCGAGGAGTTTGCCTTAGCTACCCTTCCGGATGAGGCGGCGGAGTGGAAAAAGACCTTTGGAGTCGATGGTTTTGTTGGTGGCATTGGGGGAGAAGATCTACGACGCAAATTGCTATTTCAGCCATCTGCCAACATCAATGGATTTGAAAGCGGCTACAACGGTGCCGGGATGAAGACAGTGCTTCCCGCCGAGGCCACGGCGAAGATGGATTTCAGGCTGGTACCGGATATGCGTCCCCAAGACATCTTCAACAAGTTAAGAGCACATCTGGACCGACAGGGTTTTGAAGACGTTAAATTGGAATATCTGGCTGGCGTGAACCCGGCCCGTACGCCTATCGAATCTCCGTGGGTTCGTCTCGTGGCGGAAACGGCTGAAGAAATTTACGGGCGGAAGCCTGTAATTGCTCCGACTATGGCGGGTACAGGTCCTATGTACGAGTTTGCAGATATTTTAGGCATGCCAATAGCGACCTCTGGAGTCGATCATCCCTCACACAAGATACATGCTCCCAACGAGAACATTACGGAAGAGGATTTTCTATTGGGAGCAAAACATGCGGCGTTGATAATGCAGCGTTTCGGAGACCAAGGGCTTGATGGGTAAGGGTGTGACGTCATAATCCAGTCATGGTGAGGTGGTCATCCGATAACCTCTAAATCGAATTCAGAATACTGCTACTGGGTTGGCTGGAGAACCTGTTCCTCCGAGGACGTTTAACGGGTTAATAGTGAGCATGAACTCGTAGCGATTTTCTTCCAGGCAAACGTTCGCGAGCGGTTCTAAGAGGGAGTTGTCTACGAGGGAAACACCGTAGGCGAAAATAACCCCGTGCATGGTCCAAGGAATTTTGTACTCATTGGGAGTGGCATCCATCATGTCCCACACTACCAACGAGACGTCGTTATCACGCACAAAGGGTAGGCAGGATGCATGCAGGCCGGGTCGTTCTGCCCCCCTTGTCCAGACTCCGCCATTTGTAGCTGAGAATTTTTCTCGGCCGCTGTATACGCAGAGCGCGTCGCCAGGGCGAATTTCTATGCCCTCTTTTTGGGCGATCTCTTCTAACTCCCATCCATGGACTGGGGAGTCCAGAGTTACGTGCTGCCCGCCTCTATGCTTCACAACATCGAGTAGTACACCACGTGTCAGGATCCCGTCCGACCATTCATCAACTGTGCCGTACTGCACACCGTCAAAAAGGATATTTTCGTCCGGATCCTTTCCGTCCCATCCCCCGTTTTCATCCCAGACGTGACAGAGTGCATCAATATGGGTGGTAGATGTGCCGTGGTAAGCGACGCCATAATAATCGGTAGCAGCCCCTCCCCCTGGTGGGCGGTCTCCCTTCATCAGGAACTGAACCGCTGGTCTCGGGTTCTCGGCGGAAGGCGTGACCGGGAAAGGCCGGCTCAGTGATACAGTTCGTCCCTTCTTGACTAGTGAAACGGCCTCAAGGCGCTTGGCATCGTCGATAAGGTTCATTGCCCCGGCAGCGCCCTTATCACCCCAACGACCCCAGTTGCGTCGATCCTTCAGGTATGAATCTATTTCGGCGCGTGTCGGAACTTTGTGATCAGCCATTTAGTGGACTCCTGAAGGTCAAATCCGAAGATTCCTCATGTCTGTAAGAGCTGCATCCTACACTTGATGGTGTACTTTCAGGAATTAATTTGGAACGGCCTGGCGTTAGAGTAGATTGCCGTGTCTTATATAAATTCTTTTGCCGACCGCTTATTTGCCCAATCTCGGACCGTACTCTTTATGCTGGCAATGGCGGCATTACTGGCTGCTGCATGCGCTGATGATGGAATGGAAGAGGTTGATGATGGATTGTTGTGGACGATAGATGATGCTGTGAGCGTCGGGTTTGAAAAGGGTGAAGAACTCAAGCCAGGCCCGGCGAAAGTTCTTGAGGCATGGGCTGGTATTTACGATGGGGCACTTGTCGAGTTATATCGCCATCGAGTCACTGAATTCGGTATTGAACGTCCTGCAGATCCAACCTGGTTACATCGTCGAACGCTGGCATCCGATTGTTGTAACTTTTGGCAAAGGAACCGGCTCACAGCGATCTGCGCACTCGAAGAGCCAGCCTGCAAACAACTGCTGGAAGCACTTGAGAAGACATTCCCCATCTAGTGAAGGCGCGATACGCCGGCCTTGATACGATCCGGACTTGGGCCTTGCGAGGGTGTACGTTCGCTCTGGCACACGGCATACTCGCATGGTGTTAATCACCGATACACGCGGCCTCGTTGAGTTTTGCAGACGGCTTGAGGGTGCTCCCTACGTTGCAGTAGATACCGAATTCCTGCGCGAGAAGACCTACTGGCCGAAACTATGTCTTATTCAGGTTGCCTACGATGATGAGGCAGCGGCGATTGACCCGCTGGCTCGGGGCATTGACTTGGCCCCTCTTTTTGAGCTGATGCATGACAAGTCGGTGCTCAAAGTGTTTCATTCGGCGTCACAGGATATGGAAGTGTTTTTCAGTGTGGCTGGTAGTGTGCCTGAGCCGATATTCGACACCCAAGTAGCTGCGATGGTAGCTGGATATGGCGAACAGGTTGGTTACGCAACTCTTGCAGCTCAGATAGCCGGCGTGACATTGGATAAGTCGTCTCAGATAACCGACTGGTCCCTGCGCCCGCTATCAGACCGTCAGATCGCTTATGCGCTGGGTGATGTAACCCATTTGTGCACCATCTACGAAGAACTCGAAGAGTGCCTGGAAAAGAGCGGCAGGAGATCGTGGGTGTCAGCGGAGATGGAAGCACTTACGGATGTTTCTTCATATCGATCCGACCCCAATGAGGCTTATCGGCGAGTCCGTATTAGACGGCCCAGTCGGAAGGTACTCGCCATACTGCGTGAGGTGGTTGCTTGGCGTGAAGAGACAGCGCGGCGTAGGAATCTCCCTCGCAACTGGGTGATTCGTGATGATGCCTTGGTTGAGATTGCTACGCATGCCCCCAATACTGTCTCGGATCTAAGTCGGGTGCGTGGCCTGCGTGGTAATTCTGCAAAGGGTCGGGATGGTGAAGCGCTTTTGAAGGCAGTTCAACGTGCCTTAGATATGCCGCAGGAGGATTGGCCGGAGATGCTTCCACGGCGCACTCCGATTAAAGGGCATGAGGCACTGGTTGCGCTATTACAGACCCTTTTGAGATTAAGATGCGAGGACAATGACGTTGCCCCAAAGTTGGTAGCAACTCGCGAGGATCTCGACCGGATCGCTACTTCGAACGATTTGGATCTGCGTGTACTAAAAGGTTGGCGCTATGACCTGTTTGGCAAAGATGCCCTTGAGTTAAAGGCTGGACGACTAGGCCTGACAGGAAACTCTGGGAAGGTGAGAGTGCTGAGACCGGATGATCTGGGCTAGATGTCCGGACATCGGACTTAGAGTGGTTTTCGGGAGGTAGCACAGGGCAGCAACCTTTCTAGTCACCCCGCCTGTTTATAGATGGATTTATTCGTATGTGTCACTGTTTACTTCGCCTGCGATAATGGCGTTTGATGAAAGATTGGATCAATCTAAAAAGCACATTAATTGGAGACCCGGAATAGATGGACCCTAAAGTTCACGTTAGCAACGAGACCCTAGATCGGTTTCGCCGCGTTACCTCGGCCACCGTATACAGCGCTGTCTGGCGTCACCCGGTTGAAGGTAGCGAGTGGTTTGCCTCGGCTAACTGGCAACGCTGTCTCATGAAGAACGTCAAGCCCATGACACATGGCAAGACAATGGTCGGCCGGGCTCGAACTCTTAGGTTTGTCCCGCCGCGTCCCGACCTTCTGAAAATCACCCGGCAAGGGGAAAACTCGCCGGAGTACATTGCCATGGGTAGTTGTGGAATCGGTGACGTACTGGTCGTCGAGGCGCATGCTGCTGAACCTGAAGCCAACATTGTTGGCAACATGAAGGCCCGGCAACTTTGGCATAACGGCGCCGTCGGGATCGTCACGGATGGCGGTATTCGAGATCTGGACATGATCCGGGAGGATTACGGGCTTGATATTTTTGCCGGTCATCGCTCACCGGCCGGGAACTTACCATGGATCGAGGCGTATGAGGCAAACGAAGCGATCAACTGTGGAGGAGTCCTCGTATTACCAGGCGATGTCATTGTTGGTGATGACGATGGCGTTGTCGTGGTACCGAGTCATCTTGCTGAGGGTGTGATTGATTGGATTGAGGAACAAGACAAGGCTGAGGAGTTCGTCATCGGTTTGATCGATGAGGAGAAGGCGCCACCTGGACGCTACTATCCGATATCTGAGGAGACGAAGGAACGCTATAGGCGTTGGTCTGAGAGGGATGGTGAGGGATAGTCTTGATTCTGTCGGATCTATTGTCTGTTAGTCCGAAATGGGGTTCTCAAACTTCATAATCGGGTCAACCACGAATGGTGCATGTTCTTAGTCGGGGCTTTATCCCGAAATTGGAAACGAGCTATCAGATAGTGACAATTTGTAAGTTCCGTTATTTTATGAGGTCATTAATCAATGAAGAGAATATTTTCCTCCGAGCATCCGCCGAAGACAATGGAACTCGAGCGTACCGATGATGATCGACTGCGACTGGTTATCTCGTTATCTAAGTTCGGGCAAAACACCATCCTGGAGTATTTTTTGGATGAAGCCGACGTCGACGCACTGAAGAAGGCGCTGGCCTGATGGTCCCCGACCCTTCGATCGGTTCCGGGAACACCGGTGATGCCGGAAATGGACCGATCCTGGGAGGTCATATCACGTCTCTCAAGGGTGGGCCTGGTCCATCGCTGTTTTGGAGTGACGTAACAGTACCTGGCCGGCCTCGTGTGTTGATTCTGGATGCAGTCGAAGACCGGGCCGGTTGGGAAGCCACGGCTACCATGCGTATTGCTGAAAGCCTGATCAGGCGGGGGATCTCGGTGATTGGTGACGCGGTTGTTCCTGTATCCGGATCTGACGATATCACCTTGGCTCTCGGCTCTCCCCGAGACTTTAACTGTATATTCCTTACGGTCCGGGCAGACAACTCGCCATCGATGTCAGAATACTGGATTGCACTTCAAGATGGTCTTGCAGGCGAATCAAAGTTGTTTGCCATGTGTACTTGGGACACAGCTGATCCAAAAGTTGCTGAGGATGTAATTAAAGTCGAAGATACTTTTGCCCCGATAGCTGTAGTACAGCAACAACCGATGTCCGGGCGCGGCGCGAGCCTGTTCTTCATGAAGTTTTTCGCTGAATTGGACATGCACTCTGAGTCAACCAACTCAATGACCGGGAA
>JAYGCF010000007.1:0-16688 GCA_046583495.1 Dehalococcoidia bacterium
TACCTTTCGTGGGTTCCAGGGAACGAGACCTTCCATCTATACATGGGAAGACGATCTGAAAAATCTTAAAGTGCCAATGTTCGTCATCAACGGCGATGAGGATGAACCTTGCCTCGAACCAGGTCTGTTCCTGAAGAGGACCGTTCCTTCAGCCGGTTTGGCAGTCGTTCCACAGACGGGGCACGCGGTAAATATCGAGGAACCTATGGCGTTCAACCAGCTCGTGGCCGAATTTCTATCCTTGGTCGAACTCGGGACTTGGCTGCCACGCGACTACGGCAGCGGTGACGCCTGGTGACTCCGGTGATGCTTCGGAATCCGGATCGGAATCAGTTAATTCCTTTTACCACTGACCTGTGACCGAGTGGGGGCCTCAAGTTTTAGAAACACCACAGCTGCCAACAGCATGAGCACACCTCCCGATATCAAGACAGGTGTGTACGTACCGGTCCAGTCGAAAGCGAAGCCGGCAGCAACCGGCCCGACCATCAGAACGCTGTTATAGAGCGGGGCCATCATGCCGCGGATAGTGGCGAAACTTTTTCGACCGAACAAGTCCCCGACAAGCGCCCAGTTCAGTGAGCTACCCGCTTCAGAGCCCGTAAAAAGAAGTAGGGCAAGGAAAAGAGGAAGAGTTCCCTCTGCAAATACCACTAGGAACAGGCTAACTGCGGACATGGCGTAACCCATAGATAGGATCTTAGTACGTCCGATTTTGTCGCCGTAGTACCCAGCTAGCAAAATCAGGGGTACGGCTACCAGCGCAAGACCACCTACAATGTTGGCAGCAACCTGACGGTCGATATCCTTCCAATCAAGAATCGCAATGAGATGAACGAAGATTGTTCCGTGGGCTGCGATACGAAGCATTGTGCCGATGGATAGGATCCAGAAGGCACGGGTTTTCAGAGCTTCTTTTGTGGTCCAACTGTCGTAGGTGGCTATAGACGCAGGACCTGTCCCGTCTGTCGGCAGCGAGTTGTCATGGGGGTCAGCATCACCATCAGGGTGGAGCCCGTACGCCTCTGGCGAACGCCTGAAGAATAGAGCCATCGGCATCACGAGGAAAATCATCATCAGTCCGATGCCGATTGACGCGTTTTGCCACCCGTACTTCAAAACGAAAACTGAGAGGATCGGTACCATCGCCGCACCACCAAGACGAAATGCGGCGGCATTGACCGACATCGCAAGTCCTCGCCTGCGGATGAACCATGAGTTAATACTTGCCGTCGTCGCCTGCATGAAGCTGGTCGACGCGCCTATGGATATAACCAATATGTAGATCACCAGAAAGGCGATGAAATTGTCTGCCTGGGACAGCAAGAGATAGCCGATACCCACGATGAAGGTTCCAGCGAACATCAGAGGTCGGACGCCGTACTTGTCGATCATCCAGCCGGATATCGGTCCAATTACACCGTTTTCGGCGCGCGCCAACCCGAAGGCTAATGCTGTCGCGCCCAAACCAAGGCCCAGACTCTCACTTACGGGAAGAAACAGAACGGTGAATCCCTGCCACTGCAGCGCTCCGCCCGTGCCATTTGCAACGGCCGAAGCCCCAACGATCCACCAGCCGTAAAAGATCTTTCCTCGTGGCGGTGAGTCGGGTTCAGGAGGACTTTGATTTCTTTGGAAAAACTTGATCTTCAGTATCCAGGAATAAAGTTCGTAGACGATGGATTAGAGTGAGATCACGCGGTATCGCGTACCTCTTATGTCCCTTGCAGTTACGGTTGCTTTGAGCGCGCTTAACCTTGGAAGTGACCCAACGTATAGATTCACAGATGGGCCAGAAAATTTCCCCTGACTGTGCGTGGACTCGCTAACTGCCTATGGCGCTAGTGCGCCTTACATTGGCAGGAAAATGTTGTTACTGACCTGCGAACTTCCATACTTCTGCGGGCGTGCCACCTTCTGGCAGCCCCAACGGAAGTTTGACGTCTATCAGGTAAGGCATTTGCTCATTCATAACGATATCCAGACCATGGGTGATTGCGTCCCGAAGTTCAGACTCGTTGTCTACTACGATCCCCGCCATACCGAATCCGCCAGCTATTGCTACAGGATCAATTCCTTCTAGGGCCACACTCGCATATTGACCGGTGTCGCTCATTACCTCTCCTGCTCGACCAAAGGCTCCTGCTACGATCCCATATGAACCGTTATTTGGGATGACGTAAAGGACAGGTATGCGGTGGTGTACGGTGGTCCAAAGGCCGGAGTCTGCATAGAAAGTCGATCCGTCTCCGACTAGTCCTACAACGGGAGTGTCCGGCGCTGCTAATTTGGCACCGATCGCAGCACCGATGCCATACCCTTCCGACCCACCAGCGGAGCGTATATATACGTTGTTTCCGCCGCCTTTCTTACACTGTACGGCATCAAACGAGGTGGAAGGGGACTCGAATGTGATGACTCCTCCCCCGGCCTTCTCTAGTTCTTCGTCAAGGGTGTCGAGTAACACTAATGGTCGGACTTTGCCTGTTTGTTTTGGTGCCCATCCAGTTTCTTTCCGTCTTTGGTCTCTCAGTGCTTCTGAGTGAGCCTCGTTAGCAGATCGACGCGCTTCGTATTTCGAAGCGGGTGAGGCTTTTACGGCGACCTTGAGAAGCCGGTCAATAGTTCTTCTTTCGTCAGCCAGAACTTCGAGTGTTGCACCCGGAAGATTCTGGAAATTAGCTACCCCGGAACCTACTGAGATGATGTCGTTTGCCGTGGAGAACGCATCGAAATCATCGATTTTTCCATTTCCTCTGTGTCTTACTCCGAAACAGAAAATGTAATCTGGCTTAATTCGCTCTGCCGCGACATCGATTCTCCCGCAATGAAGTTGATGAGAGACAGGAACACCTCTGGCGTCTCCGAAAGGCACCATGGCAACCGCAGCACCATAGTGTTCGGCCAGCGATATAAGTTGTTTCCCGGCATCGCTTTTCCACACACCATCGCCTATGTAGAACATTGGTCGTTCGGCGGTATCTAGAGCTGATGAAATCGTTTCGACGTCATCATCAGACGGATATCCGACTCTTACCTCTGGAACTTCATCATCGATGATGTTTGTTGTCACCATTTCGTCTTCTAGGAGGCGATCATAAATCGCGAGATGTACTGGGCCGAATGGTGGGGTCTTCGCTACGCGTATCGCTCGCTTTAATGCCTGAGGCAATCCTTCGGGTTCTATAACTGTCCAACTCGCCTTTACGAAAGGAGCAGCGATTGAGGTAGGCCCGAATGTATGGCTCAGGTCCAATTCGACATGGTCTGCAAAGCTCCCGGTGTCGCCCGCAAAAGTAATTACCACCACGGGCAGGCTGGCTGACCATACGTTGATGAGTTGCCCCAGGCACTGTGCCAGTCCGGCCCCCAGGTGAACGACTATGACGGCAGGATCTCCATTGACCTGTGTGTAACCCCCGGCTGCTGATGTGACGATTCCTTCGTGCAGTGCGAGTACGCCTTGAATGTCCGGATTGGCATGCAGCGAATCGAAGAACCGTGCTTCGCGCGACCCGGAGTTGTAGAAGACGTAATCAATGCCAGACGCGACTAGCTGCTCGACCATAATTTGGGACGCGTTGGCAGTGACCGGGTGAGTTGACATTTGCAGAGAAACTTCCTTTTCGAGGTTTTTTTTAAATTTAGTAATGTCTTCGCGAGCGGCTAGGATTTTATTCCGAGAATTTCCAAACCTCTGCCGGGGTTCCTCCCTCTGGGAGCCCCAGAGGTAACTTAACGTCAATGATGTATGGACGTTTCTCGTTCATAACGATATCCAGTCCATGAGCGATTTCCTCGGCGATTTTTGATTCGTCGTCGACGGTCACACCGTCCATGCCGAATCCACTTGCTATGACGACAGGATCAATACCTTCAAGTGCCACGCTTGCGTATTCGCCGGTGTCCGTCATGACTTCGCCAGCATCGCCGAAAGCGCCAGCGACAATACCGTAAGCACCGTTGTTCGGGATTACGTAAAGCACAGGGATATTGTGGTGAACGGCAGTCCAAAGTCCGGAATCGTGATAAAAGGTTGATCCATCTCCCACAAGGCCTATAACCGGTGTGTCTGGAGCGGCTAATTTTGCGCCGATGGCAGCGCCGATTCCATATCCTTCTGATCCACCTGCAGGGCGGATGTAGATATTGTTGCCGCCACCGTCTTTAGCGGGGATGCAATCAAAAGGAGCAGCGAACTGTTCTGTAGTGATGATTCCGCCCCCGACGTCCTCAAGCGCTTTGTCCATTGTGTCGAGCAGCACGAGCGGGCGAACTTGGCCGGTTTTTTGTGGTGCCCATCCGGTTACCTGACGTCGCTCTTCTCGGAGTTTGGCTGAATGTCTTCGAGCGTCGTCTCTTCGGGCGTCATATTTGGAAGCAGGTTCGTGCGATGATGCAAACTCTGCGAGGCGTTCCAGTGTTCGCAATTCGTCTGCAAGGACTTCTAGGGATAGTCCAGGAAGGTTCTGGAAGTTTTCAACTCCAGAGCCGACTGCCATTATGCGGTCAGCAGTAGAAAACACATCGAAGTCATCGGTTTTACCGTTGCCTCCATGTCGAATTCCAAAGCAGAAAATCTGGTCTGGTTTAAGACTCTGCACCGCAAGGTTGATCCGGCCACAGTGGAGTGGATGCGTGATTGGAAGGCCGCGTGCATCGTCGAAACCCGTAACAACGGCTGCGCCGTAGTGCTCGGCCAGAGATAGCAGTTGATTTTCGGCGCCGCTTTTCCATATTCCGTCACCAATGTAAAACATCGGACGGTCAGCTTGATCCAGCGCCTTGGACAGCATTTCTACATCCTCATCGGATGGGTATCCTGCCCGGATTTCCGGGATTGGTCCTTCGATGATATCTGTCGTGACCATGTCATCTTCAAGAAGACGGTCGTATATTGCGAGATGTACCGGCCCAAATGGTGGGGTCTTGGCTACTCTAATTGCCCTTTCAAATGCCTGGGGTAGCCCTTCCGGCTCGTAAACCGCCCAACTCGCCTTAACGAATGGAGCCGCTATGGAGGTTGGCCCGAAGGAATGATCAAGATCCAAAGATATGCGATCGGCGAAACTACCGGTGTCTCCTGCAAATGTGATCACAACGACAGGTAGATTGGCAGACCAGATATTTATGAGCTGTCCGAGACATTGGGCAAGTCCGGCTCCAAGGTGTACGACCATGATCGCCGGGTCTCCTTTAACCTGGCTGTAACCGCCCGCTGCCGCAGTGACGATGCCTTCGTGGAGGGAGAGGACACCCTGAATGTCGGGATTGGCGTGGAGGGAATCAAAAAATCTAGCTTCCCTTGAGCCGGAGTTATAGAACACGTAATCGATGCCAGAAGCCACAAGTTGCTCCACCATCACCTGGGATGCATTGGCGGTTATTGAGCGTGATGGCATTGGTTCATGTCTCCTTGTGAGGACTGCTGCATTAATTTGTGCTCAGTTTTGTACGGTATGGCGGGATGATACATCCGAGTGTTCGGTTACGTAACGTTAGATCAGGTTTTGTCAGCTAATCATGATGTGGGTCATGGCGAGGCGGTTGCTCATCAATTGTTCGTGTTTAAGGCGCGGTGAGGAGCAAACGTATTAATAAGCCCATAGAATTTAGTTTCCTTCAACAAGTAATTCCAAATGGATCAGGCACAAAGACACACAGGGGGAGCGATATGACACGAGTTGCTGAACTGGCCGAATCGATAAGCACTCTGCTGAAGTCACGGGGCGAGACAGTTGGTGTTTCTGAATCATCGTCTGGAGGGCTTGTCTCGGCCGCATTACTGGCTGTACCGGGTGCCTCCGCGTACTTCATGGGGGGTATGGTGATTTATACCGGGGTTGCTCGTGATGCGTTTGCGGAGATCGACCTAGCTGATCACCCGGGCGTACGATCAAGCAGTGAACCGTTCGCAGTACTGTGTGCCAACGCGGCGCGTATCAGGCTGGGTACTACATGGGGGCTCGCCGAGACTGGGGCAGCTGGCCCGACCGGGAATCGTTACGGGGATGATGCAGGGCACACCTGTATCGCGGTCACAGGCCTGTTGGAACATGCCGAGACATTGGAAACTGGTCGGTCGGACCGGGCAGAGAATATGGACCTGTTCACGGAGAAAACGCTAGAAGTTTTTGAAAGTGTGCTGAGGTCCGCCGACTAGATCGGTGGTCTACTGCAGGGCTGCCGTAACTCCGCCATCAATCACCAATTCAGTTCCGGTGATGAAAGAGGCGTCATCCGAACATAGGAAAAGGATTCCGGCAGCTATCTCTTCGGGTTTGCCCCATCGTTTAAGGGGGGTCCTGTCGATACGTATTGCACTCGATTCTGCGTCGTTAAAAAGAGTCTCCGTAAATGGTGTATGGGTCCAGCCTGGTAAGACAGAATTTACTCGAATACCCATTGGCGCGAACTGGACAGCAGCGGAGCCTCCGAACGCGACGATAGCCGCACGAGAAGATGAATATGCGGCTCCGTATTTCCCACCGTAACGTGCGGCCATCGATGCCACGTTGACGATCGCACCTCCACCAGAACTCTGCATGGCGTGGGCGACAGATTTGGCACCGAGGAACATCCCGCGGCTGGAGACGTCCATAACTTTCTGCCAGGTCTCTTCATCTGTGTCGATAATAGAACCGCGATCAGATGCCCCGGGGACGTTAATAAGGATGTCGAGACGACCAAACTTTGAGACTGTCGTTTTTACTGCTGCTGCCCAATCCACATGAGAGGTAACGTCTAGATGAACGTAGGCAGCATCTAACCCGGCATCGCGCATCTGACCGACTGCCTGCTCGCCTCTGTTGTCCGCAATGTCAGCGATCACAACCTGTCCACCCTCACGGAGCATGCGCCACGCTGCTCTGCCGCCAAACCCCATAAGCTCGCCCTCCACTGCACTGGCAGCGCCGGTTATTAGTGCAACTTTTCCTTCAAAGCGAGACATTGTTGTGGCTCCATGGGATTTTGGTTCTGGTTCCGACAACGCATACAGGAATTACTGTGTTTGATGTCAGCGTTGTCCATATCGATCCGGTCAAATGCATCGATATCACTGGATTCGATGCATGTTCGGGGTAAAACTGGCTTCGAAAAAGTCGGCCGCATACTCGCCCGGTGCTATTGCCTTGTCCATCGCTTCAAAATCGTTTTCATCGAGTTTGACTTTTATGGCACCGAGATTATCTTCGAACTGCGTCAGAGTTCTTGGGCCTACTATAGGCGCCGTGACGCCGGGTTGGGCCATGACCCACGCTAGAGAGTACTGGGCGATGGTGCAGCCTTTGGCTTTCGCAAGGGGTTCAATTACATCAACGATTTCGGCGACATTCTCCGAGAAGCGCTTCTGCTTTCCTGGGTCCGTTTCGTCGCCGAAGCGCGTGCCCGGTGGGAGCGGTTGCCCCAGCCTGTACTTGCCTGTTAGCCCTCCTCCACCCAGTGGCGACCAAGGGATGAAGGCGATGGAAAAGGTTCGCGTCATTGGAATGTGTTCACGTTCGGCTCTACGATCGGCGAGACTGAATGGCGACTGTTCTGATACGAAACGGTTGAGTCCGAGTTCTTTGGACGCCCAGAGCGCTTCGACCACCTGCCAGGCCCCAAAGTTAGATGTGCCGAAGTAGCGCACCTTGCCATCACGCACTAGATCGTCCAATGCACGCAATGTCTCGTCTATGGCGATATGAGGATCGGGGCGGTGTAGTTGGTAAAGGTCGATGTGATCAGTTTGTAGTCGCCGGAGGCTAGCTTCGCACTGTTCGATTATGTGCATGCGCGAGTTACCAAGGTCGTTGGGCCTTGCTGACATGCGCTGGTGGACCTTGGTTGCAAGGAAAACTTGACTACGCTTGCCATCCCTTGCAAGGGCTTTGCCGGTGAACTCTTCACTCTTACCAGTCCCATACACATTAGCTGTGTCGAGAAAATTAATCCCGGAGTCTAATGCACAGTCGATGATGTTCTGAGTTTCATCCAAATCGGTCTTCTGCCCAAACATCATGCAACCAAGCACGAGCTGGCTTACGTTCACACCCGTGCGTCCGAAAGACTTGTACTCCATTGAGTCGAGACTCCTACTTAAAACGCGCTCACTTGAGGGGCAATTTCACTGGCAAGATACTCCGGCCACTCGTCAGAGGCGTAGTTGAAGTGCTCAAATTGCACTTCCTCCACGCCCATATCTGCGTACTGACCCAGTCTGTCCACGGCTTCGGTCGTAAGTCCAATCATGAAATGACGTTCACTCGCCAAAGTTTCGCGAAAAGCCTTGGGTGAACCGGTAACACCATTTGCTCGCATAAGGTGTCGGGTCATGCGGTCGAGAGATCTTTCATCACCAGCAAGGACGGTGAACAACATCATAGATTTATGGATTGTTGCGGGGTCCCGATCGATTTCCACACAACAGTCCTGCAGGATGTTCAGGATTCGCTGATATTCATCTGGAGGCGCTATCGTGGCGTTCCACTCGTCGGCATACTTCGCAACAAGAGGCAGTGTCCGTTTTGGACCTTTCCCTCCAATGAGAATCGGTGTGTCTTCACCGTAGACAGGTTTTGGAAGGGTATTTACGTTTTCGATACTGTAGAACTTGCCCTTGTAGGACGACGGGCCTTCACCCCACATGGTCTTAATGAGATTGATACTCTCTTCAAGCCGGTCAAATCGCTCCGATACAGGTGGAAAAGGGATGCCGTACTGGCGATGCTCCGGCTCATTCCAACCCGCTCCAAGCCCGAGTAGAAAACGACCGCTGCTAAGCTCGTTTACCTGAGCTGCCATGCGACCGACATCAACTGGAGAACGGAATGTAACAGGAGTGACCAGTGGTCCGAATCGGATATTACTGGTCTCGCGAGCTGCTATGGCGAAGGTAAGGTAGGCGTCAAGAGAACTCTTATGCCCACCGATAAAGTAATGGTCTGATCGAAAGACCGAAGGAAACTTTAGTCTCTCGGCGGTGTGGAGGATGTGGATCCATCGCTCCCAGGTCAGGCCGGCCTGACCCTCGACCATTAGTCCAACTCGCATCGGGTGTCTCAACTTTCAGGCTGGTTAATATGCCCGAAAATCCTACATCACCGCGTCGCCTCATGCCTCATGTAACCCCTCTGACAGACCTATCTGTGTTGGCATAAGCGTGTGATACCAGTTCTTGGTTGGTTAAGGTTTGGTTGTAGAAGATACATCCGGGCAAACTATAGTTGTTGTGTAACGTCCAATGAATTAGCAGGGAACGAAATGTATGGGAACCAGAGGACACGATAATGACGCCTGAACTAACATTTGTGGTTACTTCCCTTTATCTGTTCAGTTGAACTGAGGACAGCCCTATGACGATCGCCCCAGAAAGCCGTGGACCGTACAGAGTCATCGGCACACGCCCCATTCGTCATGATGGTCACGATAAGGTGACCGGTCGCGCTGAATATGGGGCGGACGTATCCGTGCCTGGGATGATCTGGGGAGAAATTGTGCGCAGTCCCCATTCACACGCTCGGGTTCTGCGTGTGGATACTTCGGCCGCAGAGACTTTACCTGGAGTTCTGGCTGTTTTATCAGGGCCTGATGCACCGAGGGACGGACGTCGCGAGATAGATGTTCGAGGCGGAATCACACACTTACCTGATGTATCGGCGAATATGCTGGCGACGCATAAGGCTCTGTACAAAGGTCATGCCATTGCCGCAGTGGCCGCAGTGGATAGGGAGACTGCCCGTTCTGCAAGAGACTTAATCAAAGTTGAGTACGAACCCCTTACGCCTGTTCTCAGCGGCGACGACGCCATGGCTGAAGGGGCTCCGATCGTACTTGAAGAGTTGATTGGAGATCACCTCGGCGTTGACGTGGCTGATACCAATATCGCGGGACACACACGCACCGAGTTTGGAGATCCCGACGCTGCATTCAAATCATCAGACCTTGTCATTGAACGCGAGGTTGATGTTGGGATGGCTCACCAGGGTTATATCGAACCTCATGTAGCGACGGCACTTTGGGATGAAGATGAAAGGATTACGATCTGGTCTAGCACCCAGGGCATGTTTGGAATCAGGGATCACACTGCGGCGTACCTTGGGATCGATCCTTCACGAATTCGAGTAATGCCCGTTGAAATCGGTGGTGGCTTTGGTGGAAAGGCGGCGGTTTACTTGCCGCCTATCGCGGCTCTCCTGTCACGCGCCTCTGGGCGCCCAGTTCGGCTTGCTATGGACATGCAGACAGTACTCGAGGCAACTGGCCCAACCGGTGCTGCTAAGGTGCGCGTCAAGATGGGTGTCACGGCCAAGGGTGTCATAAACGCTGCAACAGCTGAGATGCGATACGAGGCTGGGGCATACCCGGGTGCCTGGGTTGCGGTTGGAGCACGGTCCGTCTTTGCCTGTTACAACATTGAGAACACCCGTATTGATGGATTTGATATCGTGGTGAACAAGCCACGTGCGGCTGCCTATCGGGCACCTTGCGTTCCCCAGGTCGTATACGCGACAGAGTCAGTGGTAGATGAAATATGCGAGCTGAAAGGGTGGGATCCGATCGAGTTCCGGCTTGCCAATGCATCCCGAGAAGGGACCCGTCGCAGCGACGGTCCACGGTTCCCCCGTATAGGACACGAAGAGGTGCTGAATGCCGCCAAGGCCTCAGACCACTGGAACGCCCCGTTGGTACGCGAGGGAACTGGCGGAAAGTTAAGAGGACGCGGCATTGCCTCTGCGTATTGCGGTAATGCTGGTGGGAAGTCTTCGGTTGTGCTTAGCCTTAATGCCGATGGCTCGGTAGCACTTTTAGAAGGGTCTGCGGATCTTTCTGGAACTCGGGCCATTCTGGCGATGGAGGTTGCCGAGGTACTAGGTTTGCAGACAGATGAGGTTCAGCCGATTATCCCTGATACGGGTAGCATCGCCTACACCGGGATAACCGGAGGAAGTCGCGTTGCTAATGCCACGGGTATCGCGGCAGTTTATGCCGCCGAGAGTCTTCTAGAGAAGATGAAAGCGGGGCTTTCCACCCTGTGGGAGGTAGATGTCGATGATGTTGACTTCGAAAGCGGTACCTTCTTCTCGTCGGGTGATTCTGAATTGAATATAGGCTTCAAGGATTTGGCTGGTCGTCTGGACGGATCATCAGGTCCGATTATGGCGTCCGGTTCGGTCGATCTTGCCGATGGTGGTGGTGGAATCTTTGGGACGCACATAGCGGACGTCGAAATAGATCCCGAGACAGGAAAGACCGATGTCATACGGTATACGGTGATTCAGGACTCGGGAACGACTATCCATCCACAGGCTGTCGAGGGGCAAATGCAGGGCGGTGCAACGCAGGGTATCGGGTGGGCCTTGAACGAGGAGTACTTCATTAACGACGACGGTGTTATGGAAAACTCGTCGTTTTTAGATTACCGGATGCCAACCATCACAGATATACCGCCTATTGAGACCGTGATAGTGGAAGTGCCAAACCCAGCGCATCCATTCGGTGTGCGGGGTGTCGGTGAAATACCCATTGGTCCGCCGCTCGCAACGATAGCTAATGCTATCTACGATGCATTGGGGATTCGTCTGTACCGCGTACCTATGAAGCCGGGGCGAATATTGGAGGCTCTATCTGAAAGGGCCCAAAAATAAGGGCACCATTCAAGGGTGAGAGTAGAACCGTAACTCGCTGACCAACAAGTGTTCTGGTTGAACCTCGATATTTATCCTGAGGTTGAATAGGAATCCTTCAAGTAGATATACACTTCGACGAATTAATCTCAAGCAAGTTATAGCGTAGATAAAAAGCCGTAATGACCGATTCATACTCACCCCATATCACAGATCTTCGGTCCATTAAGTTAGACGATCCTCAGTCGGTCGTTTTCCTGGGAGATGGGGAGCCACAAACGGCAAAATCGACGATCGAACGCTTAAGAGCCTTGGAAGCAGATGGTCGGCTGGAACCAGATAATTATTCCCTGGGCGGAAGTGTGTTGGCCCTTGAACGTCGTGTGGCGGACGAGCTTGGGAAGGAGATGGCGATTTGGATGCCTACGGGAACGCTGGCTAATCATCTGGCATTGAAACGCCATGCTGGAATCAAGTCACGAGTCGTTCTCCAGGAACAGAGCCATATATACCAAGACGAAGGTGACGCTTTGTCTCGTCTGAGTGGAATCACCGCCATTCCTCTCGGGCATGGTCAACCTTACTTCACGTTGGAAGAGTTAAAGAGTGCATTGCGTCAGTCGGTGACCGGTCGAGTGCTGAACCCGGTTGGAGCGATTTCGATAGAAAGCCCCGTGCGCCGACAGGCAGGTCAGGTATTGCCTTTGGACCAGATGAGGGCGATCACCAAGTTGTGCAATGAAGAAGGAATACCCACTCATCTGGATGGAGCCCGGATTTACATGATGTCGGCCGCGACCGGGATCCCTGTACGGGAATATTCAAGTCTCTTCGATAGCGTTTATCTTTCCATGTACAAATACTTTGGAGCGCCTTTCGGGGCAGTACTTGCCGGCCCTAGTGAGTTCATAGAGGGTATGTTCCATGATAGGCGCATGTTCGGGAGTGGCCTTTCTTCTGCATACCTGATCGCAGGGTTGTCACTGAACGGTATTGAAGGGTTTGCGGACCACTATCAAAATGCGTTTGATAAATCGACATCACTCTTTATCGAGCTAAATCGAATACCTGGATTAACAGTTCGAGCGTTTGAAAATGGATCTAACATATTCGAGCTACTCATTGGTCACGAGATAAGCGAATGTCACTTTACGAAGACGTTACTTGAGGCTGGCATCGTCCTACCGTTACCTGACGGTAATTGGCCAGTCCCTGTGATCCGTGTGAACACTACGATTCTTAGGCAGTCTAATTCGGATATCGTGAGAGCTTTTGCGGGAGCTGCCACGGTTACGTAATTCGGATAACCCGTGGGAGAAGAATAGTCGTCCAGTCGCTAATGCTGCGCGATCGAGTTCTGGCGTAGGTAGCAAAATAGTCATTGGTTTGGGAGATGATAGCGTTCGTATACAATCCTGATGACGTCTTTGGGCTACATTACGAGTGGAATATTCAACGACAGCTGGTATCGGAGGTTTTTCGGTGACTACTGTGTCTACTCAGCGATCAACCGATGTCGAACTGATGGCTCAACTATTGAGGAGAGCAGGATTCGGCGCGACTCGTGATCAGATCGACGGGTATTTAAAACAGGGATACGAAGCGACTGTTGAAGAGTTGCTGTACCCGGTACATGGGGAACACGAAGATCAGGATCTGATCGATCGGTATTTCGTGGCGTCAGTGGAAGCTAGAACAGCCAACCATGCTGATCCACAATGGGCATGGCGACTCGCAACGAACCCGAATCCCCTAGAGGAAAAGATTGCACTGTTCTGGCATGGCCTTATGGCTGTCGGAGGGGTGAAGCTTGACCACGGCGTAGAGATGCTCACCGAGATAGATCTATTCCGTCGATTTGGCCTTGGTCGTTTTCAAGACCTTCTTCTCGAAATTTCGCGTAACCCAGGGATGATGTATTGGTTGGACAACCAGAACAGTCACGTCGGGGCGCCAAACGAAAACTACGGTCGTGAATTACTAGAGCTGTTCTCAATGGGGATCAATGAGCAAGGTGAGGGCGCCTACTCTGAAGACGACGTCAAGGCTGCTGCACGGGCATTCACTGGGTGGGCATCAAAGGTAACTCCACCTCCATTTTTCCTGGGCCCGTTCCCCATGGAATTCCGATTCGACCCTAGCGACCATGATAATTCCGAAAAAACTTTCCTAGGACAAACGGGAAACTGGAATGGCGATGACATCGTCCGAATAATATGTGAGCAAAGAGCGACAGCGAAGTTTGTGGCTATGCGTCTCTACGACTTCTTTGTATCTGATACGCCGAACGAAGAGGAAATCGAACACCTGGCCGATGTGTTTGAAGAGAATGATGGAGAGATTCGTACTGTACTCCGTGCCATCTTCAACTCGGACCATTTCAAATCCCAAGACGTTCGTTATCGGAAAATGAAAAGTCCATCAGACCTGGTATTCGGGACCACGAGATTGGTTGATCGGTTTGATGTTCCAGAACTTGACTCGGGGATACTTGCGAACAACACCATGTTCATGGGCCAACATCTCCTGAATCCACCAAGTGTCGAAGGCTGGCACGAAGGTGAAGAGTGGGTCGACAGTGGCGCACTTATTGAACGGATTAATTTTGCATCCAGTGAGGTTTCTCGTGTTGATGGGCGGGGTGTTCAACGGATGCTCAGTCGTGTACGTGCTTACGGCGATGAACTCAATGGAGCAGATTTCGTCGAGGCGTGCCTCGATGCGATGGGGTCCATCGACTTATCACCACGAACCAAGTCGATACTTGTCGATCACGCGGAAGGTTATGGCATCCCCTGGGAGGCTGAAGCCTCTGATTCCACTGATCGCACTATTGAGATGTTTCAACTGATCGTGTCAACACCGGATTACCAGTACTGTTAATTAATGACGGAGGAAATACACGTGACTAGTAAAGCCCCAGGTGGCAAAAATCTAGTTGTGGTTCAACTCTCAGGTGGGAATGACTACCTCAACACGGTCGTGCCGTACCAGGATGGCCTTTACTATGACTACCGTCCTAACATGGGCCTAAAGGGTGAGTCTGTAATTTCGGTCGACGATCGTATCGGATTCAATTCCCACATGGCACCGATCAAGAGGATGTATGACCGCGGGATGGTCGCGGTCTTTATGGGTATCGGTTATCCAGAACCCAATCGCTCTCATTTCCGATCGATGGATATATGGCATACGGCTGAACCATTCACAAGTTCATCCGAGGGATGGTTGGGTAAAGTCACTAGAGCCCTGGATCCAGGCGGCACTAACCCTGTTACTGCTGTGAATTTTGGACGTGGGCTTCCCAGGGCCCTTGCCTATCCGGGCGTATCAGTAGCGTCGGTGGGAGCATTGGAGTCTTACGGGCTTTACACGGGTTTGGCCGGGGCAAAAAACAGAGATGCTCTCCTTGATACGGTCAGCCGCATTTACCAGCCGATGTCTGAAGATGGGATTCCTTCGTTGCGGATCCTACAGACCGGTCGAGGCGCACTCGATGGTGCCGACCTGCTACGCCAGGCACCAAGTCATCATAATTCTAGTATCGAATACCCGGAAGCCAACCCAATTGCGCAGAGTTTAAAGGGTGTTGCACAGGTGACATCAGCCCACCTCGGTACGCGTATTTTCTACACAGCACATGGCAGTTTCGACACACACACCAACGAACTTGTGAACCACACATTACTGTGGGATCAATTGTCGGAAGGAATCGATTGCTTCTGGGCTGATATGGAAGAACAGGGCACCGCTGACGATACGGTGATGTGGATTTTCAGCGAGTTTGGCCGCCGGGTGGCAGACAATGGAACAGGGACAGACCACGGTTCCGGAGGCTGTGCCTTCTTGATAGGGCCTTCTGTGAAGGGAGGTCTGTACGGGGACTATCCCAACCTTGACCCGAACGCTCAACTGGACGGTGACGTTCGATTCAATACTGACTACCGAGACGTCTATGCGACGATTCTTGAAGGTTTCTTAGAACTGGAGTCGGAGCCCATACTTAACAGCCGGTTCAACCAGCTTGACCTGGCGGCAGTGTAGGTAGGTCTTCCAATGTCACTTCAGAACTTTTCTTACCACGACACTATCGGGATAGCAGCTTTTCTGGGCCGCGGTTTCATGAACCCGATCGATCTGCGCTTTGACAGTACCGGTGTGTTGTTCGTACTTAGTAGATCTAACGCAAGTAACAAGAATGTACGCGTGAGCGTACAGACTCTTGAGCCAGAGTTTTTGTACGAGTTCGCCAATTGGGGAACCGAGCCTGGACAGACAACTATGCCAACTGCCCTGGCATTTGATAGTCGCGATCGACTTTATGTGTCAGACGAGCACATGCACAACGTTTCTGTATTTGATCGAGAGGGCAACTTCATTGAAAGGTGGGGAGAATTCGGTGGTGGTCCGGGGCAGTTCAACCGTCCATCTGGACTAGCTGTTGATTCTGATGAAAACGTGCTGGTGATGGACCACCTAAATTCTCGGATCCAAAAAATGACGCCGGATGGTCGATACATATCCTCTTTCGGGACGAAAGGCGACGGTCCGGGCGCTTTTAACTTTGCATGGGGCATATCGGTAGATTCCAAGGGCGATATATGGGTGGCCGACTGGCGTAACGATCGTATTCAGCGATTCACAGCCGATGGAGAGTTCGTCTCTATGTTTGGCACGAGTGGCACCGACGATGGGAAATTTGACAGACCGTCGGGAGTCCATGTTGATGATCAGGGACAGGTTTACGTGGCCGATTGGCGTAACGACCGGGTACAGGTTCTCGACAATAATGGAGCACACATCGAAACGCTCGTTGGGGATGCGACACTGTCTAAATGGTGCCAGGAGTTCATTGATGTGAACCCTGAACAGGCTGGATGGCGAGAGAACGCAGGACTATTTGAAGAGGAGAAACGCTTCTGGCGCCCATCAGCAATTGAGACTAACTCAGACGGACTCGTTCTGATTGCCGACGCCTGTCGGCACCGCGTTCAGATCTATAGCAAGGTTAATGAACCCTCGTTAGTCTGAGCCAGGACGAGGCTCCGATCTTGTCATCCCTGGCTCACGGTATTTGTA
>JAYGCF010000079.1:0-57022 GCA_046583495.1 Dehalococcoidia bacterium
TCCCGCCCCGCGAGCGTGCGATTCCATCGAATTTCCAAAATCCAAGTGACTCTCCTGGCGTTAGTTATCTACTAATCTCGAAGAAACTAAGGGATGTAGGAAAATGTTGGTGGCATCAGAGAAGGCATACACAGGAACCACAAGGACCGTTAGTGGAAAGCCGCCGATAATCTGAATGAATACCTATCGTCGGTAATATCGAATACTGTAAATGGAGCGGGGGACGGGATTCGAACCCGCGGCCTCAACCTTGGGAAGGTCGTGCTCTGCCAGCTGAGCTACCCCCGCAGTACTTTGACTTTCAGTGCAAACCATTCGTTGGTTATCAGACCAATCACACAAACCCCTTTTAAAAGAGGCTGGGGAACGAAATCGCCCTCAGTTGATAAAGGTTTGTGGCCTATTTTCCTGATCTAAAAGCGACCTCACAGTCTGCGCTGAAAACAACGTTAATTGGATTATACAGACCGGACAGTGCTTCCATCTTCCAACCAATTCCTGCCAGTAGCATTTACAAATAGACAGGCAGGAACACGATGTGAAACTCAAATACGGGATTGAAGTTAGGACAGAACCCGAACCATGCCTCCTAATCAGCAACCTGATGAGATCGGCCATTCAACAGATTACTGAACTATCGAATGAAGGATGAGGTACGGGAAAGCATAAATTGATAACGATGATCTCTATTAGACTCGGATTACGTGGAATAGCTATTACACGAAAGGGTTACATCGCCATGGTTCAGAATGCGCGACAAAATCCTTTCATCTTCCGTTGAAAATTTCAAATAAGGACGAAAGTATGACCCGCGCTACCACCGTATTGATCCTACAAGGAGCGATTAAACACACAGCTGGAGTTGAACCGATTCCGAGATTTCTACGCGCCCATAGGCGAAATTCTGTGTGTCCGATCCCTGGCGATTCGCAATCTTGTTAATTCCAGATGAAAACCCCGAAATCTCGAGCTGTGACTGCGGAGGACCATCTGGGCAAGCGCTCTCGGTTAAAACGCGTCAATCAACCGTCCCCTATGTGACTGTGGTCATGTGTACGTTTAATGAGGTTGATCGTATTGGCTCCGCTCTGAAAGAATTCTTGTCAAGTGCTGCAGACCGCACCGAATCAGTTGAAATAATTATCGTCGATAACGGGTCAACAGATGGCACTAGAGAATTCCTCGAACTTCTAGACGAGGACAATACCCGGGTAATCTTCAACGAGCATAATCTTGGCAAAGGCGGTTCCATTAGGAAAGCCATTTCAGAATCGAAGGGCGATTATGTCGTGATTCATGATCCGGATCTCGAATACAGAGCGGAAGATGTCTGGATTTTGTTGGACGCCACCAGAAACGCTGATGCCACGATGGGGCTAGGGAGCAGGGTGATTGGAGGCAATGCGTCATATGAATATCTTGCCAACTATCTAGGTGTCCGATTTCTAACCTGGTCAATCAATCTTCTGTTTGGAGCCCATATAACGGACGCCGCGACTGCCATGAAAATGTTGAATGGAGCCCATGCGCGGAGTATGAACTTAAGGTGTACTGGGTTTGATCTCGACTTCGAGCTTGTAACCAGTACTCTTCGTCTCGGTGGGACAATCACCGAGACACGTGTTCATTATTCTCCAAGAACTGTACTCGAGGGCAAAAAATTACGGGCTTATCGGGACGGTTTCGCTGCGTTTAAAGCCATCGTGAAAGACCGTTTTAGGGCAAAACGAAATTTCACTCTTGCCTCCAATCTAAACAGTCACATCGCCAATTCTCAGCATTCTGATGACATTGATTAATTCGATATCGCAGCCTATTACCCTGTCGAATACTACTCGTACAGTGATCGCGCTTTTCACCTTAGCCCTGGTGGTACGCCTGATCTATCTAATAGTCATATCGGGATTAAACGCCCCATTCGATGGGGACGAAATCGAGTACCACAATTTCGCCACATCACTCTCTGAGAACGGAGAGTGGGGAACAGACTCGGCAAGAGCGACTCGCCCTCCCGTAACCCCATTCTTGATCTCAATGGTCTACCTCGTCACGGGCCCTGATCCAACTGCAGCAAGAGTATTAGGAGTAGTTATCTCTTCTCTTGTTCCCGGGATGCTCTATATCGTCGGGATGTTATTTACGAGAAACCGACGCGTCGTATTGTTGGCCGCCTTTGCATTCGCTTTGTACCCGCCAGCCATTTTCTATGCTCCCATGATCCTGACAGAGAACCTCACTTCGTTGCTGGTTATAACGTCGCTCGGATCCTACCTTTGGGCATCGCAGAAAAGAACCGCGTTATCGGCCATTGCTACGGGTGTCATATGGACAATACTAGGCCTGAATCGATCGGTTTTTATCCTGACACCAATCGCTTTTCTGATAATCCAATTAATCGTGGCCCGGTTTGGCACACAGGATTGGATTTGGAGCCGAAAAATGTGGTTAATCGGGATTGCGGCTTTCGTAATTACCTTGAGCCCATGGATTATCCGAAATGCGGTGATACTTGATTCGTTTGTACCTACAACGACAAGGTCAGGGCATTTGTTATTGATGACAAATGGGACGCTCGACAACGAAGAAATAAAGTCCGGTCAATATTTCAAAAACCCAGAATTGTTTACTTTTGATGGAACTGGCAAGAATGAAGTTGAAATCGACGCCATCAAACGTAACCGCGCCCTAGATGAATTGTCTGAGAACTGGACCCAACTTCCACAACCACTATTCAATCGGGCAAAAAATTTCTGGACTTTCAGGCCCGATCCATATGATCCCTCGTTGACTAGGAACGATGTAATTATGTCGGTCATATGGATCCCAGTACTGCTGTTTTTCTTCCTCAGCTCCTTTGTCAGATCCTGGAAACGCAACTGGCCCCTACTAACCTTCATCCTTCTCGCATTCGTATTGACATTGCCTTTCTGGGGCACGCCCAGATTCAGATTCCCTGTTGATTCACTGTTGATTCTTGGCGCCTCAACCGGGTTGGCCGAAATAATTCGGATGGCACAGTCAAGATTCCATGTACTGTCTTGGCCGGCCAAATATCTCGACGATCGGTAAAAAGGAGGATCCGGTCACTCATGCGTAAATTGGGCGTCACTGAGGATTTCGCGCAGAAGGATTTCACATGAAATACGGCTTTCAATAGGACACCCAAGTGCAAAAAGGTAAGTGTGGGAATTATTAACCGTTGCGGCGGCGATAGTTATCCAAGCGTCATCGGATGATTCATACGCACGTATGACAGTCTCTGCACCGCCTACTTCATCGTTTTTATCGCTAACTCTCTCACCGAATTTGACGAGAAGAGAGTCCATCAGCCCAGCTGTATCGCTCAAAGTCCACGGATCCTCATGTCTCATACGCCTTACCTGTAGAGCCGTACCAAAATTCCATCCGGGGACACCCATTCCTCGTACTCCCTCCACATGTTGGTCTGGAGGTGCCACCAAGACAATATCCACACGATTTCGAATCAACATCCATTCAGCGGGCATATCAATGGATATTTCCAGGAGCGGATTTAGAACGGTAAAAGGGACTGGAATTAGAACATCTTCAATGCCGGCTTCATGAGACAGCGCGTCCAGGTCCCAGATCAATTTCCTAAGACCAACTGATGTCTTTCCACGGTAAGAGTCAGTATTACGAATCGACGAAGGATTGTTACGCAGGACTTCAAGCCGATCTGCAAGCCACACCTGGCGATCGGCTAGTAGACCCTTTGCCGAGGCGAGTAAGCCAGGATCTGTTTGGTTGATTATAGGAACCGCCAGCGCAATAGCATTGCACGCAAGCCAGACCCGCCGGCTTTCATCAAAAATGATCGATGCGAAATCTGACTCTGAACGGGCACGCCCCCATCCCGTGTCAGATATCTTGGTAAAGTGATTTGCCCACCGAATAACAGGAGCCAACGCAGCCATCTTATCCGGCAATGGATCACCGGAATCGGAGCTAAAAGTTTGGAGTGATTCGGGAGCTCTAGGGACTGTGCCGAAGCCTACGGCAGTGCCTGCAAATGGGTCGTTGCGGCAAGCCGGAACCAAAAGGTCATCGATATCGATTATGGATCGGTCTGGCAAGGGAGTCTGCGCCGAGCTTACAACCGTCGGATTAACCGGCTCAGATGTACTAGAAGGTTCAACCGTAACGGGGCTTGAAACCAACAATTGGTCGGATATCTCAGTTCTACTACCATTACAAGAAAAAATTAAGACGCCCAAGGCGATCCCGGCAATCATTAAAGAACGATTTCGTGTCACAGATTATCGACCCTGCAAGATGTAATCCCGATACACCTTCCCCAGAGGATTCAAATCTGACCCTTCACTTGCATCCTCATAGAAATAAATGCCCGCATATCCTTCTTTACTCGATTTTTCTATATCTACGTGACCTTTGTAGAAGAACCAGCGCTCTATATTGTTCACAGGACCTTCATTTTTCAGCCAATCAAGAATCCCATTCATGTAACCTTCCATTTCAAACCATAAATAATCTGTTTCAATATCAAGTTCATCTGGGACTGCGAGTGCATTATTCTGAATTTCCCATTCAGAAAACGCCCAGTGTGATGCAAGCTCCGTAACCCAAATCGGAGTTCTCTCGTGCCCTGGCACCTCAAGCGTAAGAAAATGCCTGAATCCGAGAATTTGGTCCCTAATTAACTGCCAATTCGTCATTGGAACCGAATCCCAGGTCAGCGGATAAGCGTCGATAGACCACACATCGACTGGCGGTGATTTCCCACCGTGTCGTACAGCGTACGCGTCTATGAAACTACGCATCCATGTTTCACCGGATGTAAATCCACCACATCCAGTACACGTGAAATCCCAATTCAGAATACTAGGACCCATAATTTTGGCCGTAGGATCTGCTAGCCGGATTTCTGTGGCGTAGTAATCAAACTCATCAACGAACGCCTCAGGTGTCATATTCCCCTGTGCAGCCACGTTAGGCTCCCCACCGATATACCAGTAAGACCCCTCTGCTCTAGCTGTCAGCACTGCGAGGTCGGCTGGAGGTATGCGAACACTCCTTGGGGCAACCTGAATAAACGGGACTTTATTGGTGCCCGGTGGTGCGTCGCCCGGGTCTGAATTGAAGTCGATGAACCACGTGGCGTTAAGGTTTTGGACCTGCCAATCGCGGGCTGGGCCGCTCGCAATAATGCCGAAGCGGTCGTCAATATCCGGTATCGAAGTGGATACGGCAGGGCCCGGTGTAGTTGTCGGTAAATGTGACGATACTGGAGGACTCGTCGTATCTGGTGTTGGAAGCGTCAGCGGGACATTGGACGGAGACGGTGATGGAGAACGAGAGGCTACTGGAGGATTCGTCGTATCTGGTGTTGGAAGCGTCAGCGGCACATCAGCCGGAGACGGGGATCTAGCCACCTCAATAGTGGGCATGTTTGTAGGTGTTAATGTCGGTACAACCGATGCTGCTATGTACGGGAAAACGGTAGCAGGACTACCCGACATTTTTGCGTTCGAATCGTTGAAATCCACTGTCTCATTCGAACAAACCACCGTCGTGGTTGCCATCAAAGACAAACTCAGCAACGACGCGGCTAACCGCTGCCAATATCCTGCGACGCATCTAATCTGAGACGATCCGATCACTGTGATGAGTCATTCTCACTTATCTCTGAGTTGGGCCCGATCAGGTTATTACCGATTTCGGAACCTGATTGCATGCTGACTTCAATCATTGTGTCCGATTCAAGTGATATATCGAACTCGACTAGATTTGATTCAAGCAGGGATGGCGTATGCGAACTACTAACATATTCATACCCTACGGGTAATTCCAGAGTTATCGATGCCTTGCGCCCTCGGGCGCCTGCTTGTGAGTTCATCAGGAGCCGATAAAAGAGTAACCCTTCCTCTAAAACGAACGCGTCGACCGGAACTGTAAGGTCAAACTCAGTGGTTACGGTTTCACTCGGTGGCACGACAATCAACCCGGATATGAATTTGCCTCCCGCGTCGATTCCAACGTTTAAGCTATCGTCACCTGGCAGTCCTACTGCTGCTCGAGCGTAGACACTACCTTCCGGAATTGGTAACGGAGCGCCTGATAGCAACGATCCTCCATCCGGCACATAAACTCTGACCAGGTTCCAATAGCAAGCCTGTTTCAACTCCTTATAAGAAATGCCGTGCAATGGAGCTTGATTAACGCATCCGTCACCATTTGGCATGCTCATGTTGCGATAAGAGATGGATAGTCGCGCCGGGCTTGGCTCAAACGGCCGTAATGTCACGCGGTATTCAAACGAACGCTCTATGTTCCGGTCTACCTTATTCCAGCCAACGTTCGAATCTATTACCGTTATCCGATCTCCTTCCGGTTTACCTAGGGATCCATCCCATCCGGCACGAGAGATGACCTCTTGCAGGCTCGGGTCAGACATGTACACGAGCACATCTTTCTTTTTCAGCATTTCTGATGCGGCACGAGTGATACCGAAAATACGATCATTCACATTGGACGATCGAAGTTCGTCCAATAACCCCCTGAACAAAACATCTACAAAGGCCCTCCCGTCGACATCTGTACCCTCCTCAAGAGCTGGTAACAGTTCTCCCGGAGCTATCTCACCGTTGTCGGTCTCAATCGTCCCCAAGGCTTCTACAAGTTCGACAATCGCCCATTCAGTAAGAGCTATTACCCCGTCTACGGATGGACCGCCATGGCCAAGCTCAAAAATCCCCGATGCAGCATGAGCGGCCACAGGATATTCGGGAGACCACATGGCATCGCGTAGCAGCCATACCGGTGCATCCATGTGCTGCGCCAGTAAATCTGGCGGCAGCGGATATAAATCGAGACCGTCTAGATCATCAATCTCGACAATATCGTGATATTCAACATTAGACATTTGGCCGGCGTTGAATGTAAGAATCCATGCGCTAGAAACGAATCCTCCAGAGCCTCGTAACTCATCTGATGTCTGTCCAAGGATTAAATATCGTTTCGGTTCAATAGATCCAAGTGCATTGGTGCCGATCTCTGGAAAATCGGCTAAAAATCCAACCAAATGTGTTAGTTCATTCGACACGTCGGAAAGCGTTCGAGCTCCTGACATACCTGATGGTGAGTTGAACTTTACCGTCCTTAAAAAAGGATCAACTGACTCTAGAACCAGTTCAGCGTCCTCAAAAACTGCTTGACCCTCGTCGAGAATTTTCAATGCTGTCAAAATGGAAGTGTCTTGGCCAATTAATCCTCCTTGCGACGATTCCATTTCGTCGAGTGCGGGGGAGATGCCCGTCCAGATGAGTACACCAGCTCTTGATAAGTCAGAAAGCACCTGTAGTAACGACTCAAAGTCAACGAGAAGATTCCCAATTTCCGAACCTGCAATCCCTGAGGGTGCGTCGGCATTTGCGGAGACCACGGCCAAGTGTGCATTCGCAGCCGCGTTTTCAAGATCGGACATTGTTCTGAAGGTATCACTTGCCAACCCTGATCCAGACTGGTTTCCACTCTCTACCAGACCTATCAAGGGTGACGATATTTCGCCTAATCTCACGAGAGCTATCAATGATTCTGTAGTGAGTCTCGCCCATTGAACCAACTCAATGAGCCGTCGTTCCTGAATACTTAACTCTTGCGACTTGGCCTTCAACGCCCCGAGAAGGCGGCTTTCGTTCATGGCATCAGATGTATCTCGTGCTGACACCAGATCCGTTTCGGCTATATCGAGAAGTCGCATTGCCTCGATGAGCTCGATATCAGTCGGCAGATTGTTCAGCGTTTCGACCAGTCCCGAATCACCGGTAGGCAATTCGTCATATACCGTCATCAAAAGTTCAGCGACGTCTACTAGAGCCACCGCAGCTGACAAATCATCATTCAGACGATCCGCTAGTTTTGATCCTGCTATCAAATTATCGCCGAACACAGGAACGCCACCGAGTACCACGCCGGCCAAGCGAATCGGCCATAAGTCTTGATCCAACTGCCTGGCAGAGTTTAGCGAATTATCTAATGAATCTGATATCTCTTCGATAGTCGCTAGGTCTGCGCCAGCAAGTGCCATCTCCGCCGAAGATCCCGTGGAACGCAATTCTGCGGCAAGATTTTCCGCGTCCCTAACCAATTGCAACCCCCAGACAGACACCCAAATTATCAGCACGACCAACATCAACCCTAAAGATGATCTTCGAGGGCGTCTGGCAATCCAATTACGCGCCGTAGTGAACATATTCAGCGATGAGAATCCAGATTCGTTCTCTCGGCATACCCTTGTAAGAAGTGTGAATCGTTAGAGCACAGATACTTCCGACTACAAGAACGGCCATGTCAGAGGATTTAGAACGATCCCCGAAGTCATGACCGATGCAACAAGAGGTGACTTATTAATTCTTGAAGAGCCCTGTAATTATTGTCTTCTTGGCCGCCGGGTAAAGGGAGTTGCGAGGGTAAGAAATATGAGCTTTAAATCTCCAGAGAAACTGTGCTCACGCACGTACTTCATGCGGAGGTCCATTTTTACCCTCCAGACTTTCTCAAAATAGAGCTTGTCCGGATCTCCCCCGGCAAGTATGGAACCGAGGTCGGCGAACTCTATAGATGCTTCGTCTGTAATTCCAGGTCGAACGGAAAAGATGACCAATTCCTCTTCCGTATAAAACTTTGCATATTCGATCGTTTCAGGCCTGGGGCCAACCAGACTCATTTTTCCGATTACTACATTCAAAAGTTGGGGCAGTTCATCCAATTTATATTTCCGGAGAATGTGCCCTACTCGTGTTATTCGCGGATCATCGTCGCCGGAATGATGCGAATGATGTCCATCGCTAGACGTACGCATACTGCGAAACTTTAGTATCCGGAATGGGGCTCCATGTAATCCGACCCGCTCGGCACGATAAAACACTGGCCAGCCCGACTCTAATAAAACAAGTAATGCGAGAAATATCATGACCGGGCTTAGAAGGACCACCCCGATCAACGCCGCTATCAGATCAAAACTTCTTTTTAGCAACGATACAGTCCCTGATTTAGATTGACTCGAACACTAGCATCACAACAACTAGTGGAACTCGGCCTCAAGGAGTTGTGCGGCAGCACTTCGAAGAAGACACAATGTGTAAATATTTCAAACTTCGATATGCCACTATAGACCGAGCCCGCGGGATTCCGCCCTGTAGTGATACAGAAAAGACCAAGGCATAACGGATCAAGGAGCGTCACCGATCTCAGGCAATTACATATCTAATACTGGGGCAAGAATACTAGTGACCGGGGCTTCGGGATTCGTTGGTGGTGAAATCGCTCTCGAATTTCGGAGGGCTGGCTATCAAGTGACTGCACTCGTGCGATCGGGATCCGATCGATCACACCTACTTGGGCATGACATCACGTTCGTCGAAGGTAGCATTACTGACACCGATGCCGTGAGCCGTGCGATGGCAGGTCAAGATTATGTATGTCACAGCGCCGCCCTTGTGCCAGGATCGGGAGCCACGGATAACGAATACGAACATGTCAACTTGTATGGCACGAGGGTCGTATGCGAGGCAGCAGTTGAAGCGGGGATCTCTCGTCTTCTTCATGTGAGTACCGCACACACATTCGGTATATATCCTGGTTTGTTGGTAGATGAGAATTGGACGGCTCCAACTAACCCTCGCGATGGATACGAATCTTCTAAAGTAAATTCCGAATCTCTGGTACTGGAATTCGCCTCATTTTTACTTGACACGGTAGTCGTTAACCCGACGGTGGTGTTCGGACCGCGTTCCAGATATGGAGGTCGCCTTATCAACTTATTCGTCAACGGACGAATGCCACTGATCCCTATTCCAGATCGAATTCTCTCATTGGTCTACTCGGGCGATGTAGCGCGCGGAAGCAGGTTAGCGCTTGAGTCAGGTATAAGGGGTGAGCGATACATCCTTGCAGGCCCGGCTGTAACCGTCAGGGAGTTTATACGGGAACTGGCAGACGCCACAGGACGACGGGAACCTCGGCTCTCCCTCCCGGGATGGATTGTGGCGATTGGCATAGCCGCCGCATGGGGTGTGCGACCGGTTACGCGTTGGAAACCACCGATAACAGTCTCCGGTGTCCGACGCGGTGGAACGATTTACGATGGTAGTAAAGTTGAGAAAGAACTAGGGTTACGTTACACACCATTTGATGTGGGCATATCCGCCACGGTAGCATCACTACAAGACAAACTATGATGGAAATTCAAGGGTCAACCTAAGCTACTGAAGATGCTTATTACTATTGGATTTAGTTCATCTAGATTCAGTTGGATATTCGTGCTGATTTTGAAAAGCTAAAGGGCCTAACACGAGTCCGACAATTAACCAATAAGCATCCCCGGCCCTATCCTGAATTAACGTGTGGAAGCCAATCGACATCACTAGAAATGCCCCGGTCAATATCAGTAAAACTGTTGCGATTGCAGCTGATTCCAGATCGTCTCTCCTTCTGACGATGCGCAGTAGACTCAGAGCCAACACTAGCAACGTCGCTAAATAGAGTAGGCTTCCAACTAGGCCTCCCATAATAAATATTCCCAAGGCCATCGAATCCGTAGTCCGGTTCACCACGTTTAGCCCGAGCCCTGTCAGGGGGTAGTCAGCCGCTATATCAGTCGCGCCTGTCCGGAACACCTTCCCATCAGTTGTATCAAATCGACTTGCGAGATACACGGTATAAAAACGACGCAAGTAACGATCGTAAAGACTACTTGGATACAAGTTTTCAACAAACGATTTGTCAGTCGGTCGCAGCGGGTTATAAAGGATCCTATCTCGGATTTTCTGATACTCGTCGGCGTCTATTACACCAGTGGCGAGTTGATTATCAAGTTCGATGAGTTGGTACTCCCGTGAAGCAACCGATAAAGAAAGCATCTGTGCTATACGATCTTCGCTCTCGGTGCGTTGAGAGGTAGTGTCGAACGTTAAGTCACCACCAATTTCCGCTAATTCAAGAAGAGCAGCTCTCGTGTCCTGCTCAGCATCAATTGGACCAGTCAGATCGAGCACACCGTCCACCAGTTTGGTTGGTGAAATTGGGTCCCCAGACCCAGCTAGACGGTCGATCATTGCCCTCGTACCCGCGGAATCAGGGTCTATCACACCAGTGACGAGTTGATTATCAAATTCGATGAGTTGGTCGGATGTCAACGAGTCAATCGAATCGTTAACTGTCACTTCTGGAGGACGAGGTATCGCCAGCCCGACAATGCCTTTGGTTTGCTGAGGAAAGATTTGAAAACTGGTAAACGATACAAGCAATATAGCCAAAGTGCCCAGGATAATTTTGGGTATCGATTCACGTCGAACTGATCTCAAAAACAAAATCATCCCGACGGCCAACATTCCAGTCCCGCCGACGAACACCTTAGATCCGGACAATATTCCGGCAAGAAACACGCCACCTACGAGCACACCGTAAATCCAAGCCGAAGAAATGGAGCGTCCACCAATCACCTGGGCTACCAATAGTCCTAACGCTAAAACCACATACATTCCCAAAGTCGACAATTGAGGCATAAGAGCTGCTACTCGGCCTTGATTAAGGACCATCCAGAAATGGTTTCCAGAATGATTGTCGTAATAGGCGAACAAAAACTTGTTCACGGGGCCGTTTGTCGTCTCAAGAAGCTGACCGGCAGCGATTACTCCGAGAAGCAGCCCAACACCCAGGATAAGACGGATCAATAGGGTGAAATCTCTGCGGGTGATGCGCACGTTCGCTGCAAGCAATAGAACTGCCGCTGGTCTGCCGTAAGCATCTATAGCCCGTAACAGCCCAACCCCACGGGTATTCTGCCCATCAAATTCCGCTGGCATATTAGACCACCAAATCAGCGTCATAAAAGCGACCCACAGAAGGAAGGCGACGTACATGATCAGATGTATCGGGAATATCAACTTACTAGATACCAATGATCGTCCTATGAAATATAAGCCGACTAAAGGCAACGCTAGATTATCGAGACGCGCTTCGACTCCACTTCCAAAAATGCCGATGCCCACGAAGCGAGTCAGAGATAAAAACGGAAGATAGGGACCCAGAAGAATCAGCGCCGTCAACGCGAAAAGCAACTTACCGTCAAAGGTGGACACCGTCTGATCTTCGCGTTCATTGGAATGGCCTACTACATTTATGTAGCGCCCCAAGGCAGACTTCAAGATGAACCTCGTGAACTATGTAGATCCCCAGTCAGTAGAACGAAGTCCTTTGGGTCAGGGTTAGATTCCTGAGTCTGATAGTCAGATCCCGACAATTTGTTGCTGTTGATGTTACTCAAATTGGAAAAAATTCCTTGATTTAACACATCTTGGATTTTCACAATCATTACAGACATCCTTATGAACAACACACAATCTGAACCTCTAATCAAAAAGGGTGTCGCATTCGCGAAGATGACGAATTAATCGAGTCATGATACGAACTCCAGTGCGGTCACAAATGCTGATGTCATTTTCTCAATGCTAGCTTCATTTTTAATAATTCTCCGAGATTCCTGACCCTCTTTCCGAATTCTTTCGGGGTGTTCGATATATGACCTAATCGCGTCCGTAAGTTTTCCTACATCCCCTGGAGGAACCAGTAGACCGTTCTCTCCATTTTTGACCAGATCTGCTTCCGTACCATCACCCTGCCCTACAACCACGGGTTTCCCGTGTGCCATTGCCTCATATATTGCAAGTCCACCCCTTCCGGGCAGAACGAACAAATCTGATCCAGCAAGTGCAATGGAAAGAGCATCACCTTCCAAGTGTCCGAGGAAACGAGTGCGAGGGAAACGCTCTGCTGCGAGACGTTCTAACGCACTCCGATCTGGACCATCACCGACGATCACTAAATCGCAATCATCCCCGAGGTCGTGACATGTTTGGATCAGAACAGGAATTAGCTTTCCAGGGACCAAACGCCCAACATAAATTACTGTCATCTTTGACAAATTATTACGGGTTTTCCAGTTTTTTACTTCCTGGCCTTCTGGAGGAAATCGCTCTCTCGCCAAATCAGCTTCTGCAGTGGAGACCGCGTTACGTGCCACGAAAATATTTTTTTCAGGCACGCCTGCACGTCGATAGTCATCGGCTGCTTTTGAACTGTAGGCTATGACTGCGTCAAACGATCGATAGAAACGTGATCTGACGCTGGACACAACCGATAAACGATCAGCTCGGCCAGGTTCACTTAAGGTTCCTAATCCCCAACCGATTACGGGACGATGACGGGCGCGCATGTATCGCATAGCTAAATAAGTTGTAATGATCCGAGGATCAGCAGCTACGATTAAAGTATCTGGATCAAATTCCTTGAGCCATCTTCGGTAACCGCGTTGCCAGCACATGTACAGTCCGTCACGACCCATATGAAGATTTCTTGCCTCGGCACGCGTAGCCGTTCTCAAGTCATCACAAGTAACGATACGTTCTTCGGCCCGAGGATTCCCAGCAAAAATTTCCAGACCGTTGGGGCACTGCAATGCCAGAGTTTCAAAGAACGGGGCTCGATATCGCGGCAAAACTCTTTGCTGTATACCGATTTTACCGGGAACAATTTCTGCCATATGCAAATCCTTCACATATACATGATCCGTCGATCACCTCTGGATAAGAAGTGCCTCGGTCCCGAGTTTCCAGCGGCAGACAAATGGACTTCGCAGGACTCAAGATGCCATAAAATCCGGTGTTATTTCATACCCACACCCGTAATGGCTATTACGTGAACTCCCCTGGGGATAATGCAGTCGGAGACGCGAACTGAACCCCATCATCACTCCCAGTAAATACCGAAGAATCGTCATATGTAAGAAGACGTTGCAACTTAGCCACCGGTATACGCGAAACGACCTTGGCGATCCCGTTTAGATCTCCACCCTGTACCGCAATTTGGTCGTTGATCATATCGACCTGCTCGCTACTTTGAGAAAACCGTATATGGAGCGGCTCTGAAAGAACTGACGGCTGAGTAGAAAAATCATCCAGTACGAGACGGCGGAAGTCGTATGTGAACTCCTCTTCAATTTCCGTCCCCAGCTCAAACATATTGCGCTTCCGGGCGACACTGAAGCGATGAAGTTGATCCAGGTAATTACTGTTCTCTTTAAATGAATCTGGGTCGGCTTCCTCAACTATCTCCCGGGCGACTTCAAATGCAACGCTATGAATGTCGTCAACTAGGTCTAGTAATGCGATTGCTCGGTGTCGGAACAAGACATTGTTACCAAGTTCGCCGTTGACGTATCTATCAATAGTCTCTGGATCTGTTTTAGCGAACTCCTCAAGATCCGCAAGATCCTCCCACAACTCAGAAGCAGTCGCTTGATCAAACGAATCGAATAGGTCCGTCAAAGCAGGACTAAGAGACATGCGCCGTTCGTGCAATATGGAGAGTAATGAAGAGGGATTGATCCCCAGAGTCCCAAGAAACCCATACAACTCGAACAAGATTCGATCCTGATAAAACAGACCCATTGTCAGAGCAAGTGAGCGGCATTCCAGGTAATCCTCATGTGGCAGTGTGTTCGTGTATACACAAACCTCTTCGAACTCTGCTGATAATATTTGACGATCCTTGAACTCATAGACACCGAAACAACGCGGAACCACACGATACTGAGTTCCGATATCCCAACGCCCCCGCTCTTCATCAGTGGCAAGAACCGTCCCCTCAAGGAGCATCAAGGTATACAACGGGATGAACTTCAGGCCAGCATCAGCCAGTTGGAAAACTGTGTCAAAGTGCTTTGCTTTTGTATCGCCGGGTAGCCCGAGAATAACTTCCGAGTAGCTGTTCGCGTTTAGACGGTTGGCTACCTTGGTGACCTCTATCAGCTTTTCCGCCGATATGTTCTGACGTTTGATATTCTTCAAAACTCCAGCGTCCAGAGTTTGGACAGAGGCTGCCAGCCGCAGGCTGCCATCAAGAATTTCAGCGCAATCCAACACTCGCTCTTTTTGATTTTTACCGGTTGAAACTTGGAGGTGATACGGGTAGTCGTACTCCGTTTTTACCTTAGCAATGGCTCGGGAAGCATCGATATCCTGTTTGTACATACCAAAGTTGAGGTCGGCCAGAGTGAGAACTTTCCCTCCATACCTTTGGGCTACGTACTCGAGCTCTTGTTCAAATCTGTCAATAGATTTCCGATAAACCTTGGTTCGGTCAGAGATACCGTCGACGCAGAACGTGCACGTAAAGGGGCAGCCCCGATTGGTCTCCAGTAAAGGTGTGAGAGGAACTTCCTTAAGAAACTCGTCGAGGTAGCCCTCTAGGTATGGTGAAGGAACTTTATCGAGATCAGACACCCGGGGACTCACATCATCTGATTTGAGAAACTGGCCGTCGATCACAGCGTGACATCCGCTCCCTGCGGCTTGTACCGCCTGTTCAATGTCCCGGGATTCATACCAATCGTCTACGAAATTTGTGAAAGGCTCTTCACCTTCACCGATAATGTAACTGTCGACGTTCGGGTGTGCCTTTAGCCAATTCTCCCGATTATGGTCCTCAAGCGGATAGTTTGGACCTCCGAAAATAACAACTGTCTCCGGATAGTCAGTTTTGATTTCTGTCGCTATCGAGTAGGAAAGGTCCAGGTTCCACATATAGTTAGAGAAACCCACAATGGCCGGGCGTCGCTCAATGAACGCATCTATGAAACGCTGTGGATGTTTGAACAACTCCACCTCGAGCGTATCACCATGTCTTGAATACTCATGTATCCAAGCTTTTATGCAAGCCACTGGATAAGGAGTCAGTTCGGCCGCGTATCCTTGTGAGGTATGGGTAAGATCGCACAGGAACACAAGTCGGTCGTTCACTGATTTTCCTCCGTAGTGGTCTACGTCCTTAAAGGTGACCGGTGTGAGGTAGCAGGGGCACACGTGAATTGTCGAACATCAGAGCCATGAATACCAGCGTTATATCGAACCGGGAGGTTTGATTAGGGCAACAGCCGGGCCAACGCGTCACATAACGTCTCAGCACGCTGGAAATGCTCTTCCTCTGCTGTTGGGTCATCAATATGACCCTTGGGCACCAGAAGGATGGAAGATACCCCAAGCCCGAGGGCCGGTAATAGGTCCGTGGGTTTATCTCCGACCGCTATACAGACTGCTGGATCAAGGTCAAGGTCAGATATGGCCTGCCTGTACATAGCGTCGCCCGGTTTACGGCAGTAGCAGTCAATATTGTAAGGTTCCACCTTACCTTCTATGTGATGTGGGCAATAGTAAAAACGATCAATATAGGCACCAGATAAAGCTAACTGTCGAGACATCTCCGTATGAAATAGGTTCACATCTGATTCAGTGTGATAACCGCGTGCAACCCCGGACTGATTTGTAATAACGACAACCTTATATCCGCGCCGGTTGAGGTTAACAATCGCTTCTACAGCTCCTGGTGCGAACTCGAGTTCTTGGGGTTTAGTCACGTACCCTGCATCCACATTAATAGTGCCATCGCGATCGAAAAACACACCCGGATTCATGATATCGATAGCTCTTTCTCAACCCACTCGCAAATGATATGTATTGCCGAGATGTGAGCTTCCTGACAACGAGGTGTGTCGTCAGTGTCTATCTTCAAGCATGAATCGGCACGCTTTCCTACTACCCCTCCATTTCTCCCCGTCATACCTATTGTCGTCAAGCCCATGCGCCGCGCCGCATCCAGCCCAGCTACGATGTTTGGAGAGTTGCCACTCGTTGTTATGCCTATGGCCACATCTTTAGGCGATCCGAGTGCCTCAACTTGTCGCGCAAATACCGATTCATACCCGAAATCATTTGATATAGCAGTCAGATTGGAGGTATTTGTAGACAGGGCGACTGCTGGAAGCGCCTTCCGTTCGAGGTATAACCGCCCAACAAGCTCACCTGCAAAGTGCTGAGCATCGGCAGCGCTACCGCCGTTACCAAATATCAAAATCTTCCCACCGGATTTAAACGCCTCGGTGATCGTGATCGCTATTTCCGCCACCGTAGCCCTGTCTGAAATCAATGAATGTATCGCTGACAGGTGCTCTATAAGGCGTCGTTCTATCAATGCCTCTGCTTCTAACTTCATCTCTTGTCGGTTATCTGTCATGTGACCTCGATAAAAAACATACCCTGTCAAACGCGTTTCCAAGGGCGAAATATCTGCAATTTATCCAACGCTATTGTTAGGACTCAGTTGCAGGACTTTTCTTAAAAGCCCTATCCCCCGAACACTCATTGAACCAAACCCCAGTACCATCACCCAGAAAAATAGACTCCTTCGATATTCTGACACTGACGATAACCCACGAACGGTTTTCATGTACGCTCGGAAAGAGTCTTTCCGAGCGGCGTACAGGGGACCGTAGGTGGACCTAATCCGGCGCTTCGTCACACGTTTGCGAACATCTCTAGCCCAATCAGACTCCGCCGATAAATCGGCTAGTATTGCGAATACTCCTCTACCCATGTAATCCGCTGCGTAAGACCACTCTGTAATCGGGTTATCGCGGACGCTAACAATAGGCTCTAACAAATACATTGACCCCGCCTCCCGTCCTGCGATTCCCGCCAGGTAAATCTGAGGGTAAAGACTACTCGAGTGGCGTCTAGCGCCGTTTGCATCAAGCAAATCTCTACGGATTACAAGGCCACTCAACATAGTCGCTCTTGAAAACAAATGCTCAACCGACCTACCTCCGGGCTCAATGAAATAATCGCGCCCTTGAGCATTACCGAAACTTACCTGTCGCGTGGTAGACGATTCACCATCCACAAAATGTGAAACCGGACCAGAAATCACCCCGGGCATCTGATCTAAGTCGGAGTATTTGTTCACACGTTCTAAAGCGCCTAATTCAATCAGGTCGTCATCGCCAAGTAAAAAGACATAGTCTCCTGAACACCGTTCAGACACACGGACAATGTTCTCTGATGGCCCAAGATTCGATTGGTTGCTGAGGTAAGAGACCGATAAATCCGGGAAGGACGTCACTACTTCTTTCGTCTCATCTCCCGAAGCATTGTCCTGAACAATCACCTCGATTGATATGTCCGTGGTGCTTAATTCTTGCGCTATACGTCCGAGGGTCTCGGCCAGATATTGCGGTCGTCGATAAGTCGGAATTGCGATGCTAATCATTTGTGCTAATGGGATCTAAAAAACTCGGCAAACCGCTCAATCATGAAATCGATCTGCACTTCGCCCAAACCTGGATAAACGCCGACAAAGAAAGTGTCCCTCATGACCCTGTCGGTATTAATAAGATTATCGTGGTATCTCGCGTTTATACCGGCATATCCAGGCTGAAGAGCTATGTTTCCGGCAAATACAAAGCGTGTTTCGATGTTGGCCTTTTCCAGTGATTGAACGAGTTCGTTTCTAGACACCCCGTCTCGAACCGTGATAGGAAATCCAAACCATGAAGGCTCTGCCCGATCATCTGACACAGGTAGCATAATTCTATCTTCGTATGCTTTGAGTCCTTCGTATAAACGCCCGAAATTACTGTTCCGTCGGGTGACAAAGTCATCCAACCGATCCATTTGAGCCACTCCTATCGCAGCCTGCATATCGGTTGGTTTGAAGTTGTACCCAAGATTGGAATAAGTGTATTTGTGGTCGTAACCGAGAGGTAAATCTCCTAACTGCCATCCAAACCGTTGGCCGCACGTGTTCGACTCTCCTGATGCACACCAGCAATCTCGACCCCAATCTCTTACTGACTGCACAACACGTGCCAATCCGGGGGCGTTAACTACAACTCCTCCTCCCTCGCCTAAAGTGATGTGGTGTGCTGGATAAAAGCTAAGCGTAGCTAGGTCACCAAAGGTACCGACCAACTGGCCATTAAACCTGCCTCCCAAAGCATCACAACTATCCTCCACTAAGAACAGACTATGACGTTTCGCAATATCCGTGATAACTTCCATGTCACATGGATTCCCGAGTGTATGAGGTACAAATATCGCACGGGTTTTGTCCGAAATGGCTGCCTCGATCTGATCAGGGTCGATGTTGTAAGTACCCAACTTGCAGTCGACAAATACAGGGATCATGCCCCCATGCACAATGGGAGCCAGGGTCGTGGGGAACGTGACCGCCGGGGTAATAACCTCATCCCCTGCGGAGAGCGGTCGATCGAGTTGGTGCGACATCAGAGCCAAAATAGCTGTCAAATTAGCCGATGATCCGGAGTTAACCAGGGTGAATCCGGCGGATCCGAAATAGCGGCGCATTCGACTTTCGAAAAGGTCGCCGTAGGGCCCCAAAGTAAGCCAGAAATCTAGTGATGAATCTGTAAGATTACGCATCTCCTCTTCCCCAAAGACCCTCCCGGCATACTGAATTCGTGATTCGTAAGGAACGAACTCCTGAGGGCCATGGACCAAACGGTAATAGTCAGAAACACGATCCAGAATTTCCCCTTTCAGTTTCGACGCCTCTTCCGAAACTGACGTCACGGTCTGGGGTGTATGGGTCTCACTCCTCCAGTTACGGCGGAACTTTTTCAGAGAGTCGCTAAGACTTGGAGGCTCCGTGCCAAGAACTTTCTCAAGCTTGTCGGTTTTTAATCCGGCGTTTAATGGCCTGGCTGCTTGTTGGTCCAAGTTTAATGTCGGGGTCGGGTCTATCAATCTCTGGTCTAGGGCCATCGCACGAGCAAGTTCTTTACCAAGTACAGAGCGTGGAACCAGGTCCTTTCCGACCACGTTGAACACACCAGTCTCTGATTGCTGCACCAGTCTCACACTAGCCTCGGCCAAATAAGAAGCCAATGTCGGATTCCCAATCTGGTCATCGGGAACTTTCATATGATTCCCGGCCTGGAGCGCATCCCACACCTGCATGGCAAAATTAGGAGAGGTACGCTCCCAGGCAAACACGGCCGTTGTCCTAATAATCAGGGCATCAGGACATATTACTTGTAGTGTTTCTTCCGCTTCCAACTTAGTCTTCCCATAAACATTGATGGGAGACGGATCATCTTCTTCAGAATAGGGGCCTTTTTGTCCGTCAAAGACATAGTCGGAGGAATAATAGACAACACGGGCACCAAACTTTAAAGAATTTTCAGCAATGGTACGAGTCGACTCAACGTTCAGCAGATTGAGTTCATCGGGATGAGTCTCGCAGTAGTCCGCACCACCTGGAGGCGTAACTGCTATGAAGACCACATCAGGTCTTACCAATTTAAAACTGCGATCAACGGCTTCCGAGTCAGTGATGTCAAGCGCCTCACCACCCGGGAAAGGGCGCGATTTATATGTGGAGACAACATCCATACCAGCCTGTCGTAACGCCGGTACCAACGCTCTCCCGAGCATGCCGCTTCCACCAATAACCAAGGCTTTCACTGCCAAACCCACCTAAGACATTGTGACCCATCGAAGTGCCACGTTGATTTTCTCGGAAAAGTCCGATCATCCAAGAAAGTCACGGTACCACTCAATAGTAGATTTCAGACCCGATTCGAGATCAAATCTCGGTTCCCATTCGAGCATTTTTCGCGATTTATCGGAACTCAAATATTGCTCTCGTATCTCATTACTAGCTTCGTTATGAATGTTCGGCACAAACGTTGAATTCATCATGTCTAAAATTTTGCCAACTAGGTCAAGAACCGTGATCGGTGATTCATTCGAAAAGTTAAAGGCTTGACCATAAAGAGATTTATTTACAGCAAGCTCTTCTGCTAATCGAATATACGCAGCAGAAGCATCCTCCACATAAATGTAATCTCGAACAAAAAGTCCGTTCGATCGGATCACTGGGGGGTTACCTCTGAGAACCGACCGAATGGTTCCTGGGACTATTCGATTCCAGTTCAAGTCACCACCACCATAAAGGTTGCCGCACCTGCTGATGGCGACCGGAAGATCGTAGGTAGACGCATATGACTGAGCAATCAGATCCGCAGCAGACTTAGTTACATCGTAAGGATGACTACCTCGTAGTGGTGCATCCTCGGTATAAGGCAGGTCGTCTTGTGCCCCGTAAGCCTTATCTGAAGAAGCCACAAGAACCTGGCCCACAGATGGGCTACGTCTTGCAGATTCAAGAACAGTCCATGTGCCGCGAATATTAGTCTCGAAGGTCGATATGGGATTCCTATTGCCAACCCCTACGATGGTCTGGGCCGCAAGGTGGAACACAGTACCAATTTCGTACTCTCCCAGAACTCGCTCAATCAATGCTTGATCCGAAACGTCTCCTCGCACGATTGTCACTAGGTCACTAAGCCCGGAACGTACAAATTCACTATTCGGAGACCAATCACGAACAAGACAGATTACATCAGCACCACGTTCAACCAGATCACGCACAAGCCACCCACCAAGGAATCCAGATGCCCCCGTTACAAAGGTGGGCCTGTCCCTCCAGATACTTACCTCGTTCACCATTTCCGCCACGATGCCTTACCTTGATCCCACAACTCGTTTAGTGCCTGAAATTCTCTATATGTATCCATCGTGTAAAACGATCCGGAATGCCGGTAAGCGGCGAGTTGCCCTTCCTCAGCAAGTCTTTGAAGAGGTTCACGTTCAAATACACATTCATCCCCGTCAAGATAGTCAAAAACACGACGATTAAGCACAAAGTAACCAGCGTTTACCCACGCGTTAAGCTCGGGTTTCTCCTCAAATCTAACGACATTACCATTCGGTTCAAGATCAAGAATCCCATAACGGGATGTGGGCCTAACGGCAGTAACGGTAGCCAGACGACCGTGCGAACTGTGAAATTCAACCAAATCGCGGAGATCGATGTCCGAAACACCATCCCCGTAAGTTAACAAAAATGTCTCACCCTCGATGTAACCCTTAATCTTACTAATACGACCACCGGTCATCGTCTCTTGTCCTGTGTCGGCAAGTGTGACTCTGAACTCCTGCTCCTCGTGCACACCGTGTAGCTCAATGCCGTTCTTTCGACCCAGTGTAGTCGTGAAATCATTATTCATAGCTTCATAGTTCAAGAAGTACTCTTTAATCATTTCGCCGCGATAGCCGAGACAGGTAACAAAGTCACTGAACCCATGGTATGCGTACATTTTCATGATGTGCCAAAGGATCGGGCGACCGCCTATCTCCACCATTGGCTTCGGTCGAAATTCGGTTTCTTCCCTGAGTCGGGTGCCAAGGCCGCCAGCCAAAATGACCGTCTGCATCAAAAGTTTCCTTCTGGTCTTACATTAATTGAACGTCAATTAAGTCCACACCGATGGTTGAAAACTGCTGTTCATTGTATTGACCGCAAACTCAATCTACCTGTTCAGACAACAACCTCATATACAGATCAACGTATCTCTCAGCGACCCGATCACTAGAGAAATTATCATTTGCGTATCTGGAACCTGCAGTTGATCGCCGTTGGTAATCCAATAGATTATTTTTATCCGACACCATTCGGTCCAGAACAGCGTCCGGATCAAACGGATCTGAAAAGAGTATGAAACTATCCTGAGGATCTAAAACGTTCAAGCCCGGATGGCGGAACCCGATTACTGGCAGTCCTCGAGCAAGCGCCTCAAGAGCAACTCTGGGTGAACCATCCAGATGACTCATGTGGAACAGCCAATCGGCGTCGCGATAGTATTCGCCCATCAGTTCCGGTGAGATGCGATTCAAGAACGAAATATGACCTTCGAGTTTCTCATTCTGCATCCGTTGTCCCAGATACTGGTCGTCGAAATAGGGCCGCAGGGAAGAATCAAAGGGTGAAGAAGCCCCTACTGCCGAAACATGAATAGATATTCCCCGTTCCATAGCACGGCGTAGAAGCGTGAGAAGTTCATCAGCGCCCTTGGTTCGATCAAATCCTCCAGCGGCCCACAACAAATGAATCGTAGAATCATCCACTGTTTTAGACATTCGAGAGTGTTTCTTAGAAACCACCACGTTGTTAGGGATCCAGGCCAGCTTATTTCCAGCGCGTTTGTTGTACTCCTTTACTCGGTCTATCAATTCAGGCGCCTGGACGACAACGCAATCCGCAAGAAGAGCCACTATACGTTGCATTATCGAACGCTTGATATATTGGCGAAGGTTCGGGTGCGTGACACTGAGCATTCCGTACGCTGGCCGAATCCTTTTCCGGAAATCCCACTCTGCTATCGAATAGAAAGATGTTATGAACACGACTCCACGATGCCTTATTCGACGTAAAAACAAGGGGCTTAAATGAGCGAATGTATCGTGTACTACGTTAAATTCTCCGGTTGCCATCAACTGGTCAATGACACGAGATGCAGTGATAGCCGTGCGTCCCGGGTATCTCCGACCTCTGGGAATTTCTAAAACTTCCAACTTCCCTAACCTAAGTGTTTCCAAAGGAAAGTCGATCCGGGATGTAACCAATACACCTCGACCGACCTTATCAGCGATATGTCCGATCAGCTCAACACGGTCCAAATAGGAGGCAATGTTGGGCAGGTAGAACACGAACCGAATGTCGGAAGCAGACACCCCTATCATTTGTTGAGTACCGTAGGACTCACAACAGAGGTAAACGCTCTCACATATTTATCTGCAACGTGAGGCCAAGCGTAGTTTCCTACTTCTTGTAGGGCATTGGCGCCGTACTCACGTCGTAATGGCTCATTTGAGGCAAGATCTACCAATGCAGACGCGAATTGATCCACATCTCCGACAGGAGCAATAATCCCTGTCTTTCCGTGGACTACTGCCTCTCTATTACCTGGACCGTTACTGGCAACACACGGCAGCCCGGCTGCCATTGCCTCATAAGTGACAATGCCAAACGCCTCAACCGCAGCAGGAGAAAAAAAGATGTTGGCCTCGCGGTACGCCTGTAAAACCTGACTTCTCGGTTTCTCTCCCATAGCGTGGAACCGACCAGATATCTCGAGTTCAGATGCCAGCGGTTCCAACAAATCACCATCTCGGCCTACGTGGGCATAGTGCATTTTCGGTGCCTCTACTAGTGCCTTCGCGAAAGCACGAAGTCCGACATCTAGAGACTTTTTAGGCACATTACGGCCAACCGATATGACAATGATGTCGTCCTCGTCACATATGAGTTTTTTTAACCACGATTCATGACGAGTACCAGGTAAAACCACATCTACGCCGTTTGGAATAGACACGATCTTTTCGGGAGGGAGAATCTCCACAATATCCTCATAAACAGACTCACTTATGCTCACCGTAAGATCTGAAATTTCAAGATTTCGTCTGATCACACGATCTTGGTCTGGATCTAGTCGAAGTCCATATCCCGATTCAGGGTCGCGTTGAATGTCATGACCATGGCAGGTCACTACAACTGGAACACCGTACTTCTGCTTCAGGAAGAGGGCATAACTTGTGCTGATATAGGCTGAGTGACTATTAATCACATCAAATGGTTTCTCTCTATGAAGTCTGGCAAATGCCCAACGAAGTGGCCATCGATTAAACCCAAGTCTGAACGCACCCGGAAAGTTCCACCCAAACCTGATCAACCGATAGGAATGGTTATGCTCAGGCGGTAAATCTTTCCAGCGTGGGGCAAAAACAGTGACATCATGACCGAGATCATGCAGATTTTCCGCCAGATCGTGAACGACAAACTCCATACCGCCACGCGCAGGCAAAAAGTTCAATGCCACAAGTGCAATATTCACTCGATCGCCGCCCTATCCATTTTTTCAGCAAGGATTGCCCAGCCAAGTGCGTCTTTATGAGACCCTGGTACAACCATGTCTGCAATTGTTGCAAGTGCGTCCACCAGCGCCACAAACGGAAAGGCAATCAAAGACAGTATGGATATTCTCCAACGCTTACCGACGACATATCGAAGCGGAAATCCAATTCGGTATAGGAGAGAAACCAAGGTGTCGGACAGTCTCGCCGCAGTCATTGTGAACACTCCTCCAATTTGACGGGTCTCAAGTACCCGATATCCACCTTTCTCCAAAATGGCAATAAGTCCGTACTTTGTAAATCGATAATAATCATTCGGCTCATAATGAAGACCCCAACTCATTGGAGCCGTGAGATAAAGAAAAGATCCTGGTTTACTTACACGATAAATTTCACGTATGGCAGATGCCGGATCCATTACATGTTCAATTACCTCGGTGCAGATAACCCCTCCGAAAGTATCGTTGCTCACAGGGATATCCAAAACGCTACCGACCATATCGGTGTCTTGACCATCAGCAAGCTCCATCGAAATGTATTCACATTCCTGACGAATATATTTGCGGTAAGGCTGAGCGCCGGCTCCTACATCAAGAACCCGGCCAGATAATCGAGGAATAAGCGCGCGTGCACTTGCGTCCAATCGAATTTTTGAGGCATACAAGTTAGATCTAAGAGCGAAACGCAAGAACGCTGGAATTGACAATCGAGACATGAATAACCTGAGATTCTCAACCTGCTTGGATTGTGAGCTTATTAGTAAGTTTTTTATGTTGCCGACAGATGATCCACTACACCCTATTAGGGCTAGAGCGAAAAAATATGATTCCGGCACGAGGGGCGCTATCACAAACTGTGATGGTCGATACTAGAATCGAATGGTTCGTATGACGATATTATTAGAGCAGAAGCATATGAGTTCAATTGGAATGTAGTTGACGCAGCCCATTAACTACATGGAGTGACAGGTGATCAACGACAGTCTAAAAGTCTCCATAGTTACGCCAACCCTGAATTCAGCCAAGTATCTGGGAGACTTGATCAATGCGGTTGACTCTCAGACATATCCCCATATCGAACACGTGATCGTAGATGGTCAATCCACTGATGGCACCATCGATATTATTCGTCAATATGCAGAAGACCATGACGTCAATTGGATATCGGAGCCTGACAAAAATAATGCGGACGCTACAACCAAAGGCCTGAAGATGGCGACAGGAGACATCGTGGTCATCTTGCCATCGGATGACCTTATCTTCCCTTGGAGCGTGTCAACAGCTGTCAATTACTTTCTTGATCATCCAGACGTCGACGTCGTTCATGGAGACTCGATCAGCTGGGATATGTCATCCGGTGCCTGGAGTCTCAGACTCCACAAACGGTTTAGCTATGGTTATCTAGCGCGTACTCAAATACTGACGCCGCAAGCAACTTACATAAAAAGGTGCGTCTTGAAAGGCGAAGAGGAGTTAGACCCTTCACTTCCACACGCTTGTGACTATGACCAAATTTTACGGATCACACGCGATCGAAATGTAGTCAATATCCCGGAGTTCCTCGCTATATTTCGAAAACGAGTCGGGGCAGTGAACATGCGCGAAGGAGCTGGAGATGAAATTTTAGAGGAAGTCAGGATCGTTAGGTCCAGATACATCAGGACCTCGGGGCCTCTTAATTACCTGTTTACTAGGTGGGATAGGGTATATGGCGCAATCCATCGCAGGTTACAAATTTTCAGAATACTCCGATATTCACAAAAATCAGATGCCGAGGACTTCCGATTGGATCAGAGTGGACCATGGTGTAATTTCTTAGCCTCTTACACTGTCTCTGGTAAGTCCGCCCGAGGATTACTAACCACTCTACTTCCGGGCCGGCGCCAGTACGGCCTTGATGTCTGGTCACGTCCGGAGGCAAAGGACCTGAGAGTAACGGAACGACGTAAGCCTGAGGATTCTGTCAAAGGCTGAATCCTCAGGCTACATGCAAATGCCCTTTAGGTAGAGTTATCGCTGCCTGAACCATGTGGTAATTCATCGGGGTTCTCTCGGGCTAGTCCTTCGTATAGAGCCTTGAATGTCCCATTTCGTGCCAGTAGCTCCTCGGCCGTACCCATCTCCAATATCGTTTCTGAACCCATGACACAGATGAGATCCGCAGACAGGATCGTAGATAATCGATGCGCTGCCATGAGGATCGTAGTACTGCCTCGAATAACCTCTAGTGTATTTTGAATTCGTGTTTCAGCTACGGCATCAAGCTCACTCGTAGCCTCATCCAAAATCAGAAGCTCAGGTTTCCTTAGGAGAGCTCGGGCGAGCGCTATACGTTGCCGTTGCCCGCCAGACAATCGTGCGCCTCGATCTCCAATTATCGTGTCGTATCGCTCCGGCATGCTATCAATAAAGCCCTCTGCGTTGGCTAGTCGAGCTGCCTCCATTACATCTGACCTGGAAGCTCTTTCTCTACCCCATGCGATATTCTTGAAAATAGAATCGTGGAAAAGAACCGTCTCCTGCGACACGTAGGCTAGATTCGATCGCCATGATCGAGATGAGTATTCTTGCAGGGGACGACCGTCTACCAGTACGCGACCGGACGTTGGTTGCAACAAACCGATCGCCAGATCTATGACAGTTGTCTTCCCGATACCCGAAGGTCCGACAAGTGCCACTGTCGAACCTCGCGGAATAGTTAAATCGATGCCGGTCAATACTTGTCTCCCGTCACCATATCCGAATCCAACGTCTTGGAATTCGATATTTGAGAGCAAGCTCGTAAACTCGATATGCCCGTCTGACTCCACACTTTGTTCCGCTTCGGAGATCATCCTGTCAACCACGGCAACGGCCGGCAGAGACGTTGCAGCAGCTAATAATGTCGCCTGAAAGGCGCGGGTTCGTTGGTATATGCGAAAAAATAGTAGCGAGAACACGAGGACCGTACTAGATGGCAGGTCTATAACCCTAGTCCCCAATACTAAGGCTCCGAGAAGTAACCCTATCAAAGCAACTTCAGCTACAGCTTGAAATATCCCACCGTTCACAAGTGTGAGCAGCTGAATACGGGCCCGTCGGGTTATGACTTCCCGAAACCGATCTGACACATCATCTTCATGTGCTTCGCTTTTGATTATTTTTGCCCCCCCTACTCCATCGTCAATTTCAGACATCATGTCCTCGCCGATTTCCGACATCCGCCGACCAAGAATCCGGGCAAATCGGGTGAGGATTCCATACACGACCAGTAACATTCCTGTGGCCGCCACAGTGGCTAGTGTCAACTGCCAGGAAATGATGAGGGCGATCGCAAGATAGGTCAGAAGATTGAGAAGTGAGACAACTGCTGCATTCAAGACCCCGTAGGTCCCCCCGGTCCTAGCAGTCTCAGACACAAGCATGTTCATGACTGCGCCCGATTTCTGACGGAGAAAGAAAGGCCAACTTGAACTCATAATCACAGAGAAAGCTCGTGCTCTTACCTCGGCCTCATAGCGAACGGTGAAATGCGCGGTAGTCCAACTCTGCAACAACAACAAGAATCCACGAATCACAGTAATTGCCAATATCAGGAGGATGAGTGCTCTCAATCTAAATTCGAACCCGAACCAAGAAAACATATCGCGCGTCCAGGTCACTATTTCACTATTAGCCAGATCGGCTTCAGAATCGGCTATTAACGCGATAACGGGCGCCACAAGAGCAAGGCCGGCCGCGTCAAACACACTGCTTACTACTGCTAGAGCGCCGACAACCGCAAATCCGCTGCGGTGCGCACGTGGAACGTCCCGTACGTACTGCAGTACTCCAAGATCGGATTTAGAATCGCTCTTAAACAGTTTCAGCATGCTCTTGGCCTGTTCCAACAAAGCAAATTAAATGACCTACTCGCCAGGGCAGCCTAATTGTTGTCTCCATATTGCATCGAAATAGATTAGTTAACGCAGCAAACAGAACTTCATTCGTTTCAATTTGACCTTCCTGTATTTGACAACGAACCCAATCAGACGCCGTCTTCCGTTTACCCAGAAGAAACGTCGGCCTTTGTTACGGTCGAGATAATGACATCGTCACTCAGCAATAGCTTTATCAAGCCTTACGCAGTCCTGCCAGAAATCTAGAAATAGGTCTCGGGCTGACCCTGAGGGTGAATCTGTACAGTCGACCGAATGTCTTGCTTCTCCACTGTCGCATCTTGTACTTAGTCACGAGGGAGGCGAGCTTGTTCAGACGTTCATTCTGGTATTTCCAGTGTCCACGGGGGTGTTGTGATTTGGTCAGAAGATCCTCGTCATCAAACGGCTCGTGTGGACCGACCCGCTCTTTCCGCACTTTGCCGTTCTCGGTCCAAACCCCATCCAGAAACTGTCTGTCCCACCATCTCTGCTCGCTGTGCAAGATGGTACCCCGGCTCGTCGGATCGTTCGGCAGCACGTAGTCCACGTCGACATGGACGTCGCTGTAGACGACTTTGCCACCCCGAGCGAGAACACCTAACGTAACGTCTAGATCCCAAGTGAGGGCCACGAACCGCCTGTCGACGCCCCCGACGTCCAGCCAGACACGTTTCGACATCATGCCGCAAATCGCTACTTCTGGAGACGTCAAATCGCCTGCATAAAAGTGGTTCCAGTTAGGATCCTCTGCGTCGTTCAATTTCGTGGACACAATGGTCAGTTCATCGTTGGCCTCTTGGTACACGCGATACATCTCATCTAACGGATGTTCAGTAGTAAACCGCATGTCGTCACATACCCACATAATGAGATCGCCAGACGCCTGCCTGATTGCAATTTCCGCACACTGGGCAGGTTTAACGTTTGTTTTTACGAACACAAAGTTGTCCGGCAGCTTGAAATCTGGTGAGTTTGGCCCGACGAAGACGACTTCCCAAGGAACTTCATTCTCACCGATAGTTTCGTAGAACATCTCCCAGTTCTGCGGGCGTGCTGCAGTGGCAAAAAGCGATATTTTCGGAGCCTTAATCATCGGATCCCCAGTAGATAATCGTCTTGATTTCGGACGGTATTCCTCATCAATAACTGTCAAAATATAGATCGGCGAAGGTTTGATTATGTGAGTTCAAGTTATCCCGAAAGACGATGGTCATGTCCGTTAAGCAACTTGCGAATGTACATTGGAATCTTCCGAAATCTAAACCTGTGAAGCCTTCCCGATGCAGCACTTCGCCAAGACTTCAAGAGATAGTATGTCCTACCGGTAATGATCTTGTTTATCAGGTCGCTCTCATGCTTCCACCGACCCTGTGGATGTTGCGAACGAGTGAGAATGTCGGTGTCGGAAAGCCGCTCCACCGGTAATGCCCTGTTGAAATGGTGTCGACCATCAATCGTCCAAAGTTCATGCAGGCGAACAATGTCCGTAGATTTATGGTCTCGTAACAAAGTACTGCCACGACTCCGGGGTCTGTTCGGCATCTCTATCTCTTCATCGATGTAGACATCACTTAACGCAATCTCTCCGCCCGCAGAGAGAACTCGCATGACAAGATCTAAGTCCCAACCAAGCGCTATAAAGTTCTTATCAATTCCACCAATCTCGTGCCACAGCCGAGCAGACAAAAGGCCGCATAGCGGAACAATTGGAGAACTAGTATCTCCTACCAGAAAATGATTCCATCCTTCTGGAAGGTTATAGTTCAGAGATACCATCACCTTGTCGTTATGACGCGCTTTTTCCGTGTACAACTGATACACCTTGTCGATCGGGTGATCAGTAATGAACACAATGTCATCAGCGACATACATCAATAAGTTACCGGTCGCATGCCTGGCAGCAATCTCCCAGCATTGCGCCGGCTTGACGTTGGACTTGATGTATATGAAGTTGTCTGGCAACACTTCTTTTGGAGCGTTAGGGCCTACAAAAACCAACTCGAAACTGGTTTCGTTGTCTCCGATACTTTCGTACAGCCCGCTCCAATTTTCAGGTCGAGATGCAGACGCAATTAGGGATATTTTAGGACTGCTCATTTCTGATTTATGCCTAACGCTCCTGCAAGCTCAGCAAATCGCATTGTCCAATTATGCTCTCGTAGAGTGCGTTCCCGCGCATTCTTTCGTATTTTTGCCCGTGCGGCATCCTGAGCCGGGTCCAGGTAGAACCGTACCTTGTCGGCAAGTTCCTCCCGGGAGTCGTAGCACAACACTTCCCGGTCCTCTTCCAAATACGGCTGCCACTCAGGCATCCGCCTCATAAAGTGGCACGCTCCAGACGATACGGCCTCAAAATCTCTTGTCTTGATCACCGATACCGGATCACGAAGCAGATACGTGTGGCCGTTCTCATTGAAACTTAGCGTTAACTTGCTTCTAGAGAAAAGGCGGACCATCTCGTCAAACGGCAGTGGAGGGTTTGAATGGTCGCTGATCCGCTTCCTAAGTTCAGGATCTATCTTTTCCTTCTTGAGCCGATGAAGTACAGCGGCCCGGGCCCATTTACGCCCGTATTTATGCGTCAGACTTCCTGCAATGTGACGCAAGGCCGGCCCGAGCTGCAGTCGATGTTGTTGCCGATTCGGGTTCCCGCCGTCCTCTGCGCTCAACCAGCCAACCCCATACAACTGGACATCGATTCCACGTCTGAACAGATCGTTGATATAAAAATTCCGCGTCCCGTACCGCTGACCACAAAACGACAGGTCTATGTCTTCCTCTACGTCATGGGGATGGAACACGTTGGGATTTGCGGCGGAAGGCAGAAAGTAAGCGTTAGCTCCGTACGATCGCAAGGTATCGAGAGCCCAAGGATCTGCGACCCAGTAAACGTCAAACGCGGAAGCAATCTCCTTGATCCGATGCGCCAGGAACGGGTCATCCCATGTAACGTTCACCGTCGCGATTCCAAGATCTCTGATGTCCTGGACCGCCCGCCTGCTCATCTGGTTTGAGAATACGGAGGACAGGAAAAGCGATATCGGTTCTCTCCGGTGCTCCGCGGTCACAGAGCGGACAACGTAATCATCGTATTCGTCACGACTTAACCCGACTCCAATGTCCAGCGCATTTATAACGCTGAAATCGTGCCCGGATTGGGTCAACTCATCCCGCCAGTGCGGAAATATCCACGCCTGGTTGAAGGCACCGGTGAAATGAGAGTAGTGAACTATTTTCATTTATGAACTTCAGCGGCGGTCGTCGTTGTTCTTGATCCGCGAACGCCAGTAATCCAGCATGGCTTTGAGGGTCTCTGAATAAGGCACTTCTGGTTCCCATCCAGTGGCGGCTTTGAACTTGTCGCTGGACGGCACCTGGTTGGTGACATCGGCCGGTCTCAAAAGTGCCGGATCCACGGTCACCTCAATCTGATCTTTAAGGTCCGTCATATCCAGCAGTAAGTCCAGCATCTCGCGGATGGTCATGGTGGACTCGCCACCGATGTTGTAGACCTCGCCCGGTGGACACTTCTCGAGCAGCAACCAATAAGCGCGGCAAACGTCCCTGACGTCCGCAAACGTTCGGACTGAATCCAGGTTTCCGACCTTAAGGACAGGTTCCTGTATCCCGGCTTCGATTCGCGCTATCTGTCGTGCGAAAGCGGAGTCCACGAAAACCTCACCGCGTCTGGCACCGCTGTGCGTGAACATTCGGGTCCGGATGATCTTCAAACCGTAGGCATGGTGGTACATGTACCCGGCCATGTCCTCACCCACCTTGCTAACGGCATACGGACTTGCCGGGCGGAACTGCGTGTCCTCTTTTATGGGGATATCTTCATCACGAACCTGTCCGTACACCTCTGACGAACTGCAGGCGTGAATCAATGGATCCTGTCCCAGCGTTCGCAATGCTTCAAACAGGTTGATGGTGCCATTGACGTTCGAGTCCACCGTGGCGGTTGGGGCGCGGTAGCTCATCATGACGTAAGACTGGGCCGCAAGATGAAATATGCGGTCGGGCTTCACTTCATCGAGCACCCGGATTAATGAAGAGAGGTCGGTCAAATCGCAGTCGTGGAGCGTAATCGACTCTTCAACGTTGACGAGGTTTTCGCGTGGACTGCGCCATCGTTTAGTGCCGTGAACTTCCCATTCAGGGTGATCCCTTAAAATCATCTCAGCTAGATGACTGCCAACAAAGCCTGTGATCCCTGTGATCAGTGTACGCATGACAAACACATCCCTTCGTCGGCCGCACATGTCAATCGATCATGAGACAAGTCGTTACTCCCCAACTACGAAGTAAGACACGCGTGACGCATTTGAGAATCGTTTGAGAGTCACGTTTTCAAGACCAAACACTTCCATTAGTGCCAAAGTCTCTCCAGGTGAATCCGGATCATTCAGCTCATCAAATCCAACCACACTTCCTTTGGTCAATCTAGGCCGAATCATTTCAAGACACTGTTTTGTAGGTTCATACAGATCAAAATCAAAATAAGCCAGTGCTATGACCGTTTCCGGTGCCCCTTCAAGATACTTCGGGACTTCAACCGTTGCATCGCCAGCTCGCAACTCATACTTCTTTATGTGGGAAAGGGGATTTAGATTCTCATGAAGCCGTAGAACCCCTTCAAGATAATCTTGATAACCCTCGCCCAAAGCTAATTGCCCCGGTTGCATCATTTCGGAAGTGCCGTCTTTCTCCGAGATTTCAGGAAATCCCTCGAACGTGTCAAATCCAATAATTTTGCGATGTCGATTGAACGGATCGTATATACCTCGAAGTGCCGAAAATAGAGCCAGGTTTTGACCCCAGCGCGTTCCGAATTCCATTACGACACCCTGTACGTCCACGACACTCCGAAATAAGAAATCCATGAACAAGATTCTGGAAAGGTTCTTAGATTCCAGAAACAGTCCGAGGTTGGAGAGCAATTGATCAGCTGGGATCGGGCAGTTTTGAAGAGCTTCCACGAGTCCTGATCTGCCAGAATCCTCGTCGGTACTTGAGTAGTTTTTTATTGCGACTTTGTCTGATTGCATGCAGTAGTTCTATTTGATGATTGTGGTATTCGACGTCAACATTGGTTTGTCAAAACTGATTTTACATTGCTGTCAGATCAATCCCACTCGTACGATTCAACCAATGTTTGTATTTCTTTATGCCACCCGGCAGTCGTCACGACCTCCCATGCTTGATGTACACAGGCATTGGAGCCCCGTCTCCGTGCACCATCCGCCAGCTCCAATACACCTGCTCGTTATCGGCCAGGGCGTACTTTTGATCCGGGCCCACCCCTTCTACCACCCGCACTCCGACCGGTTGAAGCATGTATCCCTTGGCGGTATTCCCGGCGACCAACTCTGGAGACGGTATAAGACAATCTCCGTTGAGTTCCGCCTCTTCAAGGGTACGGTACCTGTAACCATCACTTTGTAGTACGGCCACATCCCGGGGGTTCACATCGAACACCTTTTGTTCAAAGAGATCGTCGATCGCCGATAGGTCTGATTCAGAGATGTTAATCTCAACCGATCGAGCATTACTTTCGAGATGTGAGACGGTCGCCGTCTTCACAATAACCACGACCTGTTCGTTTGCGAGAAGCCACCGCAAAATCAGTTGGTACACGGAGGCCTTGTACCCGGCCGCTATCTGTTCTAATTTCTGCAGCCGCGGATCTCCAAAATTAGCCAGCCCGCTGTCCAGAGGACTGTACGCCAGCAAGGTGATACCCTCGGCGACACAGTAGGGGAGCATCTCCCGTTCAACGTGCCGCTGGTAGATGTTGTACTCGGATTGGACGGAACTAATCACCAGATCCGGAACGTCGGCACGCGCGTCAATCAACTGGTCCCGTGTGAAGTTACATACCCCGACATTTCGGACTTTACCCTGCGCAACCAGTTCCTCCATCGCCCTCAAGGTTTCTTCTTGTGGTACCGCGGGATTGGGCCAGTGCACCTGGTACAGATCAAAGTGATCTGTGTCGAGCCGTTTGAGACTTTGTTCGGCGGCCAGCATTAGATCCCGCTGTCCAGCGTTGCTCGGGTTGAACTTACCGGTCAAAAAAACCGAGGAACGAAGTCCAGTAATCGCGCGGGCAGCCACCTCTTCACCATGGCCGCCACCGTAAAGTTCCGCCGTATCGATAAAGTTCATGCCGAGATCAATGCCTCGACGAAGGACCCTAACCCGACTCAAGTCGTTCTCTTCTGTCGCTGTTTCCCATCCTCCGGTCCGGGTCATTCCCTGTCCGATCACAGCGATCTGCTCGCCGGTTCGACCCAGTTCTCGCGTAAACATAAAGCCTACTTACAGACTCGCCACACCACATAGGAGTAGCCCTCATGGAACAGCGGCCCAAACGTCCTTTTTAGGTCAAGGATCTCTATCCGGCCAGCCTTTTGATGTTCACGAAGCCGATCGACAAGGCCATGCAGATAACCGCGCTTATCGGTGTATTTACGCGCCAGATCGTCGAATCTATCACCGTTATCATAAAGCTCCCACAATGTTTCCACGTTGATGCAGACGCTTGGTTCACTGCGCATCACCAACTCGATGAACGGATCAAACTTCGTGCCGATCTGCTCAAGTGTGCCGACCGTGAAGATTCCCGCTCGCGGCCTGAGTTTTAGCCCGGGATCTGGGTTGAACAGGTCGATCAAACCGCCATCGATGTTGAAGCCGTGGTGCTCCTTCAGTGCCTCAACGATTTTCCACGAAGCCTCGGTGAAATCCAGACCGTGGAGGTTCTTCTCTGGAAATAATTTGGCCAACGCAACTAGATTGTGAGATGTACCACATCCGAATTCGTAAACATCTTCGACATCGGTGAACCAACGGCTAAATAACCAGTTCCTGAGTACGATTACGAGATTGGTCTCAAAATACGGGTCTGCAGTGCGGTAATATCCGCCATTAAACCGGACCGGTTGGTCAGGTCTGACAAATTTTGGAACAAGGGAATCCAGGTCGTAACCGTTGTGCACAAACTCTTCCAGGTTCTCAGTCCAGCCCTCTTCCCATCGCTTATGGCGGTGAATACCAGCAACCTCAAGTTCGGACGCGAGCACCTTTTCGACCTCTTCGAAGATTCGATCTCGTTCATCGCCTTCAATTCGCTCGACCCTGAAATCCAGCTCTGCGATGGCGCTTTTGCATACGTCCGGCAATGATTCAGGCGTGGCGCCAATGATCCGCGCTATCTCCGCTATTGAAAGTGATTCCACCAGGTGTCCTTGATCTTTCTAATTACGCGGTTTCGTCGATCAACGCGGGAATAGGTTTGTGACCATCAAACGCGATAACCCAAGCCCAATAACGGAGTCTGCCCTCAAGAACTTCGAATTCGTCACCCACGGGAGCAAGACGAATGGGTTTTAAGAAGTCTCCTGCCCGGATTTGTTCAGCAAGTTGTCTGGGACTCGGTGCAGATCCCAAGGTGTTATCCAAAGCTTCCTGTAGTGTATGAAATCCCGCGCGAGAATCGTTCGCCGCAGTGCGAATCTGTTCCGTTGGTATTTCTTGTTGCTGGAGAGAACATACTTCAGCGATCTCGGAACTTTCTTCAGGTGTCAATACGAGTTGCATCGCCCCAGCATTTTCTTCAATACGTGATGGTCTCGTGGTACTAGGAATAGTTGTGACACCCGGACGACCTGTGAGCCATGCTAGAGCTACCTGAGCAGCAGTCGCCTCATGGCGAATCGCAATTTTTTCGATTAACGCCCGCTGGTCGGTTCGGCCCACAATCTGACCGCGATGAAGAGGACTGTACGCAATGATTGAAATGCCATGATCTATGCAATAGGGCATCACCACATCCTCTACACTCCGGTCAAACAAGTTGTACTCAACCTGTAATGAAACAACGTGGGAGCCGTGCAACCCTGTCGAAGCATCTTTCAACTCATTTAATGAAAAATTACTTACCCCGATATGCCGTATCTTCCCCTGGTTGACCAACCGGATCATCCCATCCATTGTGTCTTCAATCGGCACAATAGGATTTGACCAATGAATTTGAAACAGGTCAATGACATCCGTGCCCAGTCGCGCTAGGCTCGCCTCTGCGGATCGGACAACACCATCTGACGTTGTATCGGATGGCGACACTTTGGTGGCCAAAACTACTTTGTCGCGTATCCCAGAGATAGCTCGACCCACAATTCGTTCGGATTCGCCCCCACCATAAGCTGGAGCTGTATCGATAAAGGTTAGACCTGCATCAACCCCCGCCCTGATAATCGGAGCCAGTTCACCGTACGAACCACTAGATGCAGAATATCCACCCAAACCAGTCCCTTGTCCAACCATTGAAATGCGAGTGTCTGTTTTGCCGAGAGTCTTTTGATTCATGTATGACAAACCTAAAGGCTTATATCCCAACCCCGAAGACCGTCAGTTTCGGTATTGGTGTGACGAGCCGACTCTGTCGAATCTCCAGTCTCGTCCAATAATGAATTTTTGATTCGGTTACGAATTCCGTTCAACTGATGAGCCATAGTCAAAAGCTCGGAATAACGTTCCGGGTCTTCTTGCATCTCATCCTTGTTATGCCAAATATGCAAGTTGATCTGAGCAAGGATTATGACCTTCCTGAGTAAACGTGCCGAAACAATCACATTTTCGGTGTTGATTATCATGTTCATATCGTTCTCGAGGCGTTTAATCTCCTCGGCGATAGAAGTAGACCTTGACGGAGCGAGCACTTCTTTGATCTGGTCTACGGTAAGCCGATCAACAAGCTCAGCAAAAGAGGGAAGGTACTGCCTGCCATCACTTTCCGGCATTGAGTACTCCTTTTCTCCGGCTGGCTAATTCAGAGTTTGAAACGTACCACTCGATAGTTTTTTTGATTCCTTCAGGGAGCGTAGTCGTTGGCGAGTAGTCCAGGAGTTGTTTTGCACGCTCGGTTGCAAGAAGACGGATGGGATCGCCTGCAGGTTTAGTCACGTCCCAGGAGATATTTGGATTCCCCGGCACAAGAGAGACGACCGTCTCGGCCAGTTCTTTTATGGTCACCCCTCGGCCACTACCTATATTTATCGGAATCCCGGCAGGTGCCTTTTCGACTGAAAGCAGAGCAGCATCCGCTACGTCTTCAGAAAAAACGAAGTCTCGGACAGCACTCCCATCACCCCACACCACGAGTGGATCTTCGCCACTTAATGCTCGGCTAATTAGGGCTGGAATTACTTGCGCAGTAGACGGATTAAAGTCGTCGAATGGTCCGAATACATTAGCGGGTCTGATAACCCGCACAGCGTCCCACTCGTGTTCGAGACGATAAGTTTCACCTTGTATCTCTCCAACGCGCTTAGCTATGCCTGCATAGCGATCATTCTGTTTCGGCAGGCCTTCCCATAAATTATCTTCCTCATGTAGATCACCCTGCGGGTAAGCACACACACTACTTACAAAGAGAAATCTTTCTATGCCTGCCCGAAATGCAGCGTCCATCATGTTGGTCTGGTATAGGATCATAGGGACGAAATAACTCGCCACAAGGCTAGTCCCTATGCCCGTGTTGCCCTTGATACCGACTAGGTTGAAAACGATCTCTTGATCATCCATTACCAATTGGCATTGATCCATAGATGTCAGGTCAGCCTGCTTGAATACGACGTCTGGTCCGAGTAACTCACGAGCATATTTAGGGTCGTCGAGCGCTACGACTGTTACGTGGGCTCCCCGCTCAACCAGACGTTTGACTGTCGGTATTCCGATAGTGCCCGTTCCCCCAGCAACCAAAACATTTTTGCCCTTGTACATCAGCCTCCACCTGAGTCACTTCTCAATTGTTGCCAGGAATTGAGAGCGAGAGAGCAGGCAGTTACGCTACTAAGTGCAACCATCTCACCATTTTTGATTGCGTTTCCCAATTCGGAATCCGTTAAAAGCATGATCTCTATTTCCTCGAGATCCCCTGACTCAGGTTCGGCAATAATGCACGCACCCCGAGCCTCGAACATGTATATTTTTCCGCCACCCTGATTGGAGTTGGACTGGAAAATTCCTAAAGCAGTCCAGTCATCTGCCGAATACCCGGTTTCCTCAAGAAGTTCTCGTTTGGCCGCCTCAAGAGGATCTTCCCCTTGCTCAACTCCTCCGGCAGGAAGCATGAACGATACACGTTTCAACCCATGCCTATAAGCGCGCTCCACGATCACTTGATTATCTGTATCTCTCGCAAATATTAGTACCGAATCCGGTAAATATACTTGGTAAAAGTCGTCAATAATTCGCCCGTCTGGCAGTTCGATTGTCTCTACCGACACTCGTATGTATGGAAGAGCGTCGACTAGTGTCTTCGTATCCAATACATGCCACGATTCTAGTTTCGACTCACAAGTCGAGTCGCCCGCCGAACTCACCTTCCCCTGCCCCCGTTTTCTCGGAACCATTCGATGGTTTTTCTTAGCCCCGATTCGAGTGATACCTCAGGCTTAAAACCCAGACGCCTATTTCCAGCTTCAGTGTGGATCGCACGGTATGGAATGGTGGTCGGTTTCGAAGGGTCAAACTGGAGCTTAGTTTCCGTGTTTCCGCCCTCACGGACGATGATCTCGGCACACTCTTTAATAGTCGTGAGTCGGCCCGATGCGATATTCACCGGTTCGGCATCAGAACACTTTTCAAGCGCTAGTAACAGGCCGCGTACAAAGTCAGTTACGTATATAAAATCCCTAACCTCATCGCCTGCCCCCCACACCTCCAACGGGTTTTCCCCCGAGTCTGCACGCCGAATCAACGCAGGCAACACATGAGACCGCTCTGGATCAAATTTGTCGTAAGGTCCGTAAACGTTAGAGGGGCGCACTATCGCCGATTTCAGACCATAACGTAGATGATAGAAGGTGATCAATTTTTCGGCATAGCGCTTCATCCACGCTACTCCGAAATAAGTCTCATACGGATCACCGTCGAACCCCTCACTCTCTTTTACCGGGTAGTCTGCATCTGGGTAAACGGCCGAACTGCTGATGAAAAGCAACCGCTTTAGATTCCCGAGAACAGCAGCTTCAAAGAAAAACGTGTTGATCAGAACGTTCCCAGTAATCTGTGCCATCGGGTTATTGACCATAACAGCAGCCCCAGATGTATCTGCCGCGCATAGGAAAGCGTATTCGACTCCCTTAACAGCCACATTACATCCTTCGGCCGTCTTGAGATCGACCGTCACATACTCAACACGATCATCCAGAATGACAGCAGGTTCTTCATGCAATGTGGCTCGTACTTTTGCACCCGTCGCAAGCAGGGCTTCAACTAAATTCGCCCCTATCAAACCTGTCGCCCCAGCCACTAAAACTTTTTTGCCAGCATAAAAGCCCATTAGGTTGTTCCGTCTTTTGAGAATGCATTAAATCGATTTGCCACATTAGACCGGTTTTCCAGATACCAGTTATAGGTCTCTTGAACACCTTCCCTAAGACTGATCTGAGGTTCAAATCCGATCTTCTCTCTCGCCCTGGTTAAATCCATCAAACGGACCGGCTCTCCCGTCGGTTTTTCGGTGTCCCAGACCACTTCCCGAACGTCCGGAGCAATGTCGACCAAGACTTCGACAAGGTCCTTGATCGCCACTCCTGACCCACTTCCTAAATTTATGGGAGTGCAGTCGGCACCCTTCTCCATGGCAAGCATCATTCCATATGCAACATCACGTGCATGGATAAAATCACGGACTGTCGATCCATCTCCCCAGACAGTGAGAGGGCTCTCTCCATCGGCCACGCGCCGAATTAGGGAAGGTACGACCATACCTGTCGGGCTAAAGTCATCACCCGGTCCGTACACATTCGCCGGTCGGACTATAGCGATCTTGTCCCAGCCATATTCAAGCTTGTATGCTTCAGCTTGCAATTCTCCCATGCGCTTTGCCCAGGCAGGAAACCTATCTCCGTAGTGTGGAGGACCGTTCCATGCTTCATCTTCTACAAATCGAGTTGACGGTTCATATACCGCGATGCTGCTCGTGTATAGCATCCTATCCACACCGGCACGTCGTGCGCTCTCCATTACCATGGTATTGAATAGCAGAAGCGGAACCATGAAACTGGCCGGGCGCTGCTCTGAAAGACCCGCCGCACCCTTGATACCTGCCAGGTGGAAGACCATGTCCACGTTTTGAACAGCTCTGGCGCAAAAATCCCAATCGGTCAGGTCGCCGTTCATAAATTCAGCTGCTGGATTCGCCCGCGAAATGTCGTCAAGCGCGGCAATTCTCACATCTGCCCCGGCAGCTAGAAGCATTTCTACAAGTGGTCTCCCGATCATGCCTGTGCCACCGGTGACCAGAACCTTCGCGCCGTTATACATTTTTGTTGCCAATGGATTCAGATGTCCTGTCTTTGAAACCACGGAGTGCCGATCTGGACGCCTCGCGATCCTCAAACACAATCTGAGAGCCTTGAGATTCGAAGGTCACGTCTACGTGTATCAAGTTCGGGTATTTCTTTCGGATTCGTGCCTGTGCTTCAGGTGGCGCATACAGGAGTAGGAATCCACCCCCTCCTGCGCCGGTGAGCTTCCCACCGATCGCACCACAATCTCTGACTCCCCTATATAGATCATCTATCTCATCGTTGGTAATGGCGGGAGTAAGTGAACGTTTCAGTTGCCATCCTTCGTGAAGTAACCTGCCAAAGTCGTCAAGATCCGATCCTGATGACAGAATACGTGCCCCTTCATCCACCATTTCATGCATCGTCTTAAGACGACCAGAAAGATCTCCACGACCAGTCGCTTCTATCTGTGCGCCTGCAACCTCAGATGCCCTCCGCATGATCCCCGTGAACATAAGCATCAAATTTCCCTGGAGTTCCGCGTTTTGATCAATTCCCATGTTGACCGGATCAATTCCCAGAGATCCATCTCGATTGAAATTTACTCTGTTGAAACCCCCAAACGCTGCCATTGCCTGATCTTGGCAACCAACATTTTCTCTGATCAAATTTTGCTCTATATGAGTTGATTCCGCAGTCAACTGCATAGGAGATGGAACTTCACCGCGCAAGCCGTGGAGGGCGTTAATAAATCCAACTGTGAACGCACTGCTCGCACCCAACCCAGCACGCGCTGGAAGCTCGCCCATTGTTCGGACATCCATTCCATGCTCAATCTCAAAATATCTGAGGCTCTCGCGTACCGATGGATGAATGATTTCATCGATTGAGTTGACGTTTTCATTCTCGGACCATGAAACCAGGTATTTGAAATCGTAGAAAGGTAACCTGGGGGTGCAGGTTATGTAGCAGTATCGATTGATTGTTGAGGCAAGGACGGCTCCTCCATTTTCTTTCCACCAGACAGGATAATCAGTCCCTCCACCGAAAAATGAAATGCGGTAAGGAGTCCGAGTAATGATCAATTCGTGTGCGCTCCGTGGCGGGTCCAATTCGTGAGATTGTCTATCAAACTTTTAATGTCCAGTCCGTCTCTGGCCTGTAGTGGATCTCGTCCACCAAGATCCCATCTAAATTCATCAGCAACCCCTAGACGGCGGAGCGGAATTCCCAACCCAGCTTCTGCCATAGTCTCACTGACCACAGTACCGATGCCGCCGACGATCGAATTTTCCTCAAGTGTGGCCACTCTTTTAGATTTGCCTATTGCACCCAGAAGCGCGCGATTGCCTAGTGGTTTAATACGATACAAATCAGTCACGCCAGCATCGATGCCATTGGCGGCCAGAGCCTCAGCGGATTCCAGAGCACGATGAACCATGATTCCGGTGGCTACTATCATTAAGTCTTGTCCCTCCCGTAGAACAGATAACCCTTCTGAAAAATCCTCCTCACTATCTGCATATAAATCGGGAAAAGCGCCTTTATCCAATCGGATATATTTAGGCCCCGGATCACTGACGAGTCTCGGGACGATACTCGCTATCATCGTATGATCTGAAGGGTTCCATACCTGCATCCCCGGCATGACCCGCATAAGGGCCATATCGTGGACTGCGTGATGCGTCGGACCATCCGTGGCGTACGCATATCCGGCCCCTACCCCAGCGATCGTGACAGGTAGGTTTTGAGCACAAAGGTCAACCTTGATCTGTTCCAGACAGCGGATAGTGGCAAACGGAATAATGCCGTACACGATAACTTTTTGCCCGGTCATTGCCAGCCCGGCTGCGACGCTGATCATGTTCTGTTCTGCAACACCGACATTAATGTACTGGTTTGGGATCCTGTCCTGAAATTTTTTGATCGAGAAAGCACCTTGATCTCCGGATAGCAACATCACAGAACTGTCTTTTAACGCAAGCTCAAACAGCTCTTCAAATAACGCATCTCGGATATCTGTATATGCCCGCAGGTTCATGAAAGCTCCATTCGTGCGAGCTCTATCTGGTCTCCGCTTGGAAGGCCATGGTGATATGCGGCGGTGTCTTCCATAAAAGACACCCCTTTCCCCTTAACAGTGTTAGCTATGATCGCCTTAGGCCTGTCGGAAGTTCCAACACCTTCAAAAGACTTGAGAAGATCATCAAATGAATGACCGTCCACGAGCCTAGAATCCCATCCCGCAGCCGTCCATTTATCAACGATCGGTTCCACGTTTATCGTCTTGGCGGTATGATCCGTGGCACTAACTCCGTTGTTATCGACTATCACTGTTAGCCCTGATAGTTTGTGCTGGGCGGCAAACATTGCCGACTCCCAGATAGCCCCCTCTTGGCTCTCGCCGTCGCCGATCAAAACATAGGTTCGGGCGCTGATGCCATTTCGTTCGGCGCCCAGAGCAAGACCCGCGCCGATGCCAAGACCGTGACCGAGTGAGCCGGTGACCGTCTCGATGCCAGGGGTCCGGGTATCCGGATGGCCGCCCAATGTGCTACCAGCGTCATTGAAACTTTCAATATCTGAAATCGGGAAAAAACCAAGATCTGCAAGGATCGGGTACAGGGCAAGAGAACTATGTCCCTTACTGGCAATAAAACGGTCTCGCTTGTCCCAATCTGGGTTAGAAGGGTCATACTTCAGCACCCCTCCGTAATACAAAGCCACAAGAATGTCTGTAGAAGAGAATGATCCGCCCAGATGTCCAGAGCCTGCCGAAATTACCATCTCGAAGGTACGTCGCCGTACCCAGGCTGCCTTACTTATCAATTCTGATGTCGATACCACTTTGCGTCCTCGCCGTTGCAGGCAATTGCAATTATTCTGAAATTCCTCATAAGAAAAGACTAAAACGGGCCTTTAAACTCGGCCGCCTCGACGGATCCTCTGCTTTCAGGAGCCCAGTCAGAAATGTTGCCCCTCACCATTTTGTTTGCAGAAGTTGCGATAGTTTGAGCGTTTGGATAAAAGTCGTCTTCCAGTCCAGGGGTAGTTGGACACGTGACCTGCTCAAATCCCATCCGTTTTACGGAAATTGGTTGATCACCGTCCACAGCTTCGATAACACTCGTAACGATTTCTGCACTCGCTCCACAGGTGAGCCAACCGTTATCAACCACAAGAAGCCTTCCGGTTTTTTTTACAGATTCATGAATCGTGTCAATGTCGAGTGGGGCAAGGGAGACAGGATCTATAACTTCTGCGTCAATCCCTACCTCTTCAAGATATCCAGCCGCCCGGTAAGCCTCTAATGCCATGTATGAAATTCCGACGATCGTCACATCGGAACCAGTCTTCGTCACTCGGGCCTTTCCAAAGGGAACCTCATACGATGCTTCAGGAACCTCTGCCTCGGTCGCGGTAAATAAACGATGCTCTATAAACATCACCGGGTTGTTATCACGAATGCTGGCGATCATTAATCCCTTTGCGTCATAGGCATTGGTCGGAGCTACGACCTTGAATCCAGGGACATGCATAAAATAGGAATGTAGAGCCTGTGAGTGTTGAGGTCCTTGTCCCCAACTCCGACCAATGTACGAGCGCACAACTATGGGAACAGATGTTGCACCGCCGAACATGTAGTGACTTTTTGCCGCTACATTGACAAGCTGGTTCATTGCAAGGAGAACAAAGTCCATCCGAATGTGAGCGTGAATCGGGCGAAGACCGGCCTGTGCAGCGCCAATAATCATCCCAGTCATGGCATCTTCCGCAAGGGGTGTATCAAAAACCCTGTCGGAACCATATTTCTCTTGCAAACCGGTGGTAGTTCCGTAGATACCTTTCGCGTCATCTACACCAATACCAAGCACGATTACCCCTGAATCACGTTCCATCTCTTGGTCCGTTGCCTCGTTAATCGCCTCGGCATATGACAACGTTCTCAACACGGAATCAGTCTGCGTAGACATGGGCATACAACTCCGATGCATCCGGGAATGGACTCTCCTCTGCGAACTCAAACGCCTGGGTTACTTCAATCTCAACCTCCGCCTTGATAGTAGATGCAACATCGGCATCCAGTTCTCTTTCGGCCCTTGTTAGCTGGTCATCATCGATCCATGGTTGCATCTCCTCCGGTGTGCGGTAACCCAAATGGAAATCATCACCGGGACCAACATGTTCTTTCCAACGGTATGTCATGCACTCCAAGAATTGCGGACCTTCGCCCCTCCGTATCGACTCCACTGCTTTAACCGTCTGTTTATGAATGGCAAGTACGTCATTCCCTTCGATTCGTTGAGCGGGCACGCCGTAAACTCCTGCGCGGTCAATCAGGTTATCTTCGAGACGTCTTGTGATGTGTGGAGAGTGCACGGCGAACTGGTTATTCTCACAAACAAACAGAATCGGAAGTTGCTTAAGAGCAGCAAAATTGATGCTTTCGTGGAAGACTCCCTCGTCAACAGCACCATCCCCAAAAAAAACAGCAACGACCTTTTTCTCTTTCCGCAATTTAACGGCAAAAGCGTATCCAAGTGCGTTGGCAATCGTCGTGCCGACAACCGCAGATGTACCTGCTACACCATGTTCAGGATCAATCAAGTGCATCGATCCACCCTTGCCTCGGGCACATCCCGTGACCTTGCCGTATAACTCGGCGATCATGGCGTTCATGTCACCACCTTTGGCAAGATAAGCATGATGACTTCGGTACGTGGCAAACAAAATGTCTTCAGGTTCAAAGGCCTCACACACACCGGTGGCAACGGCCTCCTGACCAATAGACAGGTGTACGGGACTTTTAATCTTGTCAGACCAGTACACATCAATGATTTTTTCTTCCACGCGTCGCACACGCAGCATTGATCTGTAGAGTTCTTCCCAGAGTTTATCTTGGCTCACCCGTTCGACCCCCAGACGCCGCTACGCTGCGGGCCTCTTGCACTATGTTTGTTAGCCCACACGCAGTGATTGCTCCTCTCTAGCTTTAAGAAACCACTGATAAGTTCGCTCTATCCCATCGGAAAGTGAAACTGTTGGGTTCCATCCATACTTCGTCAAACGAGTCGGATCCAAGACCTTCCTGGGGAAACCATCAGGGCGACTATGATCGAACTCCAGCTTCGCTCCTGGGGCGACCGTATCTCGGATCGTCTCAGCAAGTTCTCTTATTGTCACAGGATTACCCGTACCGATGTTGATGACAGATTTGTTTGGGGCCAGGACTTCTGCCAGAGTTTCATCATCCATATTCATAAGTAAAAGGCAGGCCTCGGCCATATCGTCAACGTACAGGAACTCTCGCTCCGGAGTGCCAGTCCCCCACACCAGAACCGATCCACCATCACCTCCATCCCTGTTTCGCGCTTCGTAAAAACGGCGGATCAGGGCAGGTATGACATGAGAAGCATCTCCGGCAAAGTTATCGTCTGGGCCATAGAGACCAGCAGGAATCGCAGCAATGTACTGGGTGCTGTACTGCTTGTTGTAAGCATCAACCATCGCCATACCAGCGAGTTTAGCCACAGCGAACCATTCATTCGTGGGTTCGAGATGGCCCGTGTGTAGATACTCTTCTCTCATAGGCTGCTTAGATTCTCTTGGGTACGCGCAATTGGACCCAAAGTAAAGCAGTCGCTTTACCCCAATGTCATGGGCCGTTTCAATAACATTGCTCTGAATCGCAAGATTAGTACTGATGAACTCTGCCGGCATTGTAGAGTTAGCGTGGATCCCGCCCACAAGAGCGGCAGCTAGGAACACATATTCGGGGAGCTCCGAATGTAGAAACCGGCGAGTAGCCGCCTGATCGGTCAAGTCCAAATCGGTGTGCGTACGGGTGACCAGATTTCTGAAACCTGCAGAATGTAGAGACCGAACTAGAGCTGCACCAGCCAAGCCACGGTGACCCGCTATGTATATCTTAGAATCAAATTTCAATGTGGTTCTCAATAGTTAAGTGCACGTCATTAGACCTTATTATCCAATTGCCCGGGACCTTCGAATACAGCATGAGAGTCCCAACGTAGAAGAATATCCAGAGCCACAATAATTTCTCACTCCAGATAGTTGAGATAGAAGGTGTCAGGAATCGAGTCTATGTCGTATCAGTTCCCTCAGCCCAGAACGAAAATCCATTACTGCCCGCCAATTGAGGAGATTTTCGGCTTTCTTGGAGCTAACTATTGCCGAGGCAACATCTCCAGTCCTTGCTGGGACCTGTTCAATCGGAGTTGGAATCACCTCAGCTATTAACTCTGCTAATTGACGAATGCTGATCGATTCCTCGGCTACGATGTTAAACACCTCCCCACGGACATCTGATTCAACGGCTGAAAGAAATGCTGAAGCAATGTCCGAGACATGGGTGAACTGCCTGGATTGAGCGCCAGAACCTTGGACGGTAAGTGCCTCTCCTTGCTGTGCTTTATCTATAAAAATAGAAAAAACCGAATTAGGTCTCATGCCGATTCCGAAGGCCGTACCGAGTCGGAGTGCTACAACAGGCTGATCTTTAAGAGCATCGTAAGATAACGAAAGTCGTTCTCCTGCTAGTTTCGTTATCCCGTAAGGATGGTCCGGTTCGCAACGATGCTCCTCGTCCAAGGGCTGGTATTCAGGCTCGCCGTATACCTCCCATGTTGAGGTGTATACGAACTTCGAGACTTCAGCCATCTTGGCTGCCCGAAGCAAATTCGCTGTCCCGACAACATTGGCAAGAGCTGCTTCTTCTGGTTGGTCAAGAGCTAGATAAACGTCTCCCACACCGCCCAGGTGACAAACAGCATCAATCCCCTTCATCAAATCATCAACTTGCCGTGAATCCGTAAAGTCGGCCGTTATAGATTCTGAATCCGCCTCTAAAGGTCGAGCATCTGTTGTTCTGACGGTGTGCCCGGCATTTCGAAACGCATTCGCCACGTGAGGAGCTACAAAACCACCAGCTCCCGTTACGAGGACGTTCATCCACTCAAGCCTTTCTGTCAGACCCACCACTGTCCCTGCTGCGGGGGCAGTTAGATCGGATTTGCCCGTAAAATTTGGAATACCAATCGTACACGACGGTTTGCCAGTTTTAACTTGCTCGGCTGAGTCGAATTTCGAGTTAACCACTTACCGCTATTAAAGATCCTCATATCCGTTCTTTTATTGGGCACCCCAACTCTCTGATGTTTCAGACAAATCGTGTTTCAAAGAGTAATAATTTTCAAGAGTCAATTAACTGTTAGCGCAATGGGACCGATTTAACCAGCCGGATTTATATTGGCGGCTGCTAGCATGGGTAGCCAATCAATGACCAGTCGAGGCACCCCCGGTGAAACAGAGTTGCCAGCGCATAGGAAAACGTGAGCCTCTCAAACCCTCAATAATGAGCAGGATGTTGATCCTTTGAAACGCACTGTTCTGATGGTGTTCGGGACACGGCCCGAAGCAATAAAAATGGCCCCAGTAGCGAAAGAGATCGAACGTAGCAGCGGTCTCGATCTGTCAATATGCGTAACAGGGCAACACCGTGAAATGCTCGATCAAGTTATCGCAGCATTTGACCTTAAACCCAACTTCGATCTCAATCTGATGAAGGCCAATCAGACACTGTCAGATCTCACGTCACGAGCCCTTACCACTGTTACGAATGTGATAGAAGAAGTTGACCCGGATATTGTCGTTGTCCAAGGTGATACCACCACAGCTATGGTAGGGGCGTTAGCCGCTTACTACGCTCAGGTCCCGATAGCGCATGTTGAAGCTGGCCTTCGAACCGGTCAGAAATACAGCCCATATCCTGAAGAAATGAATCGAGCCGTCATTGATCTAATGGCTGACCTTCATTTTCCCCCAACAGAATCTACCCGGCAAAATCTACTTAGGGAAGGTGTGGATGAAAGTTCAATCACGGTTACCGGAAATACTGCGGTAGATGCAATTGTCATGATGAAAGACCGGACAGACCGGTTGTCTTATGACGATCCGGAATTAAGTGATATCCCCAAAGATCTCGCACGTTCTCTGACCGTATCTGAGTCAGGCCGTCGCTTAATACTGGTCACAGGACATAGGCGAGAAAGCTTCGGACAGGATTTGGACTCCATTTGCAGTGCACTTTTGCATATCGCTGATAGACACGAAGATGTGGAGATCGTTTATGCGGTTCATCTAAACCCACGCGTACGTGAATCTACTTCCCGAATTCTTGGTGCCGCCGAGAGAGTGCGCCTGATTGACCCGCCGTCGTACCCGAGTTTCGTCTGGTTAATGGGTCGCGCTCATCTCATCATCACGGACTCAGGAGGAATCCAAGAAGAAGCGCCAGCATTGAACAAACCTATCCTGGTGACCCGACGCGTGACTGAGAGACAAGAAGCTGTGGAATCAGGGTGCGCCAGGCTAGTCGGAGTAAATAAAGACGCAATATCACAAGCTGCTCACGAGTTGCTAACGGACCAGGATAAGTACAAAGCAATGGCTATTTCAAAAAATCCGTTTGGCGATGGACTAGCCTCTAAACGAATTGTGAGTGCCATGAACAATTGGCTGACAACGCGTGAGTAATATCAACGTCATCGGCCTTGGCTATGTAGGCCTCCCCACCGCTGTGATGTTCGCAAGTAAAGGACATAACGTGCATGGGGTTGATTCCAATTCGGCGGTGGTGACCGACATACAGAGTGGAAACCCTGGCAACAATGAGCCTTACCTAAATGAGCTTTTGGGGAAAGTGCTCCAGAATGGGCAACTCACAGTCTCCACCTCGGTGTCAGCCGCAAACATATTCGTGATTGCCGTGCCAACTCCGATAGAAACCAACCGAACTCCGAACCTTGAGGCTGTAATTGAGGCATGCCGGGGAATCGCCGGTCATATCACGAAAGACGACCTGGTCATTGTGGAGTCCACGGTTGCCCCGGGTACGATCCGGAATGAAATCGCTGCAACACTAGAAGAGAGCGGCTTGAAAGCAGGGAGGGACTTCTCTCTCGCCTATTGTCCAGAACGAGTTCTCCCAGGCAACGTGTTCAAGGAGATCGTGGAGAACGATCGCATCATTGGCGGGATAGATAAAAAATCGACGCTAAGGGCAGCTGACTTATATCGATCTTTCGTTACCGGGGACCTGCACAAAACAGACGCTTCAACCGCTGAGGTAGTGAAGTTAGCAGAGAACACATATCGGGACGTAAATATCGCCTTAGCCAACAGTCTGGCCAACCTGTCCCAATCCGTCGGGGTGAATATATGGACCGTGTTGGAGATGGCCAACCGACATCCTCGTGTGAATCTCCACACTCCTGGAGCCGGTGTCGGAGGGCATTGCATACCGGTAGACCCTTGGTTTCTTGTCCACGCCGACCCGGAATCATCGGGGTTGATCAAAGCATCTAGGGACGTAAACGACAGGCAACCTGCGATCATCGCGGGCATGGCTTCCGGCGTCCTCGGTCCCGTTAAAAACGGCAGGATAGCCATCCTTGGGGCCGCTTACAAGCCGAATGTTACGGATGCCCGTGAGTCACCTACCAAGGAACTGGTTTCGAGACTGAACGATGATGATTTATCTGTGGCCGTATCGGACCCTTACGTGACCAGTTTCGTCCCAAAAATTGTTTCGCTTGAAACTGCGCTTCGTGACGCTGACATAGCCATACTTGTTGTAGGACACAGCGATTACTCACACTTGGAGCCCGGTAGTTTTGCTAAATTGATGCGCGGACGAGTAATTATCGATACAACAACCACGCTGAATCGCGAACTATGGGAAAAAACGGGTTTCACTTTTTTACGTTACGGAGATGGACAGTCAAATCGGTAATTAATGGGTCCCTATCCTCAAATGAATACGGGCCAACATCATGCGCATTCTCCACATAGTCAGAGGGCTCGAGCCGGAGCTGGGTGGTCCGCCAAGATTCGTTGTCGCTTTAACTTCTGCTCTTAAAGATATCGGAGTCGAATCGACAATTTTCGCAACTGCTCCACCTGAGGACATTGAACAGACAATTCAAGCTCCGGATGCGAACGTCCAACTGTTCAAGCGTGGACGGTTAGCAAATTACTGGCCTGGACACAGTCCCGCCATGCGGCGCGAACTGGACCAGAAGGTAAACCAATTTGACGTGGTGAACATACACGAACTCTGGCACCATCCAAACTATGTTGCCACGCGTGCTGCTGTAAGAAATAACATCCCCGTAGTCGTTTCGCCACATGGTGGGTACAACCCCATAGCGCTTGAAAAAGGGCGACTTAAAAAACGAGTCTATTCAGCGATGTTTCAGAGGCATTCGACAGCGCTCTCAACACATTTTCATGCTTTAACAGAACGAGAGGCTCAGGACACTGCGGACAATGTAAAAGGTTTTGATATCCAAGTCATATTTGCTGGAGTCAACCCTGCTGAATTTAGGATCCTCCCCGACCCCGATGATTTCGACCAAATCCACCCGGAGGTCAAGGGCAAGAAAGTCATCCTCTTCATGGGACGACTCAACCGGGTCAAGGGTTTGGACATACTCGTCGAAGGTTTTAAGATCGCCACGAATGGCCGGAACGATCTGCACCTCGTCATTGCAGGGCCGGATGAAGGTTATGGTGCTACAGTCCGGGGATTGGTATCGACAGCATCCCTTGAATCAAAGGTCTCCTTTATCGGCCCGATTTACGGGGAAGCCAAACAAACTGCTTTATCACGCGCCGATGTATTCGCCCTCATGTCATACGGGGAAGGTTTCAGTATGGCGATTCTAGAGGCACTCGCTGCATCCCTTCCCGTAATTATTTCCAAGGAATGCAACTTCCCTGCAATCAGGGATTCTGGCGCCGGTATGGAAATAAATCTAGATCCAAAAGAGTTCGCGAAGTCGCTCACACAGGTTTTAGATGATCCATCGCTGTTACGAAAAATGGAGGTGAAAGCGCGAGATCTCGCCGCCGGACCCTACTCTAGAGACACGCTTGGAGCTTCGTTTCAGAAATTGTATCGAGGGATAATCCGGTCCTGATCAAGACCGCTAGTAGGATAGCGAAGCGGAAAATTCCCCTAAACGAAGGTTATTATTTCGAATAAGCCAAATTCTGGTGAATCTATCTTTGGGCAGGTCTCTTCAATGATCGGGTACATTCAAGGACAGAGCATTCTGATCAGGGTAAATCCTCGAACATTTCTATAGGCTGACGCAAGGCAGATGTGGTTCATATGACCCGATACGCAGTAACCGGTGGGGCTGGTTTTATAGGTTCCAACATTGTTGGGGACCTAGTTGCGCGTGGCCACGATGTAATTGTGGTTGATGATCTATCAAGCGGTAATACGATCAATCTGAAACCGTTCCCAGAAATCACGTTCAAGAATGTCTCAATCCTAGATGAGCATTGTCTAAACTCCGCTTTCGAAGGAGTGGACACGGTATTCCACCTAGCTGCTTCAGTTGGAAACAAACGCTCAATCGATAATCCCGCTCTGGACTCGAAAATCAACGTGGTCGGGACAATTAACGTATTGGAGGCCTGTAGAAAAGCTGATGTGAGGAAGATAGTGGTCAGTTCCTCCGCCGGCATCTTCGGTGAACTCCATAAGTTGCCGATAAGCGAAGACCACCCGGTTGAGCCAGATTCACCCTATGGCGCAAGTAAACTGGCTTCTGAAAAACTCTGCCTGGCTTATGCGAAGCTCTACGACATCGAAGCCATCGCCCTTCGTTATTTCAACGTGTTCGGGCGGAACCAGCGTTTTGATGCTTACGGTAATGTAATCCCGATCTTTGTATTCAAAATGCTCAACGGTGAGCCGATCACAATTTTTGGGGATGGTGAGCAAACCCGGGACTTCATATCCGTAATAGACGTAGTTCAGGCCAACATCAAGGCGGCCGAGACAACAGGGCTGAGTGGTGCTTTCAACATCGCCAGCGGCGCACGTCTGACCATCAATGATCTAGTAGCAAGACTAAGCGAACTAGTACCCGCGCATCCGAAGGTAAGTTACGGTCCTGAACGACCGGGCGACGTTCGGGACAGCCAAGCCGATATAACAGCAGCAAGACAGGCCTTCGGGTTCGAACCCTCGATCACCATCTCTGACGGGCTATCAGATTACGTACGATGGGCGATGGATGAAGCGAGCCTGATATGACAAAGGTACTAATTCTGGGCGGTGCAGGCATGCTGGGCCACAAAATATACCAGACACTTTCAACCAAACCATTTGATACCTACGCAACAGTCCGACAGGCAGTCCATGAAAGCCCTGTGTCTGCGCTCAATTTATGCAGTGACGGTCATTTCATCGGCGGCATTGACGCATCTGACTTTGCTGCCGTGGAGCTACTGCTAGACGAGATAAAACCCGAGGTACTTATCAACTGTGTCGGGATAATTAAACAGCGGAGTGATGCTCACGAATCTATCCAATCAATAACAATAAATTCACTTCTCCCACACCTACTCGCAGAAAAGTGCGCCCTAACAGGAGCGCGGTTGATTCACTTCAGCACCGACTGCGTCTTCAATGGAGACAAAGGCGCATACAGAGAATCTGACCCGAGCGACGCTCAAGATTTATATGGTCGCACCAAGTACCTGGGCGAGGTCTCGTTGCCAGGATCAATCACACTCAGATCATCTTTTATCGGTCGGGAGTTGTACAACAATTCTTCTTTAGTCGAATGGTTTCTATCACAGGACGGGAAATATGTTCGAGGCTTCTCAAAGGCTCTCTACGGGGGATTAACTACAAACCGCATGGCCAATCTGGTCAGAGATTTGATCTTGGGTTACCCAGAGATGAGCGGGATGTATCAAGTTTCAGGCCCATGGATATCAAAGTACGAATTGTTACTACTGATACGTGATGCATATGGACTGGATATCGAAATCGAACAAGATGAAGACATCGTTATCGACCGTACGTTGGTCGGAGATCGTTTCAGAGAGGACACTGGATTGGCAGTTCCTCCATGGGAGGAAATGGTGTCTGAACTGGCGGCTGATCAAACCCCATATGAGAGTTGGAAGTCTTGACCTTGACTACATCTTCACACAAACCTCTCCAAGGAAAACATATCGTGGTGACCGGTGGTACCGGATCCTTGGGACAACTTCTAGTCACAAGACTACTTTCAGGAGAGATGGGAGAACCCGAGGCCATTACCGTGTTCTCCCGCGACGAAGCCAAGCAACACCAGATGCGGCTCGACTATCTCCAAAAGGCCTCTGCGACTGACGAGGTCATCTTCCAGAATTTCGAACGAAAGGTAAAATTCTGGGTAGGCGATATCAGAGATTTCGATAGTGTAAGTTCAGTTCTTCGAGATGCGGATGTGGTGTTCAATGCCGCGGCCCTTAAGCAGGTCCCAACTTGCGAATACTTTCCGTATGAAGCCGTCAAGACGAACATAGGCGGCGCTGAGAACATCGTGAAGGCAATCGAGCAGCATGGCCTTGGTGTGACAACCGTGGTTGGTGTATCCACCGACAAGGCATGCAAACCAGTCAATGTTATGGGCATGACTAAAGCCTTACAGGAACGAGTCTTCATACAGGCGAACATGCGCACTCCCTACACACGATTTGTCTGTGTACGCTACGGGAATGTGCTGGCGTCCAGAGGTTCGGTAATCCCTCTCTTTCATCACCAGATAAAGGCCGGAGGCCCAGTCACGATCACCACCGATGATATGACCCGGTTTCTACTTAGCCTGGATCAAGCCGTCGACACCTTGTTCGCTGCAGTCCGATTCGCGAAACCTGGAGAAACATTTGTCCCTGATGCTCCGTCCGCACTGGTCACAGATATCGCAACTGCCTTGATCGGAGATCGGAAGATCGACATTCGTTTGATCGGAATCCGACCGGGAGAAAAGCTCCACGAGGCTATGGTGAGTGAGGAAGAAGCACCACGGACCCGGTTAGAAGGTTCGTGGTACGCCATTCGACCCATGTTGCCAGAATTAACTGATGAAGATAATGCGTCTGAATATCCCGAGAACCCGGCGTTAGATGGGGAGTTCAGCTCAAAGAACCGGGTGTTGTCTGCAGACAACACCCGGCAGATGTTGATTGACCACGGGTTGATGCTGGAAGACGACTCCTCAACAGCAAGCGAGTTGATCCGATGAAGGTAATGACTGTACTCGGAACCCGACCCGAGATCATCAGACTGTCACGTCTAATATCGATTCTGGACAATTTGTGTGATCACACACTTGTGCACACCGGCCAGAATTATGACAACCGGTTAAGCGAGTTATTCTTTTCAGATCTTGGACTCCGTGAGCCAGATATGTATCTAGGTGTACGCGCTGACGGAATCGGGGAACAAATAGGACAAATTCTTACCGGCATAGAGGCAGCCTTCCATGAACGAAAACCTGAGCGCGTACTAATTCTGGGAGACACCAATAGCGGCCTGGTTTCACTTGTCGCAAAAAGGATGGGCATCCAAGTATTCCACATGGAGGCCGGCAATCGTTGCTACGACGATCGCGTCCCAGAAGAAATCAACCGTAGAGTTATTGATCACTCAAGCTCTGTCCTCCTCCCATACACAGACCGCAGCAAGGAAAATCTTCTGGCTGAAGGCATCCGACGTGAGGAGATTTTCGTAACAGGGAACCCGATCAAAGAGGTCCTGGACTATTACGCACCTCAGATAAATGCCAGTTCCGTGCTTGACGATCTTGGATTAGAGACCGGCGGGTATTTCCTAGTCACAGCACATCGAGCCGAAAACGTGGACGACGACGCCCGGCTCAAAAACTTGATGAGTGCACTTGCCGAGTTGCACAGGACTCACGGTAAGCGGGTTATCTACTCGGTCCACCCCCGGACGAGATCAAAGTTGAACACAATGACTGAGTGTCCCGACATGACCGGAGTGGAACTGTTGGAACCCTTTGGTTTCTTCGATTTCGTACAACTTGAAAAGCACGCTTTCTGCCTAGTTTCAGATTCAGGCACAGTTCAAGAAGAGGCTTGCATTTTCGGCACTCCGAATGTCACTATTCGGGAAGTAACCGAACGCCCAGAAACAATTGAAGCGGGTTCGAACATCCTCACCGATGTCGACCCTGAGTCGGTATTGAAAGCGGTCAAACTAGTCACCACCCAAAAGACGACATGGAATCCGCCAGTCGAGTACATGGCAGATAACGTATCTCAGATCGTGTCACGCATTGTTCTAGGTCACAGAGTCCTTAACCCCGCCGAGACGCAGTGGCGTATAAGCACCAACAGGTCTTAACGGAACGGCCGTGAAAAGCCCAAGCAAACCAAGCCTGAATCATCAAACCTGTGATCGTGGAGTAGGGCACACGTACAGGTGTGCCTTAGATCGATGACTCACCTACTGCTTCTAAGCCTTACATTCCCACCAGACAACGTCTCCACAGCCCATCTAATGGGTGAGTTAACAAGCGACTTGGTGGCGCAAGGTCATCAAGTGACTGTGCTTACCACTACGCCCCATTACAACAGGGACTATCTCGCTGAAGAACTACAGCCGATTCGGCCTTTCTGGGGTCCGCTGTTAAAAAAAAGTGTCCTTGACGGTGCCACCGTATACCACACGCCAACCTTATCTCGATCCGGAGGCATGCTTAACCGTGTCATAGGTTGGATGGTTTTCCATCTACTGAGCCTTATAGCTGGGCTGTTCATCCCTCGAGGTGTGGATGTAATACTTACACCGTCGCCTCCCCTCACAGTTGGCCTGGTTGCATGGCTTCTCGGTCTCTATCACCGAGCACCTTTCATATACAACGTCCAGGAACTATACCCAGATATCGCAGTAGGGCTGGGGGTGATCAAAAATCGCTCCGTCATATATCTGCTATATAAACTCGAAAGATTCGTTTACACGACCGCACAAAAGATTTTCGTGATTTCGGAATCGATGCGTGAGGTGATCCTCGCCAAGGGAATCCCCCCTCACAAGGTGGTCCATATTCCTAACTGGGTGGACACCACCGACATAAATGTACTTCCAAAGAACAATGAATTCTCACGGAGGCATGGGGTACAAGATGCTTTCGTGGTCTCCTACGCTGGCAATATGGGGCTGGCACAGAATTTTGATGAGTTCTTAGATGCAGCTGCCATTTTGCGTGAAAATACCAAGATCCGTTTCATGTTGATCGGAGGCGGCATAGAGATGCCTAGTCTCAGACAACGAGTGACAA
>JAYGCF010000045.1:0-14843 GCA_046583495.1 Dehalococcoidia bacterium
CATAGTAAAAATGGTGTCTGAAGCACCATCTGAATCTGTTTGGGGTATTGGTACGGAGATTAACCTCGTTAACCGACTCGCTGCCGAAAATCCGGACAAAACGGTGTTCTGTCTGGACCCGGTTGTATGCCCTTGTGCCACCATGTACCGCATTCACCCGGCATATCTGCTGTGGGTGCTTGACGGCCTCATGGCAGGCCTGGTGATAAACCCTATCAAAGTTCCGGAGCAGACCGCATCTGATGCGCGCGTAGCACTTCAGCGCATGTTGGATGTGGCAGGTTAATACCGGTCATCAATAGTCATTTCCGAGCAGATCGTGAACCATTTAGGAGATCTCCCGTACACGTCACTGGATGATGTGATTGACCGCGCTTTGCGTGAAGATCTAAGTCTTGGTGACGCGACCACGGACGCACTTATTCCTGCCGACCTGAAGGGTGTGGCGAATCTTGTGGTACGAAACAATGGTGTACTGGCCGGGGTGCAGGCGGCATGCCATGTGTTCCAAAAAGTTGACCCAAAAATTGAAGCAGTCCCACTTTTTGAAGATGGTCTCCACATTGAACCCGGCCAGATAATAGCTCGAGTTTCTGGGCCGATGAATGGCATCCTGAAGGGAGAACGAACAGCTTTAAATTTACTGCAGCGCATGAGCGGCATCGCAACCATGACATCCGAGCTTGTGGAAGCCGTTAAAGGGACCAATGCCAGGATCATAGACACTCGTAAGACTGCTCCCGGATTGCGTGCACTGGATAAGTATTCAGTTACCGCTGGTGGTGGCGCAAACCACCGTTTCAACCTAGGTGATCTGGTCTTGATCAAGGATAATCACCTTGAAGCACTCGGGTCTCAAGGACTCGGCATAACAGCGGTGGTTCGGCTTGCCCGTAAAAACGCTCGACACAATCTGCGAATAGAGGTGGAGGTCGAGACTGTGGCACAAGTTGCCGAGGCACTCGAAGGTGGAGCTGACATTATTCTGTTGGACAACATGTCGCCGAAAGACATGGCCGAGGCGGTCAAACACGTCGACGGACGTGCACTAACGGAAGCCTCGGGCGATATCAATATTTCCACGGTGCGCGCTGCGGCAGAATCGGGTGTAGACCTCATATCCGTTGGTGCACTGACCCACTCTGTGCGAGCGCTTAATATCGCTCTGGATTATGAAAACGGCTAAGTTAACCGCAGATATGGATATATAGCCGGGAACTAGCCTAATGAGGCCTTCATGAGCGGGAGTGCCGATCCGTAGATATGGTTGGGTCTCAGAATCATGGCAACCCGCTTGTCGTCATCCACCTTCTTGTCATAATCGTCCCAGTTAGCGCTGCGTCGCCGCGTGGTAGCACTGAAGATGTTTTGACGGGCCTTACGTAACTCTTCCGGATCTGTGTTGCCGGAGTGTTGCATCTCCATGTTTCCTTCAAACACTAAGAATCCAGACCACCAGTCTTCATGTGAAATCAAAATGGAACTGCGTGGGTCACGTAGAAGGTTCTTGAATTTTGTTCGAGTTTCTGTGATGGATATTCCCACACCGCCGTCGCGCGGGTAAACAGTCACTATACTGAGTTGTGGCATTCCGTTTTGCCTGAACGTGGTCATCACCCCTTGAGGGTTATCGTGGATGAACTGTTCAATTTGCGGATCGAATCGCATAGTGGAGTGGCTCCAGTCTGGGGGTAGATTAACCTCGTCTGGGGGCATGACGGTCTGCAGTATCTAAGACAAATGTTGCGGGTCCATCGTTCGCGATTTCCACAAGCATTGTTGCGCCGAACACCCCGGTCTCCACCCGTAACCCAGTCTCTTTAAAGGCCTGTACGACTTGGTCAAACAGTGGTTCTGATATCGGTGCAGGTGCAGCTTCAGTAAACCCGGGTCGACGTCCCTTTCGGGTTGAGGCATAGAGAGTGAACTGACTCACTAAGAGGATGTCCGCTTGAACCTCTAATGCCGAACGCTCGAAACCGATATCATCCTCGTCGCCATGGAATATCCTCAAGTTGACTATCTTGTCCCTGAGATACTTTACTTCTTCAGGACCATCATCGTGCGTCACTCCAACGAGGATAGCGAGTCCCGTATCGGCACTGCCTGTGATCTTACCTCCAACCGTTACGGCCGCATTTTGTACACGCTGTACGACAGCTCGCACCCAGGAACTCCTTGCATTACAACCACTTGAATAGATTCGAGTAAATGGTATCCCGAATTAAATGCTCTCTATGTGATTGACTAAGGTCTAATCGGAAGAAGACGAAGCGGTAGTAGATTTGTTTTTTGGGTCAGCGGGGGAAGAGGGCGACGAGTCGGATTTGGAGCTTGACTCAGACTTTGAATCGGACTTTTTGGAATCAGTTTTGTTTTCACTCTCGCTAGAATCAGAAGAGTCCGAACTGCTACCTGATGCGCCGTTGGAGCCCCGGTTGTCCGTCACGTAGAAACCGCTGCCCTTAAAATGGACAGCGATGGGTGACAGCAATTTCTTTGCCTCAACACTGCAGACGGGGCATAAGGTCGCCGAGGTATCGTTGTAACGTTTCGATACCTCAAAAGTGCCGTTTTCGCAGGCGTCGCTAGTGCACCTGTAATCATACCTAGGCAATTGAGCCTCCGGGACTCGTCGACCCCTTTTTTTCGGTGTTGGGGGGGCGCGAAAAGCGAGCGCCTGTTGGCACTCGCGTTCATCAACCGCTGTTAAAAATCTAGCATCGCGATTAATGGGTGTCAAACGTAGTCGGGACTATCCAAATTATCGAAACAGATATTACTAACGTTTGTTAACTATTAGTCTCGCGTGGCTGTCTCGAACCCGTTTTCCCACATATCGGCGGCATCTGATAGTGCCACATCTACTAGATCGCCGATAACAATTCGGTTGCCACCGGTGAAGCCAAGCCACAACGCTGGTACCTTGTTTTTCTCTATTAATGCCTCAAATACTTCTGTGTTACTCGATGACACCGTTACGACGATGCGAGACTGTGCCTCTCCAAACAAGGCAGCGTCCCAACGACCGGTGATTGGCACCTCCACTTTAACTCCCCTGTCACCCATCACAGCAGCCTCAGTCAGAGTGACCGCTAATCCACCGTCAGAAACATCATGGGCTGACTCAATCAACCCGGATTCAATTCCTGACCGACAGGCTTTCTGGACGTTTACTTCAAGACGCAAGTTGATCATCGGTTGTCCGCTGATCTTGTCCATGAACAGATCCTGGTACTCACTTCCGGCCAGTGTGCCTGCCTCTCCTTCCAACGCATCTACTCCCAGTAAGTAGACGGCGTCTCCGTCGCCAGTAAATCCGGCCGAAGCGTTCTTTGTGACATCTTTCAAGATGCCCATAGCCCCTATGACGGGAGTTGGGTATATCGGAACGCCTGAAGCCTCGTTGTAAAGACTCACGTTTCCACTGATGACAGGAATACCGAAAGCTTCACAGGCGCTCTTTATTCCTGCCACAGCCTGGACAAGTTGATATTGACCATCTTTGGTCTCAGGGCTGCCGAAGTTGAGACAGTCTGTTATCGCTACAGGGAGTCCACCGGTGGCTGATACATTTCGGCAAGCTTCTGCCACGGCTATCTGGCCTCCCACATAGGGGTCCAGGTAGCAAATTCGACCGTTGCCGTCGGTTGACAGGGCCAACCCTCTTCCACTTCCCTTCAGTCTTAGTACAGCAGCGTCTCCACCTGGAGCAACCACGGTGTTGGTTTGTACCTGATGGTCGTACTGCCTGAACACAGGAAGTTTAGAGGCTACGTTGGGCGATGCCAGTAACTTCAAGAGAAGATTTACGGCAGCTTCAGATGGTAGTGGTGCCGAATCAAGATCGGCAGACTGTAGTTTGGTTATCCATTCTGGCTTCGGCGGATTGAACTTGTACTCAGGTGGGTCAGTAAGCGCCTTGATAGGCGTTTCAGACTGGAACTCATCACCGTCCATGATGACCACCGAATCACCATCAAGGAACGTGCCAATCTGGGTGGCGTGCAGGTCCCATTTCCTGAAAATATCCTCGACCTCGTTCTCGCGACCTGGTTTCACCGCAATTAACATCCGTTCTTGCGACTCGGAGAGCATAACCTCGTATGGCGTCATCCCTTCTTCCCGTCTTGGGACACGTGATACATCCAATCGCAATCCCATATCGCTACGTTCAGCCATTTCGATGGCACCGCTCGTAATTCCTGCGGCTCCGCAATCCTGTAGCCCAACTACGCTGTTGAGCTGTATAACCTCCATACAGGCCTCAATTAGAATCTTCTCAAGAAATGGATTGCCAACTTGGACCGCAGATCTAAGTTCGTTCTGTTCTTCAAATGTCCGGGACGCCAATCCTGAGGCTCCATGGATCCCATCCCTACCTGTGTCAGAACCAACTAACAGTAGAACGTCACCTGGCTCCTCGGCACGAGCCGACATGATGTGACCGTCTTCGACAAGGCCGACGCACATAGCGTTAACCAAAGGGTTGCCGTCGTAACTCGAAGCGAACACAACCTCACCGCCGACGTTTGGAATCCCCAGGCAATTTCCATAAGAGGATATTCCACTAACCACACCGTCAAGCAAGTACCTGTTTCGGGGATTGTCCGGTTTGCCGAATCTCAGCGAGTTCAGTAGAGCTATTGGACGTGCTCCCATAGCGAAGATGTCTCGCACAATACCGCCAACGCCTGTCGCTGCACCGGCATGCGGTTCGATCGCAGATGGGTGGTTGTGCGATTCTATCTTCATAGCTATCGCCAATCCGTCCCCGACATCTACGACTCCAGCGTTCTCTGTTCCCAGGGACACCAAAAGACGGTCGCTCTTACCAGGTAATGTACGGAGAAGAGGCTTCGAATGCTTGTAACCGCAATGCTCGCTCCATAATGATCCAAAAAGGCCTAACTCTAATTCGTTAGGGTCACGGCCAAGACGATCTACGATCGCCTCATATTCACTTCTGGAAAGGGCTACTTCATCGAGTTGGGATTGGTTAATCGGCAATGTGGAAAGAAGATCTCACGTGAATCAGCTCTGGGTTCGCTAAACTGATTCCCCGGGCAATATTGACGACCCCGCCATGTTGGAGAATCAAGAAGAGTTCAGTCTAGCCTCCACAGCCGCTAACGCACAGAGTCCGTACGTGATTTGTGGCTCAAATGCCTGCAACTACGTTGGGGGCTAGAATTGGTGAGCGAGTGCCGGGGTGATATCGGAGATTTTCTGGGCGTCCACGGCGCTTCCGTATGGAATCGGCGGCAAACAAGATCCATGTTCAAGCGCGTTCTTGCTCCGATGAATGGATCTCAGAACACAGAACGGATTCTCCCCTACCTCGCTCAAGTTACGAATTGGTGCGATTCCGAGCTGACTCTGCTGCATGTCCTGCGTCCAACTCGAGATCGATCTGTGGGTGACCTGCAGATCGAATATCCGAATGTGTTGACAGACCGAGCTCAGAGTCTGGCAAGAGAATATTTTGCTGAGCTCTCAGAACAGTTCGAAAGAGTTGGCGTCACTACACGCTCTACTACAGCGTCCGGTGATCTGGTCGATACGGTGGTTGCCCGGGCTTCAGTTGGTAGTTTCGATCTGATGGCACTGGCTGTGGCTGAGGCGATCCCGGCTGTTAGACATCTGATGGAATCACCCAGCGAGAAAATAAGAGTCCGTTCACCCATCCCGATGTTGATACTGAACGGTCAACGAGCACGTAAATCAGATCCTACAGATGTGCCATTGTCGCGGCTGCTGATAGCACTAAATGGTACTAAGGTCTCTGAATTAGCCTTACCGTATGCAAGGCAGTTGGCACGTGCCGGGAACGCGTCGATAACTCTCATTCGTATCGTTCCTGAGGTTTCGGGGTTTCACCAAGCTGCGTTACTAGGCAGTACTGCCCCACGGTTTGTTGAGAGTGCCATAAAGAAGGCAGAACAGTACCTCAAGAATAAGGCAGACGGCCTGGCCCAAGAGGGGTTTGACGTTAGTACCCGTGTCTTGGTGGGGCCGGTTGCACGAACGCTGATCGATATACAGAACTCCGAACCGGAGCACCTGCTTGTAATCGGGTCGAGAGTTCGTAGCGGGTGGCAACGGGCAATATTGGGGTCTACATCTGACGAAATCGTAAGGATTTCAGGGCATCCTTTGTTGTTAATACCGGCTGGCAAGAACCCTGCACCGTCCGATTCGGAAGAGAGCGAACCGACTACATCGTCTCGCCGGACTACAGTATCCTGAGGCAATGGGCGAGTAATTCTGCCCGTTTAGGTAACTCTGCGGCAACCAGGTACTCTCCGTCGGCGTGAGGATGTTCACCCACAGCACCCATTCCGTCGATTGTTGGAACCCCTAGAGCTGCCGTGAAATTAGCGTCACTGCCGCCCCCGGTCGAAGACTCGGTTAATTCCATTCCCAGTTCGGCTCCGATGGACTGTACTTGCCTGAACAGTTGTTCTACAGGGCCTTCGCGTTCCATAGGTGGCCTGTGAAGGTGCCCTGTCATCTGTAACTTGGCAGCAGGATTTAACGGTTTTAGAGAGTAGAGCGCGTTGGTTACTCGTTGACCTTCTTCGTCTGACGTGATTCGGACATCAATTACTGCATTAGACTCGGCAGGAATTGTATTTCGTGCCGAACCACCATCTACGAGTCCAACGTTGATCGTAGTACCAGCGTCCCAGTCCTTGAGGTTTTGTATGTGGAGAATCTGGTGCGCCAATTCCTCTATGGCCGAAATGCCGTTTTCGGGGAAGGCACCGGCGTGAGAGGCGCGTCCTTCGATATGAAGTCGGAACTCACCGAGTCCCTTCCTGGCCGTTTTGAGGGCGAAATCCATACCAGGCTCCATCACGATCGTGTATGCAGACTTTGCCGCTTCTGACTCTATCAACTGTCGTGAACTCGGACTGCCTACCTCTTCATCTGAGTTAACTAGTACGGACAGAGCGCGTTCTGGCCAGTTACCAGTTTCTCTCAGCAGGTCCAACGCTGCGATTGTGGCAGCGATACCCGCTTTCATATCTAATACTCCGGGGCCGTAAATATTTCCATCTTCCTCTCGATAGCGCATGTTCTTAAGTGTTCCAAGCGGCCATACCGTATCGACATGCCCGATCACCAGTCCCGGCTTACCGGCACCTGGCCAGTGAGCGACAAGGTGGTCACCAAAATCAGACTGAGAGTTGATCTCTACTGTTCCACCAAGAGTCTCAAATTTCTCATTCACAAATGAGATTAGCCGGTCGTTAGATGCCTTGTCGGATGTCGGTGATTCGATCAAAGTCATCTGCCTTGTTAGATCGAACATAGTGCTTGTCTGTTCAGATGTCAGACGTAAGGGTTCGGGCACAAATTCCTCTTTCATTTAATGCTAGATATAGGTACGCGATATCAACCCCTGTCTCGTATAGAAGGTTTTTTTAACCTTCGCGTAGCGTCGCTACGATGGTCTCTTCGATCTCGGAATATGGGGCGAAACCCTCAAACCGACCAGTCACTTTTCCTGACTCGTTTATGACAAAGGTCCATTCGTCGGTAAATATCCTCCATGCCTTGAGCAGGGGAGTACGAATAGCTAGATCTGCATCACCCTGGATTTCATGTGGATTGATGAACAGATCTACGTGGATGAAATCCATGCGGTCTCCGAACTTCATGTTCAGTTCACTTATGACTTCCACTTGAGGGCCACATACTGGAGTTGTGCAGAAGGCAGGACTGGCAAACACCACGGTAAAGGGCCTACCCGACTCGAGTGCTTCAGGTATCGATAGGTCGTATAACTCACGATCCCAAAGTGTCCCAGTCGTAAGCTGACTTACCGAATCTACGTCATCCAACGTGTTGTTACGACTTTTTGGTGGACTTTCTCCGACTGCTGGTGCCAGGGTTGAATCTCTGACGTTGAATAAATGCTCCGTCGTAAGGGATATTCCGGTGTCGCTAGGGAAAGACACTTCTGCTCCCCATTTTCCGGGACGATCAAAGTTGTACTCAACTGAATAGACACCTCTTGTTCCAAAAGGGAATTCACGGAACGTTGCGAATTTTTGTTCAACCGGTCCTTCCCTAATATCCTCATACCCGTTTGGATAGTGAAATGTCTTAACGGTGATAACGGGAAATTTCACGATGCCTTCTAGTTGGGTCAAAACGAAGGCAAACCGGCTCTCTCCAACCCCAATATCTGTCGTTGCAAGGATTGTAGTTAGCCCGTTTTCTTCATTCCTCTGTGTGTATCTGTCAGTGTGTGAGAGTGTGGAACTTTCAGTCTCTAAATCGGGACTGAGAGTTTTGTGTGAAATACCACCAGTGTCACCACTGCATCCCATAAACGCTATTGCGGTAACGGACGCGACGAGAAAGACTGATCCACCTACCCTGTGTGGAAATCGTCCCATTGGTTACATCCCTAGTCTGCTTTCAGATATTTACCGAAAGTAAATGCGAACACAGCGAAATTATCCGAGGTGGACCGGAAGAATAAATTGGACTCCAAGAATTTTGGGGAATCAAGTACCGCGTACATTCGTGGTTCGGACACTTCGAGAATTGTGGTTCCATCGTCTTTGAAAACGATGTCTTTTCCAGCCTGTTGGACGGTGAGTGGTGTGCCCTCAAGATCAACCACGACCTCGAATGGCTCTGGGCCTGCCGGTTCCATCACAATGTTCACACTACTGGCTTTAAAAGGAACCCTCAAGTAGTCCTCAAGGCCTGGGTCTTCTCTTCCGTGGACTATCGATTGAGATCGGTTTTCCCATGGACCCATGAGGAAATATTTACCATCAATAGTATCTCCGGGGTCCTGGTATTGGATCTTTTGATCTGGGCCGGAGTAGTAATCCTCGTGCCCGTTGTATATGCCTTGCTGAGAGTAAGCTCTATGGTATCCGCCATATAGTTCTCTAGTTTGCCTGGTTGTCACTTCATGACGAACATTTGTCGGGAGTGGGTCGAAAGGGATATCTGTGATGTCGTGACCCGCTGCTTTTAGCTGTTCACGGATTGCTAGCTCCGTTTCAGCGTAGTCGCCCTCGCCAAAATGAGAATAGACAATATTGTTGTCGGGCCCGAACAAATATTTGGCGGGCCAAAAATGATTCCCGAAGTTACCCCATGTTTCCATATCGTTGTCTAGTGCTACCGCCCATGGGACTCCAATTTGGTCCACCGCATTCTGGACATTTTGGGGATCCTGTTCGAACTCAAATTCGGGGGAGTGAATGCCTAGGATGATCAATCCATTGTTTGAATACTTCTCATACCAAGCCTTCAAGTAAGGCATGGTTCTGAGGCAGTTGACGCATGTGTAAGTCCAGAAGTCAATGAGAACCACGTTGCCACGTGCTATTTCGGCTTCGACGCTGGTGTGCTCCGAATTAATCCAGCCGGAAATACCTGTGATCTCAGGAAGTGAAGAGCTTTGTACAGAACCATTACGGGTAGCGCTGTCAGCATCTTCACTCGAAGTTACTTCGCTGAATCTTTCGCCGCATGCCGTTACGACCAAAATGGACACTATCGCGATCGACAGTAGAGGTATTGTCTTACGAATTAGTTCGCGGACCATGTTCGTTCTAATGCCACTCAACGGAGCATTGATGAGTACTTGTGCCACTTAACTTTGGCGCAATTTGTCTTAATTAACGACTGGGTACCCGATGGCATTGCCCCACTCGCGCCAAGATGCGTCGTACACCTGAACGTTTTCGTATCCGAGTAACTTAAGGACCAGGAATCCGTGCGACGCACGGATGCCGCCCTGTCAGTACGCTACAACCTTCTTTTCTGGGGTAACTCCGTTCGCTTCGAGCAGTTGTCTCAATTCGTGCGCTGGCTTGATGACTGGTACGTCGCCTTCCGTTAGGAAGTCCTTCCACTCAAGGTGAACCGAGTTTCCGATACGCCCCCCACGTGCTGTCCCCCGCCTGTTAGTCCCGTTCCATTCCTCGTCTGTCCTCACATCTAGCATGATTGCATTGCTGTCGGTGGTGCAGGCGAGGACCTCATCTTTATCTGAGAACACACTGGCCTGCGGTCTGGATGTGAAAGTAACGGCCCCTGGGATTGGCACTTCACGTGACAGGGGTTTGCCCTCTGCCAACCATTTCGGGAAGCCACCGTCAAGAACTTTGACATCTTCATGTCCGTAGTACTTAAGAGCCCAGAAGAGCCGGGCCGCAACGTGGTTGCCATCAGAGTCGTAGGCAATAACGGTCGTGTTGTCGCCTATTCCAAGAGACTCCATCGTTAATGCGAAGGTCTTAGCATCTTGTATATGCGGCGTGTTCGACAACTCTTTGAAGTAATGATCCTGGTAAACAACAGCACCAGGGATGTGGACTCGGGCGTAGTTATCGGGCAAATCCTGATCAACCACCACTACATCGGGCAGGCCCAGGTGGTCGGCCAACCAGTCCGTCGTGACTAGGTGTTCTGGGTGCACATAGCCTCGGTCAACCGGATTTTTGATATCTAGATTCAACGGTACTCTCCGGGTCACAATAATTATCCCGGGTCTGTTGACCCGGATATTAGCGGGAATTTTCTCGGTTCCATCACACGTCACCCACTGCGAGCGCGGATAGTAGCACGTAGACACCTTGAAATTCTTTGTGACTTTCGTCACGCTGTGCTAGAGTTTGCTGGCTGTCTCGCACTACACGGAGCTACATTGACTTTCCTCGTAGCCGGGTTGAATTACCGGACTGCTTCAACTGAATTACTGGAAAGGGTCTCGGTCAACGACCGTTCCCTTCCTGACCTTCTTGCCAAGCTGAAACAACAGCTCGGTGAAACTTTGGTCCTGTCAACGTGTAACCGAACTGAGGTCTACACGACCGGTGACAATCTGAAATTAGCTCGTACCCGTCTGACGAATGTGCTGGGTGATATGACTGGTCTTCGTGAAGACCAAGCGGAAGCCACCCTCTATGTTCACGAAGGTGATGCGGCTGTTAGGCACGCAATTCGTGTGACCTGCGGCCTTGATTCGATGGTTATTGGTGAGCATCAGATTGGTGGGCAGGTACAAACCGCGCTTCGATTAGCAGGTGAGGCTGGATCTGTAGACACACCTCTATCTAGACTTTTTCACTTTTCACTCCGCAGTAGCAGGCGTATTCGAAAGGTCACAGGAATCGGAAGAAGTCGCCTGACGATTAGTTCCATAGGTGTGCAACTGGTAGAACGCGCAATTGGGTCACTTAATGACCGACGAGTATTGCTTCTGGGAGCTGGTGAAACCGGCAAGTTGGCTGCGCGTACACTGGGACGGATGGGTGCTGGTCAGTTGACCGTTGTTGGTAGAAACGCCGAACGAACTGAACGTATCGCCAAAGAGCTAGGTGGTGATTGGATTTTACGAGGGGAACTGACTTCGGCACTTGCCAAAGCCGATGTGGTCATATCGGCAACCTCTGCGAGGGAAGTTCTCATAACGGCAGATATGGTGAAAGAAGCGCGTGGAGACTCAAGAGAGTCTCTAGTGTTACTTGATCTTGGGATGCCCAGGGACGTTGATGCATCGGTCGGAGTTATACCCGGGATTACACTGTACGGACTGCCGGACCTTCAGGCGATAGCGGATGAACATCGCGCAGAACGAGCAGATGCTGCGGCTGAGGCAGAGACGATCATTGACAGAGACGTGGTGCACTTCAACGAGTCACTTACTGCACTCACCACGGAGCCTGTTATCCGCGCCCTGGGAGCTCACGCTGAAGAAATTCGGTTGCGAGAGTTAGAAAATGGTCTCAAAAGGCTTACAGGGCTGACAGATGAGCAACGATCAGTGATCGGATCGCTTACAAAGTCCGTTGTATCAAAAATTCTCGCTGATCCAATTACCTTTCTCCGTAAAGGCAACGATGATGAAGTAGCGAGTGCTGTATCTCGGTTATTCGACCTGCCCGATACGGAGTCTGAGATAAGGCCAATTATCGAGTTGGAAACAATCGAGAAGGATGACGATCGTTAACTGGACATTGAGATCGTTACTGAAGCAATATTCTCGTGTTACCGAAACGAAAACTCACTAGCTAGACGGACAGGTGAAAACCCTTGGATACCTCTCGCTCGCAGGAGTTGTTCGATCGCGCTCGCAAACTGATTCCCGGAGGGGTAAACAGTCCAGCGCGAGCGTGGACCTCAGTCGGGGGAACACCACTTTTCTTTAATCGGGCTGAAGGTTCCCATATATGGGATGAAGACGGAAACGAACTCATTGACTATGTGTGTTCCTGGGGCCCAATGATTCTCGGGCATGCTCACCCTGCAGTGATATCGGCTGTACAGACCGCTGTGTCGAGAGGAACCAGTTTCGGTGCCCCGACCTCAGCTGAGGTCAAGATGGCGGATATCGTCGTGAAGGCAGTACCATCAATTGAGATGGTCCGGTTTGTTTCGTCTGGGACAGAGGCCACGATGTCTGCCTTGAGATTGGCGAGGGCGTACACCGGTCGCAATAAGATTATGAAGTTTGACGGCGGCTACCATGGACATGACGACGCGTTGTTGGTTTCTGCAGGATCGGCGGCCGCTGGACACGGGATACCAGATAGTGCCGGAGTTCATCCGGACTATGCAAAAGACACTCTTGTGGTGCCTTACAACGACCTAGCAACGGTCGAGAAAACGTTCGCTGATAACTCTGGACAAATTGCCGGTGTCATCATTGAACCTGTTGCCGGGAATATGGGTGTTGTCCCGCCGGTTGACGGCTATCTTCAAGGCCTTAGGAGCATCACCGAAAAGGACGGTGCTCTCCTTATATTTGATGAAGTTATATCGGGCTTCCGGGCGGCACTGGGAGGCGCACAGTCTATCTTCGATGTGATGCCTGACATTACTTGTCTTGGCAAGATAGTCGGTGGAGGATTACCGGTTGGCGCGTACGGCGGAAGCGCAGAGATCATGAATACAGTTGCCCCACTTGGTCCCATGTACCAAGCGGGGACACTTTCTGGAAACCCAGTTGCTATGGCTGCGGGCATCGCGACCCTAGAAGAACTTGCGAGACCCGGTGTTTATGAAGAACTTGATCGCAAGGCATCTGCCCTTGCTAAAGGACTTAGAGAAGCGTTCACAGAGGCGGGCGTGCCAGCCACAATTAACAGGGTTGGATCGCTTTTGACGGTTTTCTTCACTGACGGTCCGGTTAACAATATGGATACTGCGTCATCGACCGACCGGGACCGTTTCGGGAAGTTCTTCCACGCCATAGTGCAGGAAGGGGTGTATCCGCCACCGTCACAGTTTGAGGCCTGGTTTGTGTCGTTGGCTCATACAGATGGAGACATCTCCAACACTATCGCTGCGACCAAGCGAGCATTAGCTACCCTTTAAGGTCACCCAATCGGCCAGTTATGTTCCGACCAGTCTGCGCGTTTTTTACGTTCTGGACATCAGATGGAGTCTAGTGGGGTCGTCTGGAAGTCAGGGCCATTACCGATAACAACGAAACACCGGATGAGATCAGAACGAGTATGAAGACACTGTCAATCCCAGATGGGTCAGTATGGTCCTTGCCAATCAACCCAGCCAGAATGGCAGATCCGACAATACTTCCGAAATAACGACTAGTAGAGTACACGCCCGATGCCGCTGCCCCGCGATCGCTCGGTGCAGCCTCCAATGCAGCAGTTTGCATGCCCGGGTTCGCAATCCCGAAGCCGATTCCAAACACTATTAAACTGCCGACCAATAGAGGAACAGGGATGTCAGACCCTTGGACCGCCATTGGTAAGGCAGCCAACGTGGTTATGGTCATTCCGAACACCGTCGGCAATCGGCGACCTAGTCGGTCTGCGAACCGGCCCGCCACGGGAGACACGACAAACGATGCAATGGAAAGAGCTGTAAGAACAAGTCCGATCTCAAGGTCGGTGAAGTTACCTCTAGCCGTCAGCATGAGTGGGACCGCTAACAATGTTACGTACATTGACATGTTGCTGAACGCGACGCCACCTGCTGCGGCGGTAAAACCACGTATCCGAAATAAACCAGCTTGGAGGACTGGAGAATTCGCTCTGCTCTCTATTCTTACCAGTAACAGAGCTATACCAGTTAATCCAACTACTGCGAACCCAATGATTAACCAAGGCGCTCCTCTGGAGATGGCCATAAGTACGCCGGCCATTCCAGATAACACGATCGGGAGCAGGATAGCGCCTGAGAAATCGAATCGACCCTTTGAACCAGCTTTAGATCGCCGTGGATTTTGCGGTAGCACTCGCCATCCCATGATTATCGCAGTGACCACTACAGGAATATTGACATAGAAAATCCCGCGCCACCCTGCCAGTTCTGTGAGTAAGCCACCGAGTGGTGGCCCGACTCCTGCTGCAAGACCGATCATTGAACCGGTCAGTCCAAACGCGAAAGCTCTTCGAACTTCTGGCACCGCCTCTCGCATCACTGCCCAGCCTGCTGGTAAAACCATAGCCCCAGACATGGCTTGGAGTATCCGAAATATTAGTAGAGTCTCAAAGTTTTGTGAGATCGAGGCTCCGACAGACGCAAGTCCAAAAACAGTCAGCCCGGACAGGATCATACGTCGACGCCCGAAACGGTCAGCCAGGTCTCCGGCCAGTGGCAGTAACGATGCAATTGCAACAAGGTACGCGGTCACGAGCCAAGCGGAACGAGAGATTGTTACCCCAAGATCGTTGGTCACCTCGGGAAGGGCTACGGCGATCATAGTGGAATTCAGCGGCATCAAAATGGCGCCTAGAACTACTGCCAATATGATCATCCGCTCTCCAGAACCTCTGGATTGCTCTGCGGAGAATGCGACTTCCTGAACCGGTGTTTCGTCTATAAGAGGCGAG